>JBAXIY010000114.1:0-8805 GCA_037138135.1 Verrucomicrobiia bacterium
GCCGCGCAGACGGCGCGGTCGGCGGGCGAGAGCAAAGGTTTTTTCAAGAAGATGATGAGCAGCGCCGGTTCGTCGCCGCAAATCACCAAGGCCAAAATCACGTTGAGCAAAAATCCCGCCGAGGCCATGGCCATCGCCGAAGAAGTGCTGAACGGCGATGCGAATAATCCCTTTGCCCATCGCATCATCGTGGATGCGGCGCAGGCCTTGGAACTGCCGCAGACGGCGGTGTTGTCGCTCGAGACCATGGTGCGGCTCGCGCCCAAGGACAAGGCGCTCGTCGTCGAGTTCGCCAACGCCGTGGCCGAGACCGGCGGGAACGCCGAGGTGGCGGAAGAATTTCTGGATGAACTCATCCGCACCACGCCCTACGACCCCGACTTGAAGCAGGCGCAAAAAAATCTTTCCGCGCACAAGACGCTCGATCAAGGCGGCTACAATGCCCTTGCCGACGGCAAAGGTTCCTTCCGCGACGTGCTGCGCAACAAAGAAGAAGCCGTCTCGCTGGAACAGGAAAAGCGCGTGCAGAAATCCGAGGACGTGACCCAGCGCCTGATTGACGAATACGAAGGCCGCCTCCAGAACGAGCCGGACAATCTCAAGATGATTCGTTCCCTCGCGGAGCTTTACACGCAGAAAAGCCAGTTCGACCGCGCGCTGGAACTTTACCAACGCATCAAGCAATCCGATCTCGCCGCCGACGCCACGCTCGACCGCGCCATGGCCGAGGTCGGCCTGCGGAAATTCGACGCGCAGATTGCGCAACTGAACGCCTTTGACGCCGACCATGCCGAGAAACTTGCCGCCATCACCGCCGAGAAATTAAATTTTCAACTCGCCGAAACCCAGCAGCGCGCCGAGAAATACCCCACCGACCTCGCCATCAAATTTGAGCTGGGTCAGTTGTATTTCAAGGCCGGTAAGATCGGCGAGGCCACGGCGGAATTTCAGAAGGCGCAGGGCAACCCCAACAAACGCCTCGCCGCCATGAGCATGCTCGCGCAATGTTTCGCCAAGCGGAACATGAACGATTCCGCCGTGCGCACCCTCCAGAATGCCATCAAAGAAAAGCCCGCGTTCGACGACGAAAAGAAAGACCTCATCTACAATCTCGGCTGTGTGTTTGAGAAGATGGGCAAGAAGGCCGAGGCCATCGAACAGTTCCTCATCATCTACGAATCCGACGTGACCTACCGCGACGTCGGCGCGAAGGTGGATGCGCATTACGCGGCGCCGTAAACTATTACAGAAACGCACACCGCCGGCGTCGCCAGATGCCGGCGGTTTTGTTTTGGACGGCTTGGGTAAATACCAACGAGATTAAAACCGCTAACTCACGAATTTCACGGACGGGTTTTGCAGCCTATCTCCGTATTGGGCATCATGGTCGTCCTTTTGCGAAAGCACAATAAAAAGCAATCCCCGAAATCAAAGCTCCGACAGCCACATAAATCCAAAAACGAACTGGCTCGTCTGTGACAGAAATAAAATCGTGACTATGCCGACCGGCACTAATCTGTCCGCCACGAACTGCTAGGAAAGTGAACATGGCAAACATCGTCCCGACAACCAAGAAAATCCAACGATCCAAAACTCTCCGCCATGCTTTTCGTGTTTTCATGTCAGATGCGCGAATGATGCCTAACATCTAGGTCGGCCAAATTGGTTGGTTTGGTTTGTGGCCTATCTGGTTCATGGTTAAAACTGTATTCTCGACGCAAAACTGTGTCCAGCATACTTCGGTTTGCGCTTGAGCCTCAAATCCGCTTCTCGTCAGCGTCGAGCATGTCCACAAAACATTTCACGTCGTCGCGGTGGGCAATGCCGGCTTGCTCTTTGCGCATTTTCAAGCGGGCTTGCGCGGCTTCGTCATTCACGAGCGGGCGGCAGAGGACATCCGCCCAGTGCGCGTCTTTTTCGGTCTGAGTCTTCTTCACGTTCAGGCGCACCCAATCGCAGACCTGGCCGTCGGTGATAGAATTTTTCACGACTTCCACGAATTGTTCGTGCGTAAGGCCGGCGGCTTTGAGCCAAACGCCGTCAAAGGCTTTGCCGAGATTTTCCTGATAGTCGGCGTGGAGCTTGCCGGCGAGGTGCATCCGGATCTTGTCAACGTAACGTGGCAGGTAATGCCAGCCGTTCATGGTTTCGCGCGGGCTGCGGGGATAGATGAGTTCAGTCATGCGAAAATCATCCTGTAACCCGCAAAAAAATCAACCACAGATAAACTCGGACAAAAGGGCAGACACGGATGGCACGGACTAGCACGGATTCAATCTGTAAAAATCTGTGTAATCCGTGTCGCGAAGAAATCCGTTGGCATTTCCGCCGCGCGCTTCCATCTTCTCTGGTATGAAGAAATTTGATTACGACGTGGCGGTGATCGGTGGCGGCAGCGGCGGTTACGCGGCGGCGCGCACGGCGGCGGGCGCGGGCTTGAAAACGGTGGTCATCGAAGGCGGCCGCGAGGTCGGCGGCTTGTGCATCCTGCGCGGCTGCATGCCGACGAAGGCGCTGCTCTACGCGGCGGAGGTAAAACATCTGGCAGAACACGCAGCGACGTGGGGTGTGCGCGCGGGCAAGGTGACGTTTGATTTTGCCCAGGTCATGGGGCGCAAGGCGGAGCAGATCAAAGATTTTGCAGATTTTCGGGTGAAGCGACTGAACGATGGCCGTTTCAAGTTCATCCGCGCCAATGCCAGTTTTCTGGATGAGCATACCTTGCGGTTGAGCAATGGTAAAAAGCTGACGGCAAAACATTTTGTCATCGCCACCGGCTCGCGCGTCGCGCCGTCGCCGTTGTCGCAATTGAATGACATCGGCTTCATCACGAGCGACGACGCAGTGGCGCTGAAGAAATTGCCGAAGTCGCTCATCATCCTCGGCGGTGGCGCAATCGCGTGCGAGTTTGCGCAATTCTTTCAACGTTTTGGCGTAAAGGTGACGTTGATCCAGCGCAGCGAGCGATTGCTGAAAGAGTTTGATGCGGATGCGGGCGCGGTGGTGGAAACGGTTTTTCGCCGCGAAGGAATGCAAGTGTTCACCGGCACGAAGCTCGTGGAGGCGAAGCGCAAAGGAAAATTAAAATCAGTTTCGTTCGAGCAGAACGGGAAAATTATTTCTGTGGCGGCGGAAGAAATCTTGTTCGCGCTCGGTCGCGTGCCGAACACGGCATCGCTCGGTTTGGAAAATGCGGGCGTGAAAATGGAAGCCAGCCGCGTCGTGACGAATGCCAGAATGCAGACGAGCGCGCCGCACATCTTCGCGGCGGGGGATGTCTGCGGGCCGCATGAGATCGTGCACATCGCGATTCAGCAGGGCGAGACGGCGGTGCACAATATTCTGAAACCGAAGTTGCCGCGCACGATGGATTATCGGCTGCTGATTTCGGTCGTGTTCACCGATCCGCAAGTGGCGTTCGTTCGGTTGACGGAAAAGGAAGCGACGGCGCGTGGGATTAAATTTCTCGCGGCGAGTTATCCGTTCAATGACCACGGCAAATCGCTCATCATGGAAGCGAAGGACGGTTTTGTGAAACTGCTGGCGAATCCCAAGACCGGCGAAATCATCGGCGGCGAATGCGTGGGGCCGAGCGGCGGCGAACTCATCCACGAAATCATCGTGGCCATGGCGAAGCGCATGACCGTCCATGAATTCGCGGCGGTGCCGCACTATCATCCGACGCTGGCGGAAATCTGGACGTATCCGGCGGAGGAACTGGCGGAGCAGATTCAGACCAAGCGCTGAAGCGTGTCGGCGGCTTTGAAGCCGTGGAGCATGACGGTTTTGTGTCGCGACGTGTGGCCGCGTAGCAATTCGACTTTGCCGCGCGAGCAGCCGAGTTTTTCCGCCAGAAATTCCACGAGCGCCTGATTGGCAGCGGCGTCCACGGGCGGGGCGGTGACTTTGATTTTCAGCTCGTCGCCGAGCGGCGCGCCGATTTCATTGGCGGAAGCGCGCGGCTGGAGCTTCACGGAAAGCAAAGTGCCGCCGGACGTTTCACGAAGGAAGGTCGCCGGCGGCACGATGCTGGAGAACGAAATTTATTTGTCGTCCGGATTGACAAATTTGAACACGAGGGCGGCGAGCGCACCGGCGCCGAGGTTGGCGACGAAATACAGCCACAGGTGCATGGAATCCACCAGATGCATTTGGGTGATGCCCAAGGCGACGGCGGGGTTGAACGCGCCGCCGGAAACGCCGCCGAGCGCAAAGGCCATCGTCATGACGGTAAAGCCGATAGCGAGGCCGTAGTTGGAATTGCCCGCCGTGGCTTTCGCGGTGGCGGTGTTCAGCACGACATAGGCAAGCGCAAATGTGCCGATGACTTCCGCGACGAACGCGGGCACGAGTTTGATTTCCATCGGAGTGACGACGGGATGACCTTTCAAGCACAGCACGCCAGCGGCGGCGACCCACGCCGCGAGGATTTGCGCGGCGAGGTAAAATGGCACATCGCCCGCCGCACAGCGACCGCGCAGCCAGACGGCGAGCGTTACGGCGGGATTGTAATGACCGCCGGAAACATGGCCGCCCGCATACACCATAATCATTAATGCGGAGCCGATGGCGAGCGGGGCGAGTGCGCCGGCGCCGGGCGCAACGACCGTCATGCCGACGGTGAACACAAGGAAGAAGGTGCCGATGAATTCAACGAGATATTTTTTCATAATAGATTTTATGCGGGCGCAAGATTACGCGGATTAAACGCGGCTTGCGAGTGCAAAAAACGGTCGGGTTTGACCGTTTTGAAGTCAGCCGATGCCGAGCAGTTCCACTTCAAAAATCAACGTGGCGTTCGGCGGAATCGCGCCGGGATAACCTTCGCGTCCGTAGGCAAGTTCGGGCGGAATGGTCATTTTAACTTTGTCGCCGATTTTCATTTTGGCGACGCCAATATCCCAGCCGGCGATGACCTGACCTTCGCCCAGCGCGAACGCAAACGGTTCGTCACGATCTACGGAGCTGTCAAATTTTTTGCCATCCAGGAACGTGCCGGTGTAATGGACGGTCACGAGGTCACCTTTTTTGGGAGCCGCGCCGTTGCCGGTCGCGAGTATTTCAATCTGCAATTCAGGTTTAGCCATGCCGTGATTTTCGCCAGCCGAATTGGACGCGTCAATCAATCCTTTGAAAATTGCCAAGCGGCTGAGAAACGAATGCGAGTTGATCAACCAGCTTTGCCGAGCAAGCGGCCGATGACTTCGGCGGCAGAATAGGAATCGCGGCCGGGACGCAAAAAATCGGCGATGTGCGCGACATCATTGCCGGCGGTGAGCAGCGGTAAATCAATTTCGTTTTCCGGGCGAAACTGAGCGAGGCCAATGGTGGCTACGAGGCCGTTGCAGACACATTGGCGACCTTCCGTTTCCGCCGCCGCGCCGCCCTTGCGGATAAAATCTTCCACCGGTTCCGCCGGACAACGATAGCCCACCGTGCCGTCGGGCTTGCGATACGCGTGGCGGAGATAGCCGAGATCACAGCGGCGTGTGCGGCCGGCGTTGCCGTGCAAATCCGATTGTGTGCCGGCCAACTGCACCACCTTGAACGGAAAACCCGTCGGCGAGGCGAGCGGATCGGTGAACACGCCGGCTTTACCGACGCGACTTAATTGAATGGTTTGGTGTTTGAGGTCAGCGCGAATGCCGGACTCCTCGCAATAGGCAAAGGCCGTCCCGACTTGAATGCCGACGGCGCCGAGCGCTTGCGCTTCCGCCAGTTTTTCCGGCCGCCCATAAGAGCCCGCCAGCCAGAACGGCAGATTCAGTTCGCGAATTTTTTCCAAATCCGGAATGTCGCGCGGGCCGTAAAGCGGTTCGCCGCTAGCGTTTAATTGCAATGCGCCGCGCGGTGGCGCATTGTGGCCGCCGGCGGTTTCGCCTTCCACGACAAAGCCGTCTACTGTGCCATTGGATTTGCGGGCGAGCGTGATGGCCAAAGTGGCCGAGGCGACGATGCCCAGAAAATACGGGCGCTTTAATTGTGGCGCAGCGCCGTTGCAAAAAGCCGCCGGATCAAACGTGGAGAAAAATTCTTCGCCAGGCAACGCGCCTTCGACATCAATTTTTAATTCCACTTTTTCACCCTTGGCCAACCGGTCCAGCACGCCGGGAATGGAGCGGGGAATACCCGCGCCCATCAGCACATAATCCACGCCTGCGAGCAGCGAGCCGAAAATCGAGGGCAGCGTGGGGAACTGGATTTTTTCCAGAAAATTGATGCCGACCAGTCCGGTGTGGTTTTCTTTGGCGAGAAAAACTTCCACAAAATTTGCCGCCACCGTCAGCGCGGCATAATCCGCGCTGGGTTGCAAACCGGGAAGGGGCGTGAGCTTGAATAGTTCATCCGTCCGCTTGCCGCCGGGAATAAAATAATCCGCGAGGATGCGGGCGGCGATTTTTGGAAATGGAAAATGTGCCAACGCCCGACGCATCGCGCCGTCCGGATCGCCAGTTTGCAAGCGTCGCGCCAAGATGCTGGCCAGCGCCGTGCCGGAAACGACGCCGAGTTGCCCCGTTTGCGAAACCGCGCGGGCGAGCCGCCAGTCGGAAACGCCGGCACCCATTCCGCCTTGAATAATTAAAGGATGTGACATGGAATCAAAATTGGCTCCCGCCGATGCGGGCTGCGGCGATTGGAAAGTCAGGAACTGGCCGTCGGGGGAGCTTGGAGCGCACCCGGCAACGAACCGTCGGAAACAAACGCAATTAGACGCTAGGCTCAACGCGAAGAAAACGCAAGCAGTTCATCTGCCTATCCATCAACTAAACCCATTGATAATACAGCATGAAATGACTTATGGCGGACAAAATAGGGTTGGACACACCAAGGCGATTTTCTTTCCAAATCCGGCGGCGGCCTAATTCAAAAATAAAAAAACGCAAGCCGAAGCCTGCGTTTTTTATTAGAGCGTTTGCGCGTTCGCTGCTACGGCCAACGATTTATACGTTGTAAGTGCTGCTGCTGGTGGTGCCGCCTTTGCCGGTCCAGTTGGTGTGGAAAAATTCGCCGCGCGGTTTGTCGACGCGTTCGTAGGTGTGCGCGCCAAAGTAATCACGTTGCGCTTGGAGTAAATTCGCCGGCAAGACGGCGCTGCGATATTGATCGTAGAACGCGAGCGCGGTGCTGAAGGCGGGGACGGGAATGCCTTTCTTGGCGGCGGTGGCGACGATATTGCGCCAGCCTTTTTGTGATTTCTTGATTTCGGCCCGGAAATAATCGTCCAGCAGCAGGTTCGAGAGCTTGGGATTATTGTCGTAGGCTTCCTTAATTTTGCCCAGAAAGCGCGAGCGAATGATGCAGCCACCACGCCACATGAGGGCGATGCCGCCGTAGTTCAGGTTCCAATCGCGTTCCTTGGCAGCGGCGCGCATAAGCATGTAGCCCTGCGCGTAGCTGACAATTTTGGAGGCGTAGAGTGCGCTCATGATGTCGGCAATGAATGCTTTTTTCTTTTCGGGATTCGCGGCGATGCTCGTGAGCGCGGGGCGCGGGCCTTTTAATTTTCTAGCGGCTTTGACGCGTTCGTCTTTCAACGCGGAAACGCAGCGCGAATAAACTGCTTCCGCCATGAGGGTGATGGGAATGCCCAGTTCTTGAGAATCAATTACCGTCCACTTGCCTGTGCCTTTTTGGCCGGCGGTATCGAGAATCTTATCCACGAGCGGCAAGCCGTCGGTATCTTTGAAGCCAAGGATGTCGCGGGAAATTTCAATAAGATAGGAATCAAGTTCACCCTTGTTCCACTCGGCGAAGACATCGTGCATCTCTTGCGCCGACAGGCCGAGACCGTTTTTCAAAATGTTGTAAGCCTCGCAGATGAGCTGCATGTCGCCGTATTCGATGCCGTTGTGAACCATCTTCACATAATGACCCGCGCCGCCTTCGCCGACCCAATCGCAGCAAGGGACATTGCCTTCCACCTTCGCGGATACAGCTTGAAAAATATCTTTTACGAACGGCCACGCCTTGGGCGACCCGCCGGGCATGATGCTGGGGCCATTGCGCGCGCCCTCTTCGCCACCGCTGACGCCGGTGCCGACGAATAAAAGACCTTTGCTCTCGCAGTAGGCCACGCGGCGGCTGGTATCGTTGAAAAGCGAGTTGCCGCCGTCGATGATGATGTCACCGGGCGAAAGATGCGGCACGAGCAATTCGATAAAATCGTCCACCGGCTTGCCCGCTTTGACCAGCATCATCACGCGGTGCGGCGATTTGAGTTTGGAAACCATTTCCTCGATTGAGTGCGCGCCAATGACCTTCGTGCCTTTGGCTTCGTTGGCGAGAAACGCATCTACCTTGTCGGTGGTGCGGTTGTAAGCGACGACGGTGAAGCCGTGGTCGTTCATGTTGAGGATGAGATTCTGGCCCATGACGGCCAGACCGATGAGTGCGATGTCACCTTGGAGTTGCATAAATAGTTATTTAAAAATTAAATTGGCAAATGGCGTCTTGATTGACCAGCAGTTTCTTGGCGGAAACTCGTCTTGTTTTTACGAGTGGTTGCCCAGTTGTAGGCGGACATCAGATTCCAGTAACGCCTTTAGATTCACCCAGCCAGCGGTGTTCATGTCGTTGAACGCGTTCAGATAGACGGCCACGGTTTCGTGCGGATATTTGCCGAGCAAAATTTCCACGGCAGCTTTTAATTTCGCGTCGTCCACCGCTGTTGGCAAATCTTCCACCACACCGTTTTCGTTTTTGATTTCCAGCGCGTTCATGAAATCCACCAGCATCGCCGCGTGTTTTTTCACGAGCCACGCGCGGATGAACGCGGCGGCGGCGGGATCGAGATTCGGCTTGGTG
>JBAXIY010000115.1:0-8674 GCA_037138135.1 Verrucomicrobiia bacterium
GAGTTAGATTTTATGACTTTGGCGATTTCAGCCGCCGGCGAGAAGTTTGTTCATCGCGCGGATGCGGTCCACGAGTTCCTTCATGACGTGCATGGCGAAGAAAGGATTTTGCTGGATGAGACGTTGGAAGCGGCGCGCGTCTACTTTCGCAAGTTTGCTGGACGTCACGGCCAGAACGGTCGCGCCACGCGGAGTGTTATCCACCAAAGCCATCTCGCCCAGAATCGCGCCGCGCTGGGAATTTTCCACGATCTTGTCGCCGACGAGCACGTTGAGCGAACCTTCGAGCACGACGAACATGCAGTCGGCGGCATCGCCGGCCCGAAATAGCGTCTCGCCCGCCGCGAGGGTGACGGGGTTTTCTTCGTGGGCGAACAAGTCAGCCGGATTCATATCTCGCAGGATATGCCGGACAATTGCGTCGTAAAAGTTACAATTAGGTTACGGCCGTGCTGGCCTCGGCCGAGCGTGAGTGCGTGGCGGCCGGCGATTTGAGGTTGAGCTAAAAGTGCGTTTGCCGCATCATCCGTGCAGGGGTTTATTCTCAAATCAAACGATTAATCCCTTTTCCAAAATCGCGCATCACCAAAAATTTATGAGTAAAAAAGTAAAGAAGGTTGGCATTCTAACAGCGGGCGGTCTGGCTCCGTGCCTGAGCGCTTCCATCGGCTATTTGATTGAAGCTTACACGCGCACCGCGCCTAAAGTGGAGATCATCTGCTATGTGAATGGCTACATGGGACTGCTGCAAGGCAAGAGCATGAAAGTGACGGCGCACGCACGCAAAAACTGGCAGGCGCTCGTGGAACATGGCGGCAGCCCCATCGGCAACAGCCGCGTGAAACTCACGAACATCAAAGATTGCGTGAAGCGCGGGCTCGTCAAAGAAGGTCAAGATCCGCAGAAGGTTGCGGCGGACCAACTCATCAAGGACGGCGTGGATGTGTTGCACACCATCGGCGGCGATGACACGAACACGGCGGCGGCGGATCTCGCAAAATTTCTCAAGACGAACTATTACAGCCTCACCGTCGTCGGCATGCCCAAGACGATTGATAACGACGTGATCCCGATCCACCAGAGTCTCGGCGCGTGGACCGCAGCGGAAGAAGGCGCGCATTATTTCGCCAACGTCGTCTCCGAGCACAACGCGAATCCGCGCATGCTCATCATCCACGAAGTCATGGGCCGCAACTGCGGCTGGCTCACGGCGGCCACGGCGGAGGAATACCGCAAGCTGATGGGCACGATGAATTTTCTGCCCGACCTCGGCTTGAGCGAGGAACGCCGCGATGTTCACGGCATCTACATTCCCGAGATGGCACTCGACATCAAGGCCGAGGCCGCGCGGCTGCGCAAGATCATGGACAAACATGATTGCGTAAACCTCTTCATCTCCGAAGGCGCGTGCGTGGCGGACATCGTCAAGCAGATCGAGGCCAAGGGCGAAGAAGTGCCGCGCGACGCGTTCGGCCATGTGCGCCTCGACAAGGTCAATGTCGGCGCGTGGTTTTCCAAACAATTTGCCGAACTGCTCGGCGCGGAGAAAACGCTCGTGCAGAAGAGCGGTTATTATAGCCGCGCCGCCGCCGCGAACGCCGCCGACCGCAAACTTATCCGCCGTTGCGCCGTGAAAGCCGTGCAATGCGCCTTCGCCGGCAAGGGCGGCGTGGTGGGTGAAGATGAGGACCGTGGCAAACAACTCCGCGCGATTGAATTCGAGCGCATCAAAGGTGGAAAGCCGTTCAACATCAAAGCCAAGTGGTTCGTGAAGTTGCTCAAAGACATCGGCCAGCCGATGGGTAAGGCCGTGGAAGTAAAGCACTGATTTCGCATTGCGATTTCAACGGGAGGCGAGGAGCCGCGAAGCACTTGGCCTCCCATTTTTTAATTCGGCTGGCAAAGAGTTTTTAGTAGTTTGGGTATTCTGTAGTTTGACTTCCATCACCGAATTATCGGATTTTCTCCGGCGCGTCCACGCCGGCGGATATGCCTCTAAACATTTGGTGTTTTTGCTTGCCCACCACGGGGTAAAATCATTCAATGGATTATGGGTATATTTTGTTCGACTCAAAATAAATCAATAAGTTGCCTTTTCAGCAGCATTGTTTTTTATAAATTCTATAATTATTATCGATAACTAAATTGTTTTATAGCTATATTTTCCAGTAGAATGTTCGTTTATCCTAAAAGATATGATGTAATCGTCGTTGGTGCCGGTCATGCCGGTGTAGAAGCCGCATTAGCAGCTGCCAGGATGGGCTGCGAAACCTTACTTCTGACCATCAACGCTGACACTATTGGTCAAATGTCTTGTAATCCAGCCATTGGCGGACTTGCTAAAGGACACTTAGCTCGTGAGATTGATGCACTGGGGGGTGAAATGGGAAAGGCTACTGATATGTGCGGTCTTCAGTTCAGAATGCTGAACACCAAAAAAGGACCAGCTGTATGGGCTCCGCGAGCGCAGTGCGACAAAAAAGCATATCAATTTCGGATGAAACGGATCTGCGAATCAGAACCTCTTCTAGATGTTAAACAGGGTCAAACAATAAAAGTAATTCATAAAGAAGGCATTGCGAATGGTGTAGAAACATTGTTAGGCGTTCAATATTTTGGAGCTACAGTCATAATTACTACCGGAACTTTTCTGCGTGGACTAATGCACATTGGCTCCAACCAGCAATCTGGAGGACGGGCGGGAGACGCTGCCGCCATGGATTTATCTGCTTCATTGAAAGAATTAGGATTAGAATTGGGGCGCCTAAAAACCGGAACGCCCCCTAGACTACTACGCAAATCGATCGACTTTTCCAAGACCGAGATTCAGCCAGGAGATTATCCTGTGCCATATTTTTCATTTTGGAAGGACGATTTGTTCCACATGGAACATTTTGGATTTGGAACACGACATTCTGACCACTTGGCGGGTAAGTTTCCTCCAAATTCAATATTAAGTCGAATTAACGGTCAATTGCCTTGCTACATCACATTCACAACAGATAAAACGGCCGAAGTTATTCGTAAAAACATTCACAAATCTCCCATGTATTCCGGGGTGATTGAAGGTGTTGGCCCGCGATATTGTCCGTCCATTGAAGATAAAGTAGTCAAATTTGCTGAAAAAGAACGCCACCAAATATTTCTCGAACCAGAGGGAATTGAAACTGATGAAATATACGTGAATGGCTTCTCTACAAGTCTTCCATTTGAAGTTCAAATTGAAATGGTCCATTCTATAATAGGATGTGAAAATGCCGAAATTATGCGGCCAGCCTATGCCGTAGAATATGATTTTGCCTTTCCAACCCAATTGCACCCGTCATTAGAAACAAAAGTCTGCAAAAATTTGTTTCTGGCCGGGCAAATTAATGGGACTTCTGGCTATGAGGAGGCGGGCGCTCAAGGTCTCATGGCTGGAATTAATGCTGCTCGCCGCGTCCAAGGCCGTGATCCTGTTATTTTGCGTCGAGATCAGGCCTATATTGGGGTTTTGATTGACGATTTAGTTACCAAAGGCACTTCTGAACCGTATCGGATGTTTACTTCTCGAGCTGAATATAGATTGTTGTTGCGACAAGATAATGCTGATATGCGATTATCTCGTTTAGGAAGTGATATTGGTTTATTACCTTATCGTAATTTTCTTAAATTTGCTGCCAAAGAAACTGCGATTAATTCTGAAATAAATCGTTTGTGCACAAGTTATTCGCTGCGTGACTCTTTGTCTAAAATTCTCTGCCGGACAGAAATTTCATATCAAGATTTACCCAATAAAATTGCAGGCCTGGACCCAGAAGTGATTCAGCAAGTGGAAATTTCAATTAAATATGCTGGTTATATTGACCGTCAGGAAATTGAGGTTGCCCGCACTAAACATCTGGAAGATAAAGTTATTCCCACCTCGTTTGATTTTACAACAGTTCCTAGTCTGCGGCTCGAAGCGCGTCAGAAGCTGAGCAAAATACGACCTCGGACAATCGGGCAAGCAGGGCGCATTTCTGGTGTCTCGCCAGCGGATGTTAGCATTCTGTTGGTTTGGTTAAAACGCAGTGCCAATATCCCCACCGATCAATCAAGCGCTGATGCAGAAAATTTTCCCGCAGGGCTAGATAAATAAATTATTTATCTTCAATTTATTGTGTTCCATCTTTTTATATTTTTATAAGCGTGTCCGCCTATTGCTCTATTTTTAGTAATTGTTTGAGATTTTTTTGTTTACAGATTGGTGATGGTTGATTGATCTCTTCTTTAAATTGATCAATCATTATCTGCCCATCAACGTTTTACGGCACTTCGCTCACCGCGGTGCACACCCATGTCTGAACCACCTTCGCCGTTATATTTGCTCATCGCCATTTTGAAAAATCACATTCATTTGGAGGCCGGCTTCTAAACAATTTTACAGATTTTGTGCCTCTCACTCTTCGGCAAAATGCCCATTAATCAAGTGCTTGCTCTACTTCTGCCAACTTCCACATTGCCAAATACTGAATATTACATTTGATTTTTTTATTCCGGATACTTCTGAAATCTCTTGGTTTTTTCTTTTATTCCTCTCTCGAACCAACATCAGCGTTTGACTAATCAAACGCTATTCACTAACGTCTCGTTTCGAAAAATTATAAACCAATTTCCTTAATTTATGGCTGCCAAATCTGAAAAGTCTGTGGAAAAATCTGCTGCTGAATCCAAAGCTGCCGCCACACGCGAACGCGAACTCGAATCAGCAATTTCTTCTATCACAAAGGCCTATGGCGATGGTGCTATTATGCGCCTTGGCGATGCCCGCGCGCAGACGAAAATTGAAGTCATTCCCACCGGTGGGCTGGCGATTGACCTCGCGCTTGGCGTCGGCGGTCTGCCGCGCGGTCGCGTGGTGGAAATTTATGGACCGGAATCTTCCGGTAAAACTACGTTGATGCTCCACGTCATTGCGAATGCACAAAAGGCCGGTGGCCTAGCGGCTTTCATTGATGCGGAGCATGCGCTGGATCCCGGCTACGCTAAAAAGTTGGGTGTAAATTTGGATGATTTGCTTGTCTCGCAACCATCATCCGGCGAAGAAGCGTTGACCATTTGCGAGACGCTTGCGCGTTCAAATGCACTCGATGTCATTGTTGTTGATTCAGTTGCCGCGCTTGTGCCTAAAGCCGAACTCGACGGCGATATGGGCATGGCAACGATGGGTATGCAAGCGCGTTTGATGTCACAAGCTTTACGCAAATTGACAGCGATTCTTGCAAAATCTAAAACCACGTGCATTTTCACCAACCAATTGCGCGAGAAAGTTGGCGTTATGTTCGGCAGCCCGGAAACGACACCCGGCGGTAAGGCACTGAAATTTTACGCGAGCGTGCGCATGGACATCCGCCGCAAAGACCAATTGAAGGACGCGGCAGGAAATGTTTATGGCAACCACACGCGCGTGAAAATTGTGAAGAATAAGGTCGCACCGCCGTTCGCTGAAGCCGAGTTCGACATCATATACAACCACGGTATTGACAAGGAAGGCAGCATTCTCGACGTGGGCATCGAGTGCGGCGCGGTGGATAAAAGAGGTGCCTATCTGCAATTCGACGGCACGATGATCGGTCAGGGAAGGGACGCCGCTAAAAAGTCCCTCATGGAAAAACCGGAGTTGGCAAAAAAAATCGTAGAAGCCATCATGGTTAAGCGCGCGGCTGCTCCGACGGTTGAAGAAAAAAAATGAGCCGAATTTTTTATTTTTTAGGCGCGGCCTGATTTTGGCCGCGCCTTTTTGCATCTGACACGGCGCTTGCTTTCATCCCCGCGTCAATCCATGATACTATCCCATTTCAACCCCGCTTGTCGGGGCATTTTTACATGAGCAACATCGCCGAACTCGATCTAAACCTCGAAAGCCTCTTCCAGCCCGCCTGGGCGCAGGGCAAAACCGAGACGAACAAATTTGCAAAATTCACCGGCAACGAAGGCGTCAAACCTGAACGCACTTTCAGCGGCAAGCCGGGCGAACGCCGGGCGCCGCGACGCGATGGCGCGGGTGGTGGCTTTGGCGGAGGTGAACGTCGCGGTGGTGGTGCTCCGCGTGGCGGCGCCAAATTTGGCGATCGCAAAGGTGGAAATTTCCGCGGCGGCGACCGACGCGATGAACAACGCGAACGCCCCGCGCCCCTTGCGCCGTTGCCGCAATTGTCTGTTGCCTTTATTCCCGAAGAGCGCGGCGTCGAACAGCTCGCGCGCCAAATAAAAGTAACCGGCCGCGCGTATCCACTGTTTCAAATCGCGTTGCTAATTTTGCAGAAGGCAGAACGTTATTCCGTCCAACTCACGACCAAGAAAAAGGCCGACGGCACGATGGAAAAATTATTTTCCTGCGCGCTCGACGACACGCCGTGGACGAGCGAAGACGGCGCGGTTGCGCATGTTCTGAAAAATCATTTTGCCACGTTTTATCAAGCCGAGCGCACGCAGACCGAACCGCCGAAGGGTGTTTACACGTTCGTTGCACAATGCGGTTTGAGCGGAGAAATTCTCGGCCCGCCGAATCATCACGATTACCAAAACCAGTTGCGCAAATTGCACACGGAAAAATTTTCGCGCATGCCGTTCGATCAGTTCAAGTCCCGCGTGAAAATCGTGAAGGACGAAGCGGTCGTTAAAAAATGGGTCGAAGACCAAAGCTTCAAGACTCAATACATTTGTCTCAACGTGGCGGAACCGCTCACGCTCGCGACGCTGGAAGAAGTGGAAAAACATTTTCGCGCGACGCACAAAGATTCCATCATCAAGCCGGTGGAAACGCTCACCGTGGCCGGTTTGCCGAGCCGCAGTCTGCGCGACAACGGCCTGCAACGTTTAATCCGTCAGGAATGGGAGCAGCAGAAATTTTTTCCGCTGCCTATCGCGACGAAGTTGAGCCAGCAGTTCGCGCATTACGGTTTGCAATTTTTCAAGGTCAACAAAACCGTCACGCACGTCAGCGTCGCGCGGCCGACCTTCCTCGACATCGCCAGCACGCCGGTGTCGGAAAACATCAAGCGCATCATTGAATACATCAATGGCAACGCGAAGTGCACGCGCAAGAAATTGATCGAGGCGCTCGCGCCGACGCCGAAAGTGGCGAAAGTTGTTGTCACCGAAATTCCCATTGCGCCCGTTGCCGAAGGTGAAGGCGCTCCCGCACCGGCAGCAGCTCCAGCGAAACCTGCCGAAGCCGAAGCGACTCCGGAACAGACGGCGGTCATTGTGGATTTGCATTGGCTGATTCATCAAGGTGCGGTTTTGGAATTTGCCGATGGCCGCATGGAAACGGCGAAGAAACCTTTGCCCAAGCCCGTGAAGCAGGACAAGAAAGTTGCCGCTGAAAAGCCCGCTGCCGAAACCGAAGTTGCTGCGGCCATTGAAACCGTGACGCCGGAAACGCTCGTGGCGGAACCGGTCACACAAATTGAAACGCCGGCGGAAGCGACAGCGGCAGCCGCAGTCGAAGCGCCGGTTCAGCCGGAAGCGCCGGCGGCGACGGAAGGAAGTGCCGCGTGAGTTTCGCCGCGCTGGGCTTGAGTGAAAAGGTGCTCGAAGGCGTTCGCGCCATGGGCTACACGGAACCGACGCCGATTCAGTTGCGCTCCATTCCGCTGGTGTTGTCCGGCAAGGATGTCATCGGCAGCGCGCAAACCGGCACGGGAAAAACGGCGGCGTTTGCGTTGCCCATTCTTTCCAAGCTCGGCGGCCACCAACCCGGCGGCCCGCGTGTTTTGATTCTCGAACCGACCCGCGAACTCGCAGCGCAAGTCGAAACCGCCTTTCGCGATTACGCACGTTTTCTCGATTTGAAAATCACCGTGGTCTTCGGCGGCGTTGGTTACGGCAAACAGAATGACGAATTGAAAGCCGGCTGCGATATCATCGTCGCGACGCCCGGACGCTTGCTCGATCATCTCGAACAAGGCACGGTGAAACTCGATAAGGTGGAATATCTCGTGCTCGACGAAGCCGACCGGATGCTCGACATGGGTTTTCTGCCCGACGTTCGCCGCCTCGTGGAAAAATGTCCGCGCAAACGCCACACTGCCTTATTTTCCGCCACCGTTCCGCCGCAGATTGAAACGCTCATTCAATGGGCGATGCATCAGCCGGAGACGATTGAAATCGGTGCGCGCCGCTCGCCGGCAGAATCGGTGAAGCACGTGATTTATCCCGTGTCCGACATGCAGAAAACGGATCTGCTGCTCGAATTGCTCAAGCGCGTGAACTACGATTCCGTCATCGTATTCTGCCGCACCAAACATGGCGCGGATCGCTGCGCCGCGCTGCTCAAACGCGAGAATCACGCTGTTGCCGTGCTGCATTCCAACCGCACTCAAAAAGAACGCGAACAGGCGTTGCAAGGTTTTCGCGACGGCAAATTTGAAGTGCTCGTCGCCACGGACATCGCGGCGCGCGGCCTCGACATCGCGGACGTGAGTCACGTCGTGAATTACGATGTGCCGCAGCATCCGGAAGATTACATCCACCGCATCGGGCGCACCGGGCGCGCCGCGGCTACGGGCGACGCCTTCACCATCATGGTGGCCGAAGATGCGCCGCACGTTTTTGCCATCGAACGATTCATCAGCCAGAAAATTCCGCGCGTGAAGCTGGAAAATTTTGATTACCGCTACACCGCGTTATTTGAAGAAGCGAAGCCCGG
>JBAXIY010000116.1:0-8652 GCA_037138135.1 Verrucomicrobiia bacterium
ATCACCGACACGATCAGTCAGACGAACCTGACCATCACGGCCAACCACCAGAACAAGCCCTACGGCACGACGCAGTCCACGCCCGTGACCGGTTCCTCCGCGTTCACCTCGGCGGGCTTGCAAAACGGGGAAACCGTCGGGTCGGTCACCTTGACCTATGGCACGGGTGGCCTTGCCGCCACCGATGCCGCTGGTTCAACTTCGACGATCACGCCCAGCTCGGCGACCGGCGGCACGTTTGACATCAACAACTACAATCTTACCTACAACCCCGGCACCTTGACCGTGGTTCCAGCCAGCACTTCTGTCGGGGCGATCTCCACCAATAATCCAAGCGGCTTCAAAGATGCCGTCGCCTTCCTCGCCACGTTGCCGGCTGACGCCACCGGCAATGTGGTTTTCTCTTCCACTAATGGTCCAATCAGCACGAATAGCGTGAGTGGAAGTTTGGCAACGAGTTTGAGCATCACCAACCTGCCGCGCGGGACGAACGTCATCACCGTGGCATATCTCGGTGATGGGAACTATCTCGGCAGCTCGACCAACCTTGAGCAAATCGTCACCAACCATCCGCCGGTGCTGGCACCGCTGAGCCTGACGCGCACCGCTGGCTTAGGATTGCATTTCCCCTGGTCGCAGCTCACCAACCAATGGAGCGACGCGGACGGCGATGACGTTACTCTCACCACCTTCAACCTGTCCACCACCAACAGCGTGACCCTAATCACCAATGCAACGCTCATTGGCTATCCGTCCACCGCCTCGAATGTGGCCGACCAGATTAATTACACCGCCAGTGACAGCTATGGAGAAATCGTTGCCGGCATCATCAACATCGCGGTCAACGCCTATGTCACCGGCACAAACTCCATCGTCAACATCACGACCGGTAATCCCACCACGCTCATAGCTTATGGTGTCATCGGTTTTAGCTACATCACCGAACGCTCCACCAATCTCACCGACTGGGCGTCCATTGCGACGAACACCGTCAGCACCAACGGCGTGATTTTTGTGAGCGACAGCTTCAGCGATTTGGGCGGCAATCCGCCGAGTTCGGCTTATTACCGCATCAAGTGGCAGCCGTAATCAGAGCGTTAATCAAGGAACAACACTATGAAAATCATCCATCTGACATTGGTTGCATCACTGGCGGCGGTGGCCACGGTTCGCGCTTCGCTTTATCCGATCGGCGCAATCCCGGACGGCAGTCCAGCGGGCGTCAGTTTCGTGGGCACCTACGACGCGGCGCCGGCCGGCTCCACCGTGTCTAGCCTGACGGTGAGCTTGAATATCAGCGGCGGTTTCAACGGCGACTTGTATGCCTATCTGATTTCGCCCAATGGCACGCTCGTGATGCTGATGAACCAACCTGGCTTCAGTTTGAACGGCATTGGTGCCAGCGGCGCGGGCATGAACATCACGCTGACTGACAGCACCAGTGACCCGAATTACCACGGCTCGATTCAAGATGTGACGAGCAGTTCGTTTATGATGGGCAGCTACAATGCGGCTGGCAGCCTAGTGAATTTCAACGGTTTACAGGCGAACGGAAATTGGACGTTGTATTTCGCAGATTTGGCTAATGGTGGCGGAACCAGCTTGGTGGAGGGCTGGAGTTTGAACATTACAGCGGTGCCTGAGCCGGTGAACGTAACGCTGGCTATCTTTGGCGTTGGCTTTATGGGTGTCGGTGCTGTGCGCGTCTATCGCGGGTCAAAAAAAGCGATGTTTCAGTCTTCGCTGCCAACGGCATGAATTGACAACGATCTTCGTGACGGGTTTGGTTTCCCGTCACAAGACCGGTTCATGGGTTCCGGTTTTAGGTTGGGTGGCGGCGCTTTTGGGTTGGCGCCGCCACCTTTTAACCTGAAGAACCAGAATGATGACGAATTTACAAGTAGAGCCGGTGCCAGCTGGGCCGGATCTCAGATTGCGTGAGCTAAAGTTCTTGGCGGGGCTTATGAGAAAGCTGGGTGCTCGGCTTCGACGGTGGTTAACGAGTTACTGGTGTCTCAATCATCACCGTAAGAATCATCAACGGTTTGAAATCGATGGACTGCGGCTGAAGGTATGTTGCAACCGCTGCGGGCGAAAATTCATTCGCTAACTTCTGGAAAAAATGCTGACGAACTTAAAGATGGAGTTGGCGCAACACACGATTGGCCGGGTGCTGCTGCACTTGGGTTGTCTTCTACGTGGCGGCCATTGGAACTTTCATTGGGCGGGTATTCGGCGGGAATTGGTTGGGTTGATTTAGCCATGCTGGTCGCCTTGGCGTATTACAATTTCGGCCCATCCAACTGGTTCAACCTGGTTTCCAGCTGGCCCACAGTTCGGTTGGCCGTCAGCAACTTCTCAAAAAATCCGGCGCGTTCGCTTTTGAGTTGTTCGATAAAAATATCCTTGCCACGATTTGCAATCTTCAAATCCAGAACTTCTCGCTCCATTTCTTCGAATCTCGCTTCATTCGTGGCCGGAGCGTTTCCCGGATGTTTCCCGTGTGTCACAGGGCTTCCGAAGGATTCCGAAGCCGATGACTCCGTCGTTTTATTCGCCCGCTGAATTTCCTCCTGTATAACCGCCTCAACGCTTTGCGGCGTGATGTAGTATTTCCGCTCGTTCGGATCGTAATAGCTGTCCAGTCGCGTGATTCCCTGACGGTTCGGCTGGCACCAGTTGATGATGCTCCGCTCCGTCCGTGCCACCCCTGCCGTTTCAAACATACGCGCCGTTTCTCTCACCGTCAGCGTGTGGTTTTCTTTGCGTTCCGCAACCTGCGGAACCTTGCCGAAATCTTCGGCATCGTTCGGCACCGTGCGGAACTCTGCCGCAGCCTGCGGAACAGCGGTTGTTGATTCCGCTGGCTGCAGCGCGGCACCGGTTATTTCTAATAATTTTTGTGATTCGTTTTCCATCGGCATGATGGATCCATTTTATCATGCCGCTGAAAACTTTGTGAAGCCAGCCTGTGGATAGCGCGTTTGGAAACTATTTGTTATGATGTTAAACATGGAAAAACCGTCACGCGACTTCAAGGGCATCTGGATTCCGAAGGAGATTTGGGAATCCCACCAACTCTCGATCATGGAGAAGGTTTTGTTCGTAGAAATTCATTCGCTCGACAACGAGCGCGGTTGTTACGCTTCCAACCGCTATTTTGCCGAATTTTTCAAAGTCAGTGAGCGACAGATTCAGAAGCATATCGCCAACTTGAAGGTTAAGGGATTTATCACCGTCACCATCCAGAACTATTACGAGCGGGTCATCCGAGCGGCGGGGAAATACGCCCGCGTCCATGGTGAACAACTCCGGCAACTGCGCCAAGATCAGGCCCGACTTGTCCACCGCTTCCGCGTCGGGGGTATGAAGAAAACTTCATAGGAGGTATGAAGTCAGGTTCGTTCCCCCTGCGAAGAAAACTTCAGGATAGTAATACATTGAATAAACCAATGAATATTATCCGGGCAGATTTCTCAAAAGAAAAAAGCCGCACCAAAACAGCGCGGCCTAATCCATAACGGACTGGTGATTATCGAACCGGTGGCCAGAACGTCGTTGCCAAACCCATGGCATCAAAGATGTCCATGCGCGGATCTTCACTCTTCCACACCTTGCGCTTCGGTGGCAAACGCGGTGCCAGTTCGAGGGGAAATAACCCGGCTAACACTTCCGCCAACGATTGCTTGTTGCCCTTGATTTGTCCCAGCAACCGTTCCCGCACCTTGGTGGCGGTGATCAGTTTCACCTTCAATTTCTGTTTTGTTGCCAAGCCGACCAATCGTTGGTGCAACTGCTTGATGCGTTTAGCCCGGCGTGTGTCGGCGGCATTCACCGCTGGCAACACCAGCACCGCCGGCTCATAACGGCGGATAAACTTTTCCACCCAAACCAACGTGCGCTTATTTTTGTTTTTCAAAATGGATTTGTTGCTAAACGCAATGAGTCGGCTCGATCCTTCCATGACGGCGTAGCCGAAACCACGGGCAGTCGGAGCGATGGCTAAAATTCGAATGAGTTTATTCTGGGTCATTTGTGTTTGGATTAACGCTGGCAGGTTCCGCCAGTTGAATAATGGACTGATCCCGGCGCGCGTCGGCATTCCGCCCCTTGCGGAAGGACAAAACCTTGGCCCGCTCCGCCACTCTTTGTTGCGCCTGCTGATGCAGGCCGGCAAAAAGCTCGCGCACGGGGCGACCATAGATCACCTCGTAGGCGAGTGCATCCAGCAGTGACGGTTCGCGGGCGAAGGTTTCGTCGCGACACACCTTGTTCCCCTTGTTCATCCCGTTCAGACCCAGCAAAAAGCCGACCTCCTCTTGTGACAGAGCCAGGCGCTTGCGTTGGGCATGAAGATAATTGGGTAATGATTTCATGGGAATGAAGTGAACCGAAGATGGTTCATGCGTGACCCTAACCGACGAACGAAAAATCAGGCAGACGTGCGGATTTGCCAAATCCGGCAAACGTGTGGTGTAGTTGGAAGAATAAACCCTATCTAACTACCTGAAAATCATACCATTATAACAGCGTTTTGTCAAGCTGGCGACGCCCTGTTCAAAAGCCTGAAGCCATGCTTAAATGGATAGGCCATGAAAATATACTTACGAATTCCCAAGGGGTGGTCGAAGCCGGTGGAAAACCGGAGTCAGGAAACGTGTGACTTGTGCGGGGCCAAACTTTGGATGGGCCCTGGCAACCAGATTTATTGCGACCAGCCTCACAGCCTGGAAGTGGTCGCCTCACTTCCGAAGCCTGCGGAAACTACCACCATCAAATATTAACGACGGGCTACAAACATGGTTTGTAGGGGTAAATTTACCCGGACTTACGAATTCTACGGCTTAACCGCCGCACCACTAGCTCCCCAACGTGTCGTCGCGCTACCGCCCGACTTATCGCTTTCTCCCTGCGGGCTAGCCGGGTAAATGACACCTAGCCGTTGTCCTTTACCAAAAAGCGATAAGTCGGCCGGAATCGCCGACACGTTGGGGGACGGGTTTTAAGATCAGGGCTACCGCCCAACCACGATTTCGCTTACGCGACCGGTTCACGCCGAAGCGTGGATAAAAGCACCAACGAGTCTTACGACCAGACCGGTCAAGACACTAGCTTTTGCAACGAGCAGGGATAAAGCGTCGCCCGACTGGGCGTTTTTTTAATTCAGCCGCGCCCACGGCGCGTCCAATTGGCGAACCGCATGGTAAGCTGGCCACCCGTTCGGGTTTCAAAACCAGCCGCCATTATCTCGCCGGCGTGCCCCAAGCACTGCTGCCGGCGTCACGACGTCCACCCCAACCGGGACGTTTAAGGGGTGGCGGCTGGTCTTGGCATCATGAATAACGAATCACCCCACATCATCATCGGCGAGGAACCAGGCTGGGGCGATCCCCAGCCCTTTGGCATTGCCGCCGTGGACGAACGGCAACATCTCTACATCATCGGCAAGACCGGTTCTGGAAAAACCACATTGCTTCGGAACCTGATATTGCAGCACATCGCGCTGGGCCACGGCGTCGGAGTGATTGATCCGCACGGCGATCTCGCCGAGGAACTGTTGAATCACATACCGCCCAAGCGGGCTGACCACTTGGTCTATTTCAATCCGGGGGATTTGGAATTTCCCATTGGCTTGAATGTCATCGGCTCGGTGGCCCCGGATGACCGGCACCTGGTCGCCTCTGGCATTGTGGCGGCGTTCAAGGGCATCTGGCGGGATTCGTGGGGGCCGCGACTGGAATATATCCTCTACAACGCGGCCTCGGCGTTGTTGGAATCTCGGAACCAAACTCTGCTGGGCGTGAATCGCCTGCTGACCGACGACCACTACCGGGCCAAGATCATCCGGCAGGTCAAAGACCCGTTCATCCGGGCATTTTGGGCGGAGGAATATGCGAACTACGACGAGCGTTTCAAGCGCGAGGCGATCGCGCCGATCCAAAATAAAATTGGTCAGTTCCTGTTGAATCCCGTGGTGCGAAATATTCTGGGCCAGGTGAAAAAGAAGGTGGATTTCCCCTTCGTGATGGATAACGGACGATTGTTCATCGCCAATCTGTCCAAGGGCCAGCTTGGCCACGACAAGGCGAACCTGCTCGGTTCACTATTGGTGACGCAGTTTCAATTGGGCGCTATGGCGCGCGCCAACCGGCCGGAATCCGAACGCCGGGATTTTTACCTGTTCATTGACGAGTTTCAGAATTTCTCGACGGATGCGTTCGCCTCCATTTTGGCGGAGGCGCGCAAATACCGGCTCTGCCTCACGCTGTCGCACCAATACATTGACCAGCTTTCCGAACCGATCCGGCAGGCCGTGTTCGGAAACGTCGGGACGTTGGTGGCTTTCCGCATCGGCTACACCGATGCGGAAGTGATGACCAAGGAATTTGGCAAAACCATTCCGGCGACGGCACTGGCCGACTTGAACCAGTATGAAGCCGTGGTGAAATTGCTGGTCAGCGGCACCAATCGCGAACCGTTCCGGGCCAAGATGCGGCCGCCGCTGGAAAACCGCGTTGGCCGGCGGGACGAACTCATCGCCCTGTCGCGCGAGCGGTTTGCCATGCCGCGTGCGAAAATTGAGGCGAAGTTGCGGCGCTGGATGAGCGATGAGTCGGCTTTGAGCCGGCCTGAATAGCCGCTCGTTTTCCCTGATTGATACCACGGAGGATTTGGGTTATTTAATAGGCGTGAATCGGACAGAAACAGTCACGCTGGATTTTCCGGCGGCGAAACTCGCCTTGGCGCAGCAGGCGTTTCGGGACTTTCATGCCCGGTGTTTCTGGTTCATGCGGCGGGATGCAGAAATCGTCGCCGAAGAAGTTCCTTATCTCTGCGAACGACTGCGCGCGGATGGCGGACGGCGCGGTTTCCAGATCGCCGCCGAATTATGCCGCTAGGCGACTTCGAGAAATCTATTCTTCGGCTGCTCGCGGTCAACCGCAATCCTGAAAGTTACATCGCCGGGGCGACCGTTTTCTTGCGGCGGGAGGATTCGCTGCGGCAATCCCAGGACATTGACGTTTTCCATGATACCGTGAAAAGTTTGCAGCAGGCGGCCTTGCAGGACGCCGCCGTGCTGGAACAGAACGGTTATGTTTTGGAATGGGCGGACCAACAGGAAATGTTCCGCCGCGCCGTCGTTTCCAAGGCCGGGCAGGCCACAAAGATGGAATGGGCCTACGATTCCGCGTTTCGCTTTTTTCCCGTGCAGGCGGATGCTGAAATCGGCTTTGTGCTGCATCCGCTGGATGGGGCGACCAACAAAGTGCTGGCCCTCGCGGGTCGGGGTGAACTGCGTGATTATCTGGACGTGCTTTTTTTACATCGCAATGTTTTGAGCCTCGGAGCATTGGCTTGGGCGGCTTGTGGCAAGGACGCCGGATTTACTCCACAATTTCTGGTTGAGGAGGCGCAACGGCTCGCTCACTATCCGGCCAGCCGTTTGAACACACTGTTGTTACGCGAGCCTCTGGATCTCGTGGAATGCAAACGGCAATGGCTGCAAGCTGTGGTCGAGGCGAAGGCATTGTTTAATCAACTTCCGCCGGAAGAAGTGGGTTGTCTTTATTTGAACGCCAACCAGCAGGCGGTCACCCCCGATCCCACTTCACGGGAATTTCCCCGACTGCGCCGCCACCATGGTTCCGTGCGCGGTGCCTGGCCGGCCATTACTTGAAATTGGTTTAACTTGGCGAGTTGCCAACGTGGACAAATCCCCACGTCGTTTGAATATCTGATGCTGGATTCATTCTGGCGGGATGCCCCGACTTCCGCGCTTCCAGCGGGTTGTTAAGGTTGCGCCCATCCGGTTGACGGAACGCGACCAAAAAATCATCCGGCTCATTCACCGGCATCGGTTTTTGCGTTCCCACCAGATCGTCGCCCTGATTGGCGGCAGCGCACAGAATTTATCCCGACGTCTGCAATGGCTGTTTCATCAAGGCTATCTGGAACGCCCGCGCGCCCAGCTTCAATACTACGAACGCAACGGCTCCCAAACCATCACCCACGGGTTAGGAAATAAAAGCGGTTCACTGCTGAAACTCAGTCCGGCATCGTGGGGCGAAAAGAATCGCGGCATCGGCCGCGTGTATCTGGCGCATGCGCTGCTGGTTTCCGATGTCATGGTGGCGCTGGAACTCGCCTGCCGGCGGCATGGCATCCGGTTGTTGCATGAGGACGAATTGAAGCTGCCCGTCGAAGCGCCGTTGCGTTGGCGGGTGAAAATCCGCGATGGCACCAAGCTCGGCGTCATCCCCGACCGCGTATTCGCCTTGGAATACGCCGATCAACATGGCTCGACACAACGTGTCTATTATTTCCTCGAAGCCGACCGGGGCACCATGCCCGTCGTCCGCCAGAAATTATCGCAGACTTCTTTTTATCGGAAGCTGCTCGCTTACGAGGCGACCTGGACTAACAAAGTTCACCAGCGGCATCTGGTCATCCCGCGCTTCCGCGTGCTGACCGTCACCACCAGCGCGGCGCGAGTGAAATCGCTGCTGGACGCCTGCTCGCGTTTGCAGCGTGGTCACGGGCTGTTTCTATTTGCCGACGAGTCCGTGTTGCAACGTGATTTGCTTGCCGCCGTCTGGCAATGCGGCAAAGCCGCTGCGATGTCCGCCCTCGTGGACTTGCCAAATCTGGCAA
>JBAXIY010000117.1:0-8606 GCA_037138135.1 Verrucomicrobiia bacterium
AAACAATTTTACCAACACATTTTATGGCAAAAGTATTAGGCATTGATTTAGGCACGACGAATTCTTGCATGGCGGTCATGGACTCCGGCGAGCCGCTCGTCTTGGAAAACTCCGAGGGCAAGCGCACCACGCCGTCGGTCGTGGCGTTCACGAAATCCGGCGAACGCGTGGTCGGCGATGCGGCGAAACGCCAGGCCGTGACCAATTCGCGCAACACGATTTATTCCATCAAGCGTTTCATGGGCCGCAAATTTGATGAAGTGCAGGAAGAGATCAAACGCATGCCTTACAAAGTGGTGAAGGCTTCCAATGGCGATTGCGCCGTGGAAGTTGAAGCCGAAGGCAAGGCCAAGCAATTCTCGCCGCAGGAAATTTCCGCGATGATTCTTTCCAAGCTCAAGGCCGACGCCGAAGCGCGCCTGGGCGAGAAGATCACGCAGGCGGTGATTACGGTGCCCGCCTATTTCAACGACTCGCAGCGCCAGGCCACCAAGGACGCCGGCAAGATCGCCGGCATGGAAGTTCTCCGCATCATCAATGAGCCGACGGCAGCCTCGCTCGCCTACGGGCTCGACAAGAAGAAGGACGAGAAGATCGCCGTCTATGATTTGGGCGGCGGCACGTTTGATATTTCCGTGCTTGAGATTGGCGATGGCGTGTTTGAAGTGAAGGCCACGAACGGCGACACGCATCTCGGCGGTGACGACTGGGACAATTGCCTCATGGATTGGATTCTCGATGAATTCAAACGCGAGTATAACATGGATCTCCGCAAACAGCCCGACGCGCTCCAGCGCATCAAGGAAGAAGCGGAAAAGGCGAAGATCGCGCTTTCCAGCTCGCAGACTTACGACATCAATTTGCCGTTCATCACGGCGGACGCCACCGGGCCGAAGCACATCCAAAAAACTTTGACTCGCGCGAAGATGGAGCAGCTCACGGACAAACTGTTCGAGCGCACCATCGGGCCGGTGAAAGCGTGCTTGAAGGACGCGGGCATTGACGCGGCGAAGATTGACGAACTCGTGCTCGTCGGCGGCATGACCCGCATGCCTCGCGTGGTCGAGACTGCGCACAAGCTTGTCAACAAACAGCCGCATCAAGGTGTGAATCCGGATGAAGTCGTCGCGATTGGCGCGGGCATCCAGGGCGGCGTGCTCAAGGGCGAAGTGAAGGACGTGCTCCTGCTCGACGTGACGCCGCTCTCGCTCGGCATCGAAACGCTCGGCGGCGTGTTCACGAAATTGATCGAACGCAACACCACGATTCCCGCGCGCAAATCGGAAATTTTCTCGACCGCTTCGGACAATCAGCCGGGCGTGGAAATCCACGTGCTCCAGGGCGAACGCCAGTTTTCCAAGGACAACAAGACCATCGGCCGGTTTAATCTCGCGGACATTCCGCCCGCACCGCGCGGCGTGCCGCAAATTGAAGTGACCTTCGACATTGACGCCAACGGCATTCTCCACGTCGGCGCGAAGGACCTTGGCACGGGCAAGGAGCAGAAGATTTCCATCACGGCCAGCAGCGGTCTCTCGAAGGATGAAGTCGAGAAGATGCGCAAGGACGCCGAAGCGCACGCCGACGAGGACAAGAGCCGCCTGGAAGAAATCCAGACGCGCAACGAGGCGGACAATTCCGTTTATCGCACCGAGAAATTGCTCAAGGACAACGCGGACAAGATTTCTGCGGACGACAAGGGCAAGCTCGAAGCCGCCGCCAACGCGGTGAAGGAAGCGCTCAAGGGCACGGACGCGGCAGCGATCAAATCCATGAGCGAGAAGTTGAACGAAGTGTGGCAGGCGATCTCGACCGAACTTTACAAAGCCGCCGCCGCGAAAGCGCAGGCGGACAAGGCCGGCGCGCAACCGCAGCCCGAAGGCGGCGAGCCGAAGTCCGAGGAAAAGAAGGACGAAGGCGTGATTGACGCGGAAGTCGTGGACGAGAAGAAATAAAGAATTGGCCAGTCAGACCTTGTGATATGGCAGAAAGCGTAAAAAAGGAAATCGGAGTCAAAATAATCGTGACGGTAGTCTCGACTTTGATTGTCGGTGGCCTTGCTGTTATCGCGAGCTTTGCGCCAAAAGTTTGGAAAGTAATAGTGGGTTTTTGTTCATGGGTAGTTAGTGCAAAAATCGAAACTCCGTTTTGGTTGCTTTGCCTTTTGGTATTAGCAGCAGGGATTTTGGTTCTTGTTGTTTTACAAAAAATGGGAAGATCAAAAGTCGGAGAAGCGATTGTTGGCGCAACTCTTAGTTGGAAAGATTATGTAGTGGACAACTTTTTTGGAATGAAGTGGCGCTGGCGTTACACAAGTTCAGGACAAATAACAGACCTGTGGTGTTATTGTCCGCGTGATGAAACTTGTTTGGTTTATAAAGACGATTTCATAACTGAACGTTCAACAATGATGATGCAACCGGCAATTGGCCTTATTTGCGAAACTTGCGGCCAGAATTTTGGGCCTATTGCAGGTGACAAACATAGCCTCTGCGCCAAAGTGGAAAGACAAATTGATCGAAAACTTCGCTCAAATGAATGGCAGGCGGCTATTCCAGTTGCAGGAGGAAAAGCATAAGAATTTTCCCACCGCTCGGGCGGCGGGAGTTAATTAAGCAGTCAAACAAAACAACAACCAAAAGAAAAAAGTATGGCATTGAACATCAAACCGCTCGGCGACCGCATCCTCGTGGAAGCTGTCGAAGAGAAGGAAGTCAAAAAAGGCGGCATCATCATCCCCGACACCGCCAAAGAAAAACCGCAAGAAGGTATTGTCCGCGTGCTCGGCACCGGCAAGCTGGACGACGAAGGCAAACGCATTCCGTTTGAAGTCAAGGTCGGCGACCGCGTGCTCGTTTCCAAATACGGCGGCACAGAAATCAAAATCGACGGCAAGGAATACAAGATCTTTGGTTCCGATGACCTCGTTGCGATCTTGAGCTAAATAAAAAATGGTAGGGCGGCGCTGCTGCGCCGCCGGCTGACCAGCAGGTCAGCCCTACCAAACACAACTAACAACCAAAATTAACTAATTAAAATATTATGGCAGCTAAACAAATTGTATTCGACGAACAGGCGCGTCAGGCGTTGCTTCGCGGCGTGCAGAAACTTTCCCGCGCCGTGGTCGCCACGCTCGGACCGAAAGGCCGCAATGTCGTGATCGACAAAAAATTCGGTTCCCCGACGGTGACCAAGGACGGTGTCACGGTCGCGAAGGAAATCGAACTGGAAGACCCGTATGAAAACATGGGCGCCCAGATGGTCCGCGAAGTCGCGAGCAAGACCAGCGACATCGCCGGCGACGGCACCACGACGGCGACGGTTCTCGCTGAAGCGATTTATCGCGAAGGCTTGAAGTTCGTCACCGCCGGCGCGAACCCCATCGGCATCCAACGCGGCATCAACAAGGCTGTGGAAGCCGCCGTTGAGCAGCTCGGCAAGATCTCCAAGAAGGTCAAAGACAAAGAAGAAATCAAGCAGGTCGCGGCCGTGTCTGCGAACTGGGATTTCGAAATCGCCGACAAGATCGCTGACGCGATGGACAAAGTTGGCAAGGACGGCACCATCACGGTCGAAGAAGCGAAGTCCATCGAGACCACGCTCGACGTCGTTGAAGGCATGCAGTTCGACAAAGGTTACCTCTCTCCGTATTTCGTCACGAACGCGGAAACGATGGAAGCCAAACTCGAAGATCCTTACATTTTGATTTTCGAAAAGAAGATCAGCAACTTGAAAGACTTGTTGCCGTTGCTTGAAAAAGCCGCGCGCACCGGCAAGCCGTTCTTGATCATCGCCGAAGAAGTCGAAGGCGAAGCGCTCGCGACCCTCGTCGTGAACAAGCTCCGCGGCACGCTCAACGTCTGCGCGGTGAAATCCCCGGGCTTCGGCGACCGCCGCAAAGCCATGTTGGAAGACATCGCCGTGTTGACCGGCGGCAAGTTCATCACCGAAGACCTCGGCATCAAGCTCGAGACGGTGGAACTCGCCGACCTCGGCCGCGCGAAGACCGTCATCATCGACAAGGAAAACACCACGATTGTCGAAGGTTCCGGCAAGAACAGCGACATCCAGGGCCGCGTGAACCAGATCCGCCGCCAGATCGAAGAAACCACGAGCGATTACGATCGTGAAAAATTGCAGGAACGTCTCGCGAAGCTGGCTGGCGGCGTGGCCGTCATCAACGTCGGTGCCGCGACCGAATCCGAAATGAAGGAAAAGAAGATGCGCGTGGAAGACGCGTTGCACGCGACCCGCGCGGCTGTCGAAGAAGGCATCGTCGCTGGTGGTGGTGTGGCGCTCATCCGCTGCATCGCGGCCATCGAAGCTGTCAAAGGCGCGAACGAAGACGAGTCCATCGGTATCGGCATCATCAAGCGCGCTGTGGAAGCTCCGCTCCGTTCGCTCGCTGCGAACGCCGGCGAAGAAGGCAGCGTGATCGTTGACCAGGTCCGCAAGTCCAAGGGCAACGAAGGTTACAACGTCGCCACCGGCAAATACGAAGACCTCGTAAAAGCCGGCGTCGTTGACCCGAAGAAAGTCACACGCTCTGCCTTGCAGAACGCGGCGTCCATCGCTGGTCTGTTGCTGACCACCGAATGCCTCATCACCGACATGCCCGAGAAGGAAAAACCGGCAGCCGGCGGCCACGGCCACGGCGGCGGTATGGGCGACATGGGCGGCATGGGCGGATACTAAGTCTTTGCGGACGACTAACGTCCCAAATTCGAGGAACCGAGAAATCAAAACGCGGTGGGAAGAAATTCCTGCCGCGTTTTTTTGTTTAGCCACAGAGTCACGGAGCGCACAGAGACAATTCTTCAATTGACCCAACCAGTTAATTGGCGGATTATAGAGTTGCCGAAAATTGATGGGGGCGCACTGGTTTCGACCATGTGAACACGCCAGAGGCGGCATGCCGAGGACGATGCGTTGGCCTCGTAAATCATTCGCATCAAAACCAAAAAGCTAACGAAGAACTAGCCCTCGCGGCCTAAGCGCCACGACGTCTGCCATTGGACACCTGCTACGGTGGATGGACGCAACAGCAGGCATGATTGACGGCGGAGACCGCGCGTTGTCAGTCGAGATCTTATCATGCGGACTAGGCAGTGCGACTCGAGCCCAAGCGCCATCGCATAGCAGAAAAAATTACTTGGGATAAGCATGTAGTCGCGGCTGGTTGGTTGACTTGGGACGCGGGTTCAATTCCCGCCGCCTCCACCATTTTGAACATCGGGGAATCCGGTCTTTCGGGAAAACCCCTTACGTCAGCCAGTTCTTTGGCATTGCCAGTTTAAGATGGATTCGCGGTGGATTTTTGCGACAATGACCTTCCGATGAAGCCGATTGTCAAACTCTTACTCGAAGGTGGCAGCCTCAACACCGCGCAAATGGCGCAGGTGCTCAACCTGTCTGAAGCCGACGTGAACCAGCAGCTCGCCGCACTCAAGGCCGAGGGCTTGCTCCTCGGCTTTCGCCCGGTGCTGAACCTTTCCCACGAAGAATCCGGCACGGTCCGCGCCGTCATCGAGGTGCGCATCACGCCCGAGCGCGGCGGCGGCTTCAACCGCCTGGCCGAGCGCATCAGCAAGTTCGACGAGGTGGAATCCTGCTACCTCATGTCCGGCGGCTACGACCTGCTGGTGTTCGTCAACGGCGCGAGCCTGCAAAAGGTCGCGGCGTTCGTCTCGGAAAAACTCTCCACCATCGAGGGCGTGCTCTCCACGGCCACGCATTTCATGCTGCGCTCCTACAAGGAACACGGCTTCCTGCTCGGCGGAAAAGTCGAGGAAACGGAACGGCTCAAGGTAGCGCCGTGAAAAGCACTAGCAGTGCTTGCCAATAAAAATGAATTTCTGGTGGGTCAATCACAAGCAGACTTTCCGCCAGGAATTTTTCGGAAAATACATTTGGTCTCCGAAGCGAAAACGGAATGACCGTATAAATCCCTTCTACGAAACCATGCGTGAAGTTGCGCCTGGCGACATTGTTTATTCGTTCGCCGATGGAGCAGTTCAAGGTTTCGGCATGGCTAGAACCCATTGTTACACATCCCCGCGACCGGATGAATTTGGCCACATCGGCCAAGCGTGGAACGAAGTTGGTTGGCGTGTGGATATTGATTTTCAGAAGTTCACCGAACCGATCCTTCCGCCGCAGCACATGCAGGCTATCGCGCCGACTTTGCCTGAGCGTTACTCTCCGATTCGCGCCAACGGATACGGCAATCAAGGAGTTTATCTCGCGCAAATACCCCGACCGATGGCGCTAGTTGTTGCGCAACTGGCATCACCTGAACTTTTAGGAATTATTCAGGGCATACAAATTTCCGACGCCGTGGAAACACCACTGCCAGAATTGCGTGGCATCGTGGAATGGGAAGAACGCGAATGTGAGCAGATTTCAGAAAGTCGGCAACTGCCTGAAACTGAAAAGCAGGCACTTATTAAAGCCCGGCGCGGACAAGGCTTGTTTCGTCAAAATGTTGGGCGCATTGAGCACTTCTGTCGCGTCACTCGCGTAGATCGTCCCGAACACCTGATTGCCAGCCACATTAAACCGTGGAGGGAATCCGATAATCGCGAACGATTGTTTGAGGGAAATGGTTTGATGCTTACGCCAACAATTGACCATTTGTTTGATCGCGGTTTTATTTCTTTCGAAAACAATGGTGAGTTACTTATCTCGCCAGTGGCACACGAAGAGTCATTGGGAAAAATGGGAGTTATCACAAATCGCGTCGTGAACGTAGGAAGTTTTGTCGAGCCGCAACGAGAGTTTCTTGAGTTTCACCGAGACAACGTGTTTCTGAAAAGAGAGGGCTAAACATTAACTCAGCTCAAGCTATTCGTTTGCCGATGCGGTTTTAATTCTTTATTCTCTGATTAAATGGACCAGTCACGTTTCATCGCCAAGCACGTCGTCAACCTGCCCAAGTCAGGCATCCGCGACTTTTTTGACATCGTCGCCAAGATGAAGGACGCCATCTCGCTCGGCGTCGGCGAACCGGATTTCGACACGCCCTGGCACATCCGCGAGGCCGGCATTTACGCGCTCGAAAAGGGCAAGACGCATTACACGTCCAACCTCGGCCTCATCGAACTGCGCCGCGCCATCAACAAATACGTCGAGCAGAATTTCAACGTCAGCTACGCGCCGGAAAACGAAGTCATCATCACCGTCGGCGTCAGCGAAGGCCTCGACCTCGCCTGCCGCGCGCTCATCAATCCCGGCGACAAGGTGATGTATCACCAGCCGTGCTACGTCAGCTATTCGCCGAGCATCACGCTCGCCCACGGCATTCCCGTGCCCGTGCCGACGTTCGCGAAGGACGGCTTCGCGCTGACCGTGGATGCGCTCCGCGCCGCGTGGCAGCCGGGCTGCAAAATTTTGATGCTCAATCTGCCGTGCAATCCCACCGGCGGCACATGCGACCGCACGCAGATCGAAGCCATCGCGAAGTTCGCGATTGAAAAAGATTTGATCGTGTTGAGCGACGAGATTTATTCCGAGCTGACGTTCGAGGGCGTGCACACGAGCATCGCGAGCCTGCCCGGCATGAAGGAGCGCACGATTTTCCTGCACGGATTTTCCAAGGCGTTCTCCATGACCGGCTGGCGCATCGGCTACGCCTGCGGCCCGGCGACGCTCATCGAAGCGATGATGAAGGTGCATCAATACTCGATGCTCTGCGCGTCCATCATCGCGCAGGAAGCCGCCATCGAAGCGCTCGTGCGCGGCGAGGACGCGATGAAAAAAATGCGCGACCAATATCATCGCCGCCGCGATTTCATCGTGCGCCGGTTCAATGAGATCGGCTTGAAATGTCATCTGCCGCGCGGTTCATTCTACGCATTCCCCGACATCAGCAAGACGGGTTTGCCGGAAAAGGAATTTGCCATCGGTTTGTTGCAGGCGGAGAAAGTCGCGATCGTTCCCGGCTCGGCCTTCGGCGAAAACGGCAAAGGTTTTTGTCGCGCTTGCTTTGCAACGAGCTATGAACAGCTCATCGAAGCGAGCAACCGCATCGAAAAACACGTTGAGCGCATCGTGGCGGCCAAACCGTAATCTCGCGACGCCGGCAACGGAGTTTTCTTTTGGCGTGCCGGAAATCTTCAGGCAGAATCACCAGCCATGAAGGAACCGTCGCCCGCCCGCCCGCAAACCGCCGCCGCGTGGCTCAATCACGCTTCGTCGTTACGTCCACAGCTGGCCATCGTGCTGGGCAGCGGCTTTCATCATGCACTGACGGAACTGCGCGTGGAGAAAAAGATTTCTTACGCCAGAATCCCCGGCTTTCCCAGGCCGACGGTCAGCGGGCATGCGGGTGAATTGTATTTCGGCCATCTGGGGAAGACGCCGGTGATAGTCCTGAGCGGACGGGCGCATTTTTACGAAGGCCACGAGATGGAGCGCGTCACGTTTGCGGTGCGGACGCTCGCGGCGTTCGGCGTCACGGACTTGCTGCTGACCAACGCGGCGGGCGGACTCAACAAAAAATTCAAGGCGGGCGACTTCATGGTGTTGACCGATCACATCAATTTGATGGGAACAAACCCGCTTCGGCCACTGCGTGGCGGCCACCATGAAAACCTTCCCCGATTCGT
>JBAXIY010000118.1:0-8581 GCA_037138135.1 Verrucomicrobiia bacterium
GGCGAAGGTTTGTTTTATTTTCTGAACGGCAGTTTTCAGCCGGTGACCACCGCGCAAAAAGTCGGGCGTGAAATCTTTGTTCTCTTCGAGGATGCCGCCGGAAAAATTTGGGCGGGCGGCGAAAAAGGTCTAGGCAGTTTTGATGGCACAAACTGGAATTTTATCACCGCCAACGACGGTTTGCCGGTTAGCGCCGTCCGTGCGCTGGCGGAAGATGCGCAGGGAATTCTCTGGATCGGCACGGAGCGCGACGGTTTGTTTGAACTCCGCGATGGTAAAATCTCATCTGTCCACACGCCGGTAAACGACATTTCCTGTCTGCTCGCTGACATGGACGATACGCTTTGGGTGGGCACAGCCGGTCACGGATTACTTCGGCTGGCGCATGGTAATTGGACGCGTTACAGCACAACCAACGGACTGAACAGTGACGACATCGGCTATTTTATCCGAGACGATTTGGGCAAATTATGGATTGGTTCGTATGAAGGATTGTCGCGTGTCTCCTTCGCGGCGGATGCAGTGGCACCAAAAATTATTTCCTGCCGCACATTTCTGACGAGGGAATGCTCGGCGGGAGCGCAACCAGCCGCCGTGCGTGCCGCTGATGGAAAACTTTTCTTTCCAACCATCGCCGGCGTCGTTGCCGTGTTGCCGACAGATTTGAAGCCCAACACCAATCCGCCGTCGGTCGTCATCGAATCCGTGCTGGTGGATGGCATTGAGCGAAAGACGAATGCCTTGAGTGCCGCGTGGAATCACGCCATCACCATGACGCCGCAGAACGAGCAGTTGAACATTCAGTTTGCCAGCTTGAATTTTTCTGCGCCCAAAAACACCACCGCCGGCGTGCGTTTTAAATACCGGCTGGCCACCCGTGGGAGGCAGGATGGCGATAAGAATTGGACGGACATTGGCGGCGAGCGGGTCGCCCATTTTCAAAAATTGCAGCCGGGTAATTATGTTTTTCACGTCATCGCCGGCAACGAGGACGGCGTATGGGATGAAGCGGGTGCCACGCTGTCGGTCAATGTCGAGCCACCATTCTGGCGGCGGCCTGCGTTTCTGGTTTTGGTAACGCTGCTGATGTTAGGAGCGCTGGCGGGCATGGTTTATTTGATTTCCACGGCCAATCTAAAACGCCAGTTGCGCGAACACCGACAAAAAGAATTACTCGAACGCGAACGTGCCCGCATCGCCCGCGATTTGCATGATCAACTTGGTGCAAATCTAACGCAGGTCGCGCTGCTCGGAGAGTTGGCCGAGGCGGATAAGGGTTTACCAGATGAGGTGGAACTGCACGCGCAGCAAATTTCACTGACGGCGCGCGACACCACGCGCTCGCTGGATGAAATTGTGTGGGCGTTGAATTCCTCCAACGACACGCTGGAAAGCCTCGTGAACTACGCTTGCAAATACGCACAGGATTATTTTGCGCTGGCGGGGGTGAGCTATCGCGCCGAACTGCCCACGCAATTGCCACCCACGCCGATTCTGCCGGAAGTGCGGCATAACGTTTTTCTCGCGTTCAAAGAGGCAATCAACAACGTGGTCAAGCACGCGCAGGCGACTGAGGCGCGCGTGACATTGCGTCTGGAACCGAATAATTTTACGCTGAGCGTCGCCGACAACGGACGCGGTTGCGACAATTTAGCGGAAAAGAAATTGCGGAACGGAATGAAAAATATGCGCAAACGGTTGGCTGATATCGGCGGTGAATTTGAAGTTTCCGCCCGCGCAACTGGTGGAACCGTTGTGCAGCTTAAAGTTCCCATTGCCAGTTCCTGATTAATAGTTTTGAGACCAAAGTCCATGAGCATTTCAATTTCCATTGTTGAAGATAATGACAAGCTGCGCGGCACGCTGGCCAAGGTGATCGCTCGGGCGGAAGGTTTTCGTCTGGCCAGCGATTATGCCAATGCCGAGGATGCGCTGGCTGATTTGCCCAAGATAAAACCGGATGCCGTGCTGATGGATATCAATCTGCCGGGCATCAACGGTGTGGAGTGCGTGCGTAAATTGAAAACTTTGTTGCCCCAGACGCAGGTGATGATGCTGACGGTGTATGAAGACACGGAAAATATTTTCAATGCGCTCGCGGCCGGAGCCAACGGCTATATGCTCAAGCGCACGCCGACGAAGGAATTGATCGCCGCCATCCGCGAGATGCAGCGCGGCGGTTCGCCCATGACCACGCATATCGCGCGGTTGGTGGTGCAATCGTTTCAGAAACCCGTCACGGCGGCGAGTGCGGCGACCAATCAGGAGTTATCCGAACTGTCCGAACGCGAACAGCAGGTCTTGGATTTGCTCGTGCAGGGTTTGATCTACAAGGAAATCGCCGAGAAACTCGGCATTAGCTACGAGACCGTGCATACCTACATCCGCCGCATCTACGAAAAACTGCAGGTGCGCACCCGCACGGAAGCCGTGGCGAAATTCTTGCAGCGTTAGAATTTTTTTATTGCTGCCCCAGAAACCAGAACAACCAAAAGAGGCTCACTCCGATTTGGTGAATAAGTTTTGAGTGATTCAACGAGTAGCCAACTTGGCGGTCAGTGGGGTGCTCCCAACTGACCGCCGCTAGCGCAGCTTCGCTTACCTCTGGTGATAATACTTGGTGGTGTATTCCCGAACCATGCGGTCGGTGGTGAATTGCGAGACCAGCGTGGCCATGGAGTGGCGCATGCGCTTGAGCCATTCCCGAGGAATGCCGTTAGCATCGCGGTTGTAGAAAGCAGGCACCACTTGTTCGGTTAGCGTCTGGTAAAGGTTTGCGCTGTCAATGCGATCTTGTTCCTCAATGTTGTCCGGGTGCGAGTCCGGGCCAATGGAGAAGCCATTCTCGCCGTCGTAGCCTTCGCGCCACCAGCCATCCATGATGCTGAAACCCATGCAGCCGTGGCAGCTGGCCTTCATGCCGCTGGTCCCAGAGGCTTCGAGCGGGCGGCGCGGGTTGTTCAACCAAATATCGCAGCCGCTCACCATTTGCCGCGCGACGTGGATGTCGTAGTTTTCGAGGAAGACGACGTTGCCGGCGAGTTCGCTGTGCTTGCTCAGGTGAATGATTTGCTGGATGAAGCGCTTGCCGTCATCGTCGCGCGGATGTGCTTTGCCGGCAAAAACAAATTGCACGGGACGCTGTTTGTCGCGCACGAGTTTTACAATGTTATCGAACTGCTGAAAAATCAACGGCGCACGTTTGTAAGTCGCAAAGCGGCGCGCAAAGCCAATGGTGAGCGCGTCGGGATTCAACAGGTGATCGAACCGGATGAAATCGCCGGGCGTGACGCGCTGCTGCTGGAGGAGCAATTTGCGGCGGGCAAATTCGATCAGTTCGCGGCGCAGCTTGTAACGCAGCGCCCAGAGTTCCTCGTCGGAGACGAATGCGGGGTCGGTCATTTTCGTCCAGAACTCCTGATGATTGATGGCGGCAGACCAATCGGAACCAAATTTTTCGCGGAAGAAGGTCGTTTCCCCATTCTGGCTGTCGGTGAGTTTCTTGCGCCAGAATTGGCGGACGGAACCTTTCATCCAGCCAAGTAAATGTATGCCGTTGGTGATGTGGCCGATTGGCACCTTGTCTTCAGCCACGCCGGGATAAAGCGATTGCCACATGTGGCGACTGACCTGACCGTGCAATTCACTGACGGCGTTGGCCGCGCGGCAAAGTTTTAGCGCGAGGACGGTCATGCAGAACGGTTCGTGCGCGTCTTCGGGCTTCACGCGGCCGAGGCCAAGGATGTCGTTGAACGGAATCAACTGATTCGCCAGATAGCGTTGCAAAGCGTAGTTCATCAGCTCAGGCGAGAATCGGTCGTGGCCAGCTTCAACCGGCGTGTGCGTCGTGAAAATACATTCCGGCTTGGTCAGGTTCTGCGCCTCTACAAAGGTTTTGCCGGTAGCCATTTTTTCGCGGATGAGTTCCAGCGTGAGAAACGCCGCGTGGCCTTCGTTCATGTGGAACGTGGACGGCTCAATGCCCAAAGCGCGCAGCAGGCGGACGCCGCCGATGCCGAGGAGAATTTCCTGCATGATGCGCGTGGTGCTGTCGCCGCCGTAAACGCGGTTCGTGAGATCGCGATAAAGCTGTTCGTTCTGCGGCAGGTTGGTATCCAGCAGATAGACCGGTATGCGCCCGACATTCACGCGCCACGCTTGGAAAGCGACGACGTTCAGGCCGATTTCCACGTTGCAAATCAGGCGTTCGCCGCCGGCATCCAACAGCGGTTCAATGGGAATGTTGTGCGGGTCAACCGGATTGTAATATTCCGTCTGCCAATTATTGGAATCAATGGCCTGCTGAAAATAACCTTCGCGATAAAACAAACCGATGCCAACCAATCCGAGACCCAAATCGCTCGCGGATTTTGTATGGTCGCCGGCAAGAATCCCAAGGCCGCCAGCGGCAATCGGCAGTGATTCATGCCAGCCGAATTCAGCGGAAAAATAGGCGGCAGGATTTTTGTGCAGCTTGGCCGCGTGCGTGTGGCCCCAGGTTTTTTTGTCGTTCAGGTAACTGTCAAACTCGCGCAATACCGTGCGGGCGCGGTTGGCAAAAGCGATGTCCTGCAAGCGGGCGCGCAATTCCTGATCCGAAACTTCCCGGAGAACGGCCACCGCGTTGTGAAACATATTTTGCCAGCCGCGCGGCGATAGCTCATAGAAAAAATCCTGCGCTTCCTGATTCCACGTCCACCAGAGGTTGCGGGACATCTTTTTGAGTCCGGCCACAATTTCATTTATTTCAGCGTTCGTAAGCGGTTTGTTCATGAGTAAGAATTTTGCTAGATTAGGCACCAGTCTCCCGCTGGCACACTGTTGAAACTAATTTGTAACTCCTGACACGGCAAACATATTTTTCCCGTCAGCGACGGCTTTTAATGTGGCGACGATTGTGGCAACCTCCGGCGCGTGCGATTGCCAAAAGTTTTGATGGCGCGTCACGACGCGGATGAAAAAATATTTCCATGTCATCAACATTGGTCTGCAAAATAATTTGCAGTATCGCTTCAATTACCTGACGCGAACGTTGTTCAGCTTTATCCCGCTGTTTGCCATGCTGTCGCTCTGGCGCACGATTTACGCCGGTAATGGCCGGGCCGGGGAGCATAGCGGTTTTACCGAGTTGCAGATGATTTTTTATTATCTGCTCGTGGCCATTGTGGACGTATTCACGGCCGTCAATGAGGATGATTGGCAGATTGCCGCCGACATCCGCGAAGGTAACATCAGCCAGTTTTTGCTCAAGCCGATGGACTATCTCTGGTATCGCTTGTGCCTCTTTTTTTCCGGACGGTTAGCGTTTATCTCCATGGCGGCGATTCCGCTGGCGCTATTTGTTTTCTATTTTCGCCAATATTTCCTCGCGCCGCCGGATGCAGCGACGTTCGGCGTGTTTCTCGTGTCGCTGGTGTTTACCGCGTTGCTGCAATTTTTCATGTCTTTCGCCATGGCCATGCTTGCCTTCTGGCTGCTGGAGATCTCCACCTTCATCTTCATTTTGTATGCGTTTGAATATCTGACCAGCGGACATCTCTTTCCGCTCGACGTGCTATCGCCATGGATGAACCAAATCCTCTATTTCACACCGTTTCCATATCAGCTCTATTTCCCAATCCAGATTTACATGGGCAAAATTTCCGGGTCATCCCTCTGGCTTGGACTAGCCACACAAATTCTCTGGGTTTTTATCATGTATGGCTTCGCCCGTTACATGTGGCGGCGCGGCATCCGAAAATACGCGGCGTTCGGTGGTTGACCCGTTTTATATTACCAAGGCAAGTAGTCGATGGTCTGGGCAAATCCTGTCTCGCTTGCAGCAAAAAACGGTTGGAGGCGGGTTGCGGTGTTCGCGCATTGTGGTTCCAGAAATTGAATCGAAATTGACCATGCTGCTGTGGACCGAACAATTTGCCACCGGGTCGCCGACCATTGATGAACAACATCGTCAATTGATTCGCCACCTGAATCATTTTGAGGCGTTGCTGGTCGAGACCAATCCCACGCCGGAACATCTGACTGCGATTATCCGGTTTCTGGATTTTCTGGAGAGCTACGTGAACGATCATTTCAGCTACGAGGAGAAGTGCATGGAAAGCTATCGTTGTCCCGCCCACCAAAAAAATCTCCAGGCGCACCAGAATTTTAAAGATTTGTTTCGACGCTTCAAACTTCGCTCGCAAAAGGAAGGCTTCCGGCTTGAGATGCTTACCGAATTGAACCAGACCATCAATAGCTGGATTCAAGATCATATCCTGCGCGTGGACACACAACTCCAGCCGTGCATCAGTAAAAACGGTCATTGATTTTTGCGGCTCGCTTCCGGGAGATTGGATTCGTTATCCTGCCGCGACCGGTATGACCACGCTCCAGCGCTATTTCAGTCTCTACGCCGCGTTGTGGAAGAATTCCGTGACGCGCGAAATGTCCTTCAAGGGCAATTTTCTCCTCTGGATTGTCGTCGAACTCTTGTGGTTTGGCCTGCAACTCTGTTTTGTTTCCGTGCTGTATTTGCAGACCAACACTATCGGCACCTGGACCCAATGGCAGATGGTGCTCCTCGTCGGTGCGAGTAATTTTATTCAGCAACTCTACCAGGCGTTTTTCCTGACCAACTGCACGAACCTCTCCGAACTCGTCCGCACCGGCAAAATGGATTTTCTATTGTTGCTACCGGTGAACACCCGCTTTCTCGTTTCCTTGCGCGTGGTGGATCTCGGTGGCTTTGTGAACGCCCTCTTCGCCGCCTGCGTCATGATTTTTGCGGCGGTAAAATTAAATCTGCAACCCACCTTCGGCCAGTTTGCCGGCTTCGCCGCGCTGTGCGTCGTCGGCATTTTGATCCACTACTCACTAATGTTCATCCTCGCCACGATTTGTTTTTGGACTGTGCGCGCGCAAGGTGTCGTATGGGGCTACTATAATCTGTTCAACATCGCGCGGATGCCGGACGAAGCGTTTCGCGGTGCGTTTAAAGCCGTGTTCACCTTTGCGCTGCCCGTGTTACTCGTCAGCAACGTGCCGACGCGGGTGCTGGCGGACACGCTGCAATCCTGGCATTCCTGGGCGCTGCTGCTGGGCGTGGGGATTGCTTGGGCCGCAATTTCCGAATGGTTCTGGCGCATCTCGCTGCGGCACTACACTAGTGCCAGTTCGTAAAAAAAAATAAAAAAATCCCCGCCTGACTTTGCGCCAACCGGGGATTTAAAAATTGAAAGTTATTTCTTCGCCAGTGCTTTTTCCACAGCTACACCCAATGCTTCGCCGCGCAAACTGGTGCCGATGATTTTGCCATCCGGTCCCACGAGGACGGTGAACGGAATGGATTCTACACCATATTTACCCGCCAATTTGTTCTGCCAGCCTTGGCCGTCAAAGTATTGCGGCCACGTCATGCCGTCCGTTTTTTTGAGGAAAGCATCCAGCTTGTCCCGTTCCGAATCCAGACTGACGCCGATGATCTCGAAGCCTTTTGTGTGGAATTTATTGTAGGTGGCGATGACGTTGGGTAGTTCCGCGCGGCACGGGCCACACCAAGTTGCCCAGAAATCAATGAGCACAACCTTGCCTTTGAGCGCGCCAACAGAAATTGGTTTGCCGTTCAAATCGGTTTCAGAAAAGTCAGGAAACGCCACGCCTGAGGCGAGGGCGGACTGAACCTTCTTAGCCTCGGCTTGCTTATCCATCATTTGCAACATTTGGTCGGCTTTCTGGCCTAGCTTAGTGTTGGGGTAATCGGTCTTGAGTTTCATGACCAGCGCTTTGCCTTTGTCCGCATCTTCGAGCACTTGCAGGTAAAGCATGGCTTCCATGTAAATGATCTGCGCGGTGGCGTCAGTTTTTTCGCCCGCGTGCTTGGTGATTAATTTATCAAAGCTGGCGATGTCCGGTGCCAGCTCGGCAGCGGAACTTTTGCCGGCCTTAAGTTTGGTCTGTATGCCTTGAACAATGGCTTGCAGCTCGGAATCCATAGAGCTGGCCGGACGATTCGTGGTCTGGGCGGTTAGGCGGGCGGGCGCGAGCAAGGCGACTATGACGATTAAGGCGAGGAACAATTTCGTTTTCATATGTGATTTGGTTCTATCAACCATTTCAGTTTTTGGACTTCTGGGCAAATGTTTTCCGCTGCCGCCAGTGGTAAAATCTACGGTTCAATACCGGTTAAGCCGAAGAGCAAGCTGTGTAAAGTCAATGGTGACTGGGCAGAACCGTGTAATCCGCCTTGCTCGCAAAACATTTTTTCGTAAACATGGCGTTCAAGCCACCTGCGCATACAAAAAGTCGGCCAGTGAAATTAAATGAAAACATCCCTAACCACCATCACGGCTGCGGCGCTCGTCAGTGGCGCGGCATTTTTTACCGGTTGCACTACTATGAATACACCCAAAGGCACCATCACTAAGGCTGATTTCGGCACAACGACCTCCGGTCAGGCGGTTGAAATCTACACGCTGCGCAACTCACATGGCGCGGAGGCGCGTATCCTGACCTATGGCGGCATCGTGCAGTCATTGTCCATGCCGGACAAAAACGGCCAGTTCGCCGACGTCGTGCTGGGCTACGATCACTTGCAAGGCTA
>JBAXIY010000119.1:0-8573 GCA_037138135.1 Verrucomicrobiia bacterium
CTCGGCACGGCTTACGGCGCGCATCCGTATCCCGTGATGGTCCGCAATTTTCAGCGCGTCATCGGCGACGAAGCCCGCGCGCAGATTTTGGAAAAGGAAGGCCGTTTGCCCGACCTGCTGTGCGCGTGTGTCGGCGGCGGCTCGAATGCCATCGGCTTGTTCTATCCGTTCCTCGACGACAAATCCGTGCGCATGATCGGCGTGGAAGCCGGCGGCTTTGGCATCATCCCGGAGAAACACGCGGCGCGGTTCCACGGCGGTTCGCTCGGCGTGTTGCAAGGCACGCGCAGCTACATTTTGCAGGATGAAGTCGGGCAGATCCAATCCACCCACAGCGTCAGCGCCGGATTGGACTACGCCGCCGTCGGACCGGAACATGCGTTCCTGCACGACGCCAAGCGCGTGGAATACACCTACGCCACCGACGACAAAGCGCTCGCTGCCTTCATGAAACTCGCGCGGCTCGAAGGCATCATTCCCGCGCTGGAAAGCTCGCACGCCGTCGCCGAAGTCATCCAACGCGCGCCGACGATGGGCAAGGACGCGCTCATCATCGTGAACCTCTCCGGCCGCGGCGACAAAGACGTGGCGCAGGTGGCGGATAAGGTGGGATTGCAGATGCCGAAGTGAAGCGAATTAAAACCCAGAAATTGCAAACTTCTGGCTGCGCACTAGCTCAATACTGTTGTAATCCTCAACATCATTGAATCGGAATTGCCAAAGCGAATATCCCAATTCGTCCCGTTGAAAGAAAATGGTCATCACTGGTTTCTTTGTGTGAGCCTGCCACTGGCGAAACGGATAAAATAATTGCCGAATTATTGTGTTCGTGTTCTTTGCTCTTTTCGCTTCGACTAGCACGACTTGTTTGCGTCCTTCATAGCCAGCATCTACTTCGGTTTGGACACCTTCGGCTTCCAGCTTTTGTTTACCTACCCGAAACGCAAAGTGTGGCGTGTATTTTCTACCACGAATAGTCAGAACCAGTGAAGGGTCATCCATGAAAGTTCGTATCAGGCTTGAAGCGTAGGCGAAATCTAAATGCTGCATTTCAGAGTCACCAATTTCTGATGTGTCTAAATGGAAATCTAACTTTGAAGGATATACTTCCGTTGACTTTTTAATGGGCGGGACATCCATGTAGCCGTCGCCCTGAATCACCGCGTATTCGCCATTTTTAGTAGGCAAAAGGAATAGTTTGTTGTCTTTGAAAATTGCCGGCCTGTCTTCACGCGTGTCTTGCTTGCACAAAATCCGAACCTCTTTTTCATTTGTCTGCTTAAAATCCTGAACTGCAATCTTGATTTGCTTTGCGGTTAGCCAGAACGGTTTTTTTGAAAAATCATGATCAAGCATTCCCGTATGCTTTGCGATTGCCGCCCAAGATTTATCGCTCATTTGAAAAGCTCTCCATCGCCCTTGTTGATTTCCGCCCTGATGCGTTTCTCGGCGAGCTTGGCGTGGTCGGCGTCGAGTTCGATGCCGACGCAGCCGCGTTTGAGGCGCAGCGCTGCCACCGCCGTCGTGCCGCCGCCCAGAAACGGGTCTAGCACCAAATCGCCTTCGTTGGTGGAGGCCAGCAGGCAGCGTTCAATCAGCGACACGGGTTTCTGCGTGGGGTGTTTGCCGTGCGTTTTTTCCTCGCCGCTGGGGGCAGACATTTTCCAAACGGTTTTCATCTGCTTGCCGGTCACGGCTTTCATCGCGGCGTAGTTGAAGACGTGTTTGCTTTTCTCGTTCTTGGCGGCCCACAGCACTGTTTCGGTGGAGTGGGTGAAGTAGCGGCAGCTTAAATTGGGCGGCGGGTTGGGTTTTTCCCACGCGATGTCATTGAGTATTTTGTAGCCGAGCTGTTGCATGGCGTAGCCGATGGAAAAAATGACGTGGTGGGTGCCGCTGACCCACAGCGTGCCGTTGGGCTTGAGGACGCGCCGGCAGCGCTTGAGCCATTCAAGATTGAATTCGTGGTTGAGTTCTGGCCCGCGGGATTTGTCCCAGTCGCCTTTGTCCACCTTCACCATGCGTCCTGCGTGGCAACTGATGCCGCCGTTGGAGAGAAAATAGGGCGGGTCGGCAAAGATGGCGTCGAACCGGCCTTCGGGATATTTGGCGTCAATCGCGTCGAGGAGTTCGAGGCAGTTGCCCTGGTAGAGCCACAGGGCGTGGTCGGTATCGGCGAAGGTGAGCTTGGGTGGCGGCGTTTTGACAACCGGGGCTACCTCCGTGAAAGGGAGGTGTCCTATGCTGCCATCATCGCGGAGCACAAATTGTGCGGGAACAATGGGTGTGGCTTTGAATCCTTCAGAGTCGGCGTCGGAAAGCCTGGGCGCTTTTTGACGATAAAGTGGTTTTTCAGCTTTAGCTTTGCGCGGCACGCCCAGATCAATTGATCAGAAGCGGGGATCGGATCAAGACTAAACATACGATATGTCGAATGTTCGGCGCGTTGAAATTCGAGTCTGCTGTTATGAATGGCTCATGCCGCCAAGCATCGGTTGATTGTGGGGAAGAACATCCGCGCTTGTCGGGCCCATGCCGGCTTGACCCTGGAGCAGCTGGCGGAAAAGGCAGATTTGAGCTGGCCGTATCTCTCTGAAATCGAGCGTGGTCGTGAAAACATCTCACTGGACAAGCTCGTCGGTTTGGCCCAAGCACTGAACGTCAAATTAACTAGGCTGGTTGAAGACGTCTAAAGTTCTCGCCACCTTCGCCCCGCCTCCATCTGATTTCGGCGCGACAAGCCGTTTGGAAAAAGATTTGCGCGCGTCGGTTCATTGAGCACCGTAGGCGCGGCATCTTTGTAGTTCGCCCGCAAAAAAAATCCCAAGCTCCGTAGGAGCGACATCGGCTCCCCGTTCGCGTGGTTGGCGTATTTCGCGGTTCATTTTCCACCGCGAACCACGCGAAATACGCGAAACCAAATTCCTGTGATTTGCCTATGCCGCTCCTGACGGAGCTGAAAATCCATCGCGGTTTGGTTCTACAAAGATTTCGCCCCTGACGGGGCGGAAGAAGTCTGCAAATATCACCTCCCCGATTTCCAGTAGCGGCGCTGTGGCAGTGCCGGTCCTTGCGGATGGCCACCATCGTCGGTCACAGACCGACGCTACAATACCCCACAGGCTTCAAGCCCGCGCTCCATTACAACCATCCGCCATCGGTTATTTTACCTAATATTTGGCGAATATTGGTCGAAAATGGGAAAAAACACCGGTTTTTGTTGAAAATTACCGTGATTCAGGAGCTTTAGGGCTTGTATCGGGTGTTTGAGTCCTATTTTGCGGAGCTTAGAGGCTGGTATCAAGTGAGCCGATCCCATTTTAAGGAGCAATGAAGCTTGTATCAGGTGTTGGAGTCCTATTTCACGGAGTAATGAGGCTTGCTTCAAGTGTTGCAGTCCATTTTTAAAGAGAAATAAGGCTTGCATCGGTTGTTCCGGAGGGTTTTTACGGAGCTGCGAGGCTTGTAAGAGGTGTGGCAGCGGGTTTTTAAGGAGCATTGGGGCTTGCATCAGCACGTCGAGCCGGATTTTTGGGAGCTAAAAATTGCGGGCTTGCGGCGGGGTGGAAGTTTTTTAAAGATAATTTCATGGCAGATACGAATCCCTCGCCGGTGCCGGTCGCGAATGCGGCGGCTTGGAACGAAGACTTGGTTTTTGCGGTGCTGGCGGATCCGGTGCGGCGGAAGTTGCTGGCGACGCTGGCGCTAAAAGGTGGGCAACCGGCGTCGGGGCTAATGTCGGTCGCGGGACGGCGGCTGGATGCGACGCTGAAGCAACTCGTATCGATGCGTGAGGCGGGTCTGCTGGTGACGACGCCCGATCCGCAGGATGGTCGGCGGATGTTGTATTCGCTCGCGCCGGCGGTGCCGGTGAAAAAAACGGAAGCGGGGGTGGAGTTGGATTTTGGTTTTTGTCGGTTGCGGGTGTAACGGCGCTGTGTCAGCGCCTTTGCCCGCCTTCGCTAATGCAGCGGCGCGGCGGGTCTAGTTGGGTAATCGCATTGGCGTGTGCTTCTCCAGCAATTTATGGCTTGCAAACACGGAGGTGAAATCACGATTCTGTCGCGGACGAGATGAATAGATACCATTCCATGCGTCGGCCAGAAATCCCCAAGCCGGAGATTGTTTACGAGCTGGTCGATGAGGGTGAGCTGACCATGCCGAAGTCGATCTTGATTTTGGAGGATGATTTGGATCTGGCCTCGCTCCTGCGGGATACGCTCCAGAATGAAGGGCATCAGGTCGCCATCGTTGCCAACGGGGCGGAGGGCTTGAAGAAAATCATGGCGAGCGAGTTTGACGTGATTCTCTGTGACATGGTGATGGAAAATTTTCCGGGCGATATGTTTTATCGCGCGGTGGAACGCATTCGCGCGCCGCAATGCAAGCGGTTCATCTTCATGACGGGTCACAAGGGGAATCCCAAGATCGAACAATTTTTCCGCGAGATCAACGGGCTGACGCTTTGGAAGCCTTTTGAAATGCGCGATCTGCACGCGGCCATCAAAACGGTGCATGAACGGAAGTGAGGGCAAAGCTTGGCGTTTGCAAACCAGTCGGCTGGCCTGATACGGAGGAGAAAGCAGTTGAAAATCAAAACCAAGTGAACCCGCTCCGTATCAATTACTGGCGGCTCTGGTTGTTTGACACCGTGTTGGTGAGCGCCGGCATCCATTTTTTTCTAGCCGCCCAATACGGCACCTACGAGTTCTTCGGCAAGGCCTGCGCGATGGCTTTGTTACCACTCATCCCGGTGATGGTGCTGGTTGGCGGCGCGGGCAGCACCATCTTCGCGCTGACGAAGGTCTGGATTGAGAAACGCGCGGTGTCGCGGCCGATGGCGCTGGCGTTACTGGTCGGCCCCGCGCTGGTGGTCGCTTTGGCGCTCGGACTCTTGGGTGCGCTCAAGTCACCCAGATCCCGGCTCGGCTATATTTGCCTCGGGAATGTTCCAGCCGCCATCAGTCGAATTCAGATTGCGGGTTACTCGACGTTTCTGCGCGAAGAATGGTTGGTGGTATTCCAGGTTGCCCCGTCGAATTTCCAGAAGTTTGTTGCCGGCGCCAAACTGGAACCGGTGCCGAGTCTGGAATTTAGCCGGCTGCTGGAGCGTTCGTCCATGAAGGCAACCAAGCCATTTCAAAATTTGCCGGCGGCGGGCAACTTGATTTGTTTCAAGCGCGTCTTCAATGAACCTGAAGAGCACCAGCGCGGCTCCGTTTACACGGCGTTTAATCCAGCTACGACCACGGCGGTGGTTTTTCGCGAATACCACGATTGATTTAAAAAACTGTCGAATCCTGCGGTCGGCAGCCTGCTTCAGGCGCGAAAGTATTAAAAAAACGGGTTGTGTGCTTTTTCTTCTGCGACGGTGGTCAGCGGGCCATGGCCGGGGCAAAGCAGGGTTTCGGCGGGCAGCGATAAAATCTGTTCGCGAATTTTTTGCTTCGCCAGTTCCCATTCACCGTTCCCGTTACACATGGAGCCAGCGAGAATGGTGTCACCCACGATGGCCACGGTGGGTGCGGCCACTGACCAATTGCCAATGAGATAAGTCACACCGTCAGCCGCGTGGCCGGGCGTGGCGCGGTGGGTCACACGCAGGCGGCCGAGTGAAATGATTTCGTCGGGCTGGTTGCGTTGGGCGACCGGTGCGCTTTTGGAACTGGAATGAAGTTGCGCCTGCGGCCAGGCGGCGCGGATGGGAGCCAGCGCCTCGACGTGATCCCAATGTGAGTGCGTGATGAAAATGTGTTGTAGTGTCAAGCCCTCCGCCGTGATGAGGTCCAAAACCGGTGGCGCATCCAGTCCGGTGTCGAACAAGGCGGCTGCCCGCGTGGCGGCGTCCCAGACGAGGTAGCAATGAACAGTCAGGCCGTCGCTTTCCGTGGTGATAATGCGGAGTTCGCGCCAAGGCGATAAATCCTTGGGCGCGGGCAGCCAGCCATCGGCGAGGCCTTGGAGTTTGGCGAGGTTAAGGCCGGTCAGTTTGGCCAGCGCGGGTAAATTAATTTTCTGCGCGGACCGACCAGATTCTCCGAAGGCGATAAATTCTTTTTCGGAAAGGCCGGCGGCGGTGGCAGCGGCGGCGCGGGAAAGGTTATTCGCGGCGCAGGCTTTGCGGATGATGTCGCCCAGATGATCCTCGAGTTGCACGCTGGCAACGGTAATGAAAATTTCTTCGACCGCAAGCGTGCGGCGGGGGCATTGTTATTCTAATCGTAGTCGCACAATGGCTGGCGTGGATTTGGCTTACGATTAAGATAAGGATTCAGCGGCGGCGGCTTGTGGCGGGCTGGGGCGCATGGTAAAAGGAGGGCGTGCTCGGCTTCAATTCCAAGAAATCGCGCGAACGCTTTTACCTGTTGCCAGGTCAGGGCGGCCGGAATTTTCACCGCAAGCAGCAGCGCATCATGCGCTGGAGCATTTTGGTGGCGTTGGTGTTTGGCTTGATTCTCGCGTTGGTGATGTGGTGTCTGGCGCGTCCGCCGCTGAGCAGCGCTTGACCAAGCGACTTGGGTTGTTACCATGCAAAAAATTTGATGAAGGCGTTTTATTTCATTCTGGGGCTGACAGTCGGCGTGGCCGTTTCCCTCCACGCGCAAACAGCGGTGGTGGACGGTGTCAAAGGCGTGGTCAGCGCGCGCGTCGTCACCTTTTCGGAAGTGGAAGATTATTCCCGGCCCGCCGCCGATACGCTGCGGCGCCAATACTCCGCGCAGCCAGACGTTTTCCAGCAGAAACTTAACGACACGCTTAACGACAGCTTGGAGCAACTCGTTGAACGCGCACTGATCCTCAAGAGCTTTGACACGGACGGCTATAAATTGCCCGAAGCCGTGGTGGACGAACTCATGCAGGAACGCATCCGCGAACGTTTTGGCGACCGCGTGACGTTCATGAAAACCTTGCAGGCGCAGGGCATGACGGTGGAACAATTTCGCAAACAGGTGCGCGAGCAATACATCGAATCCGCCCTCCGCAACCAAAACGTGCAACGCGAAGTTTTTATCTCGCCCTACAAAATCGAAAGTTATTACAAAGCGAATCCCGACGATTTTCGGCTCGAAGACCAGATCAAGCTGCGCATGATTGTCCTCACCAAAAGCTCGCCGGATGACACCAACGTCATCAAACTGGCCCGCGAAATCCAGGCCAAGATTAAGGACGGGACGCCCTTCACCGAGATGGCCGCGATTTATTCCCAAGGTTCCCAGCAACATCAGGGCGGCGACTGGGGCTGGGTGCAGCGCTCCGTGCTCCGCAAGGAACTCGCTGATATTGCTTTTACCCTGACCCCGGGAACCGTCAGCGATCTGGTGGATACGTCCGACACCTGCTATCTCATGTTCGTCGAAGATAAACACGCGAGCCATGTGCGGCCGCTGCTCGATGTCGCCACCGAAATCGAAAAAATCCTCCGCCTCAAGCAGCAGGCCAAATTGCAGAAAGACTGGATCGAAGGGCTCAAGAAAAAAACCTTCATCCGCTACTTCTGATAATCGCCGTGACCACGGCACGATGAAAAACTGGATTGGCATTTCACTGGGCGACGCCACCGGCGTCGGCCCCGAAGTCGCCCTCAAAGCCGTCACCTCGGAAATGGCAGCGGACGCCACGAAATATCTGCTCATCGGCGACGAAAAAACCCTCCGCTCGTTGAACGAAAGATTTTTGCTAAACCTGCCGCTGCAAAAGTTTTCCAGCTACGACGATGGCGGAAAAGTATTCATCACCAACCCGCTGGCCAGCCCGCTCCCGGCAGATTTGCCCGAAGGTTCACCGCTCGCCGCCCACGCCGCCATCGCCGCGCTACACGACGGCGGCCAACGCTGCTTGCGCGGCGAGCTGGATGCACTCGTCACCGCGCCGGTGAACAAGCAGTCCATCATCCGCGCCGGTCACAAATTCATCGGCCAGACAGAATTTCTTTCCGGCCTCGCCAACGCGCCGCGCACCGCGATGATGCTGCTAGGCACGGATGAACGCGGCCGCTGGTTGCGCGTCGCGCTCGCCACCGTTCACATTGCCATCAAGTCCGTTCCCGAAAAACTGACGGCGGAGAAAATCACGTTGGCCATCGAACTCGCCGCTCAGTCCTGCCGCGACCTTGGTTTGCCGCGCGCCAAAATCGCCGTCGCCGGCCTCAATCCGCACGCCGGCGAAGGCGGGGAATTTGGCGACGAGGAGATTAAGACGATTGCGCCAGCAGTTTTAGCCGCGCTGGCCCGCGGCTTTGATGTCACCGGCCCGTTGAGCGGCGACACGGTTTTTCACTACGCGCTGCGGGGAGAATTCGACGCTGTGGTAGCGATGTATCACGACCAGGGCCTCGCGCCGCTGAAGGCCGTCGCCTTCGACAGCGGCGTGAACTGGACGCTGGGCCTGCCGTTCATCCGCACCTCGCCCGACCACGGCACCGCTTACGACATCGCCGGTCGCGGCATCGCCAATCCCGGCAGCATGATCGCGGCAATCCGACTGGCGAAGCAGTTGGCGAAAAACAAAGTTTAGCCGAGCAACTCGCGCACTTTCGCGCCAATGTCGCCCTGCTTCACGAGCGATTCGCCGAC
>JBAXIY010000120.1:0-8391 GCA_037138135.1 Verrucomicrobiia bacterium
GGCGCAAGGCTTGTTCGCATCGGCGCAGGGCGTGTGTCCATTGGCGCAAGGCTCATCCTGCCTGCCGGACGAGTCGTCCTGCCACCGGGACGGATCGTTGCGGGCGCGCAACTTCGAGGAAAAGGCAGAAGGATGAAGGCAGAAGGCAGAAATTTCACCATCCGTGCTAATTCGTGTAATCCGTGTCTAAAACCTTGTCGTCCTTGGCGACTTGGCGGTTAACCCGATTTCAGTTTTCAGCATTGGTTCGGCTGCCTTCTGCCTTTTCCACGAGCTGGATTAGGGGAATTGCGGGGATTCGAGCCAGCCAGCGAGGAGTTGCAGTTCGGGGGCGGTAAGGCCGAGGGTGGAGCGGCGGTAGCAGGAAAGTTCAGCGGGACCGGTGCGGCTAATGATGGTGGCGGACGTGCGCAGGCGCGGCTCGAGGCTTTTCAACCAAATCGCACTGGCAGAATCCGGTGATAGTGGCGGCTGATGGCAAAGCTGGCGGATGGTTTGGCCGAGATAAAAGCAGGACGCCTGCCGGAGACCGGTGACTTCCCAATCGTAATAAACCAAATCGGGGCGACGCAGCACATCTTGAAGCATCCCGGCGGGAGGCGGTGCGGCCTGATCCCGCGAGTCCGGCAGCAAGCCGGCATAGAGCCAGCCGGGGCCGACGGACTTGATGAAGGGCTTGATGTCCGGCAGGTTGCCCCAGAGGACACCATTGCCATCCAGAGCGCGCTCGAAGCTGATATAATTGTGAGCTGCGAGCCAAGGATTGCCGGTTTGCAATAGCCAGTCGGTTAGGGCGGAAACCGACCCGCCCGCCGCCGACAGCGGTGCGGCCAGATAGGCTTGCGCGGGACTGCCAGCCAGTGTCCAAAGAAACACTTGGTCGGGCGCGGTGCCCATGGGCAAAGCGCGCCAAGCAGCCCAATGGTCCAAGTAGTATGGCAGGCTGCGCACGGCGGTGAAGCTGGTCATTGGTTCGTGCAACAACGCCACGGGCAGTTGCCAGGGCGGCAACGCGGTCGGGAGGGGCGCGACTATCCGCACCTGACCGCGCGTGATGACATTGCCGCCATCGCCGGTGAGAGACATCTGAAAATGAGAAAAAGCGGAAAGGAGTGAGGAGAAATTTCCAACCGCACCCGGAGAGGAAAGTGACGCGGAGCCAGTGAGCGGAACCAGAAGCTGCGGGGCAGCGGCGGCGAGGCGGGAGGGGGCGAGCTCGGCTTCGAGCCAAAGATTTGTGCCGGCGGAAACAAAGGGGACGCCGTCACGCTGGATGCGGGCGGCCAAGTCATCGGCCAAAGCATTGGCGGGCGGGCCGAGGGATATGACGGTCCAATCCTGAACCCGCGCCAACCGCAGAAGCGCGGGGGCCGAGGTGCAGGCGAGGTTCCAGCCATGAATGGCCGGATTGGCGATGGCGGGTGAATGCGTGATTAATTGGGCGGCGATGGCTAGATTGGTTTCCCAAATACCGGCGGTATGAGCACCGGCGTGAATGGCAAAAACCAGGGTCGGCGGCGCGCCGGTCGCGGCGCGGATTTCGAGATAGGACTCCTTGAGGGTCAAGTCCTCCAAGAGCGGGCGCAAGACGGCGGCGGGGATTTGAGCGGCGGCGGGATCGCCGAGTAACGCCCGCCACATGCCGGTGGAAAGCCGGTCAAACGTCTGCGCTTGCAGCCGCATGGTTTCCGGGAGTGACCAGACGCGGCTGAAAAAATACGCATCGGCGGCGAGATCCAGCCGGCGCTTACCAAGCCAATGAACCGAAGCGACGGTGTCCGGCGACAAGGCGGTGGGCGCGGGGGCGGTCGCGGCTGATTTTTGGCAGCCCGTCAGCGCCACCAGCAGGAGCGCGGCCAGCAGGGCGACAGGGAGCGGGCGAAACGTCATTAAGGGAAATCCTGCCGAATTAAGCGCGGCGGCTCAAACTAAAAGCGCAGCCGAAGTTTTGAATGGCGATTAAAAAATTCGAGGGTGAGCGGACGGACGCGCGGCGACCGAGTTCACAGCGGGTTGGTGGTTTCCAAACTTGCGACGCCGTTGGCGCGTCCACTACCATTGGTGCATGCAATCAAAAAATCGCGGCGGACTGGTGCTGGCGTTGTTCTTCGGCTCCGGCGCGACGGCGTTAATCTACGAAGTAGTATGGTCGAAATGTCTGGCCCAGATGTTCGGCAGCACGATTTACGCGCAGACGGTGGTGCTGGCAGTGTTCATGGGCGGGCTGGCGTTGGGCAACCGGATTTTCGGCGGCTGGTCGGACGGCTTGCGGCAGCCGGTGAAGTCCTATGGACTGCTGGAAATTCTCATTGGCGGCTACGCTTTTTTATTTCCCACGCTTGACCGGGCGGCGGACCGGCTCTTTATTTTTATCGGGACGCCCATGGCCGAACACGCGGGCGGGCTGTTATTATTGAAGGGTGGGTTGAGCGTGGCGCTGCTCCTGATCCCAACCGTGCTGATGGGGGGCACGCTGCCATTGCTGGCGGCCTGGCTGCATCAGCATGCCGCCGACGCGGGCGGGCGGGCGGCACGATTTTATTCCGTGAACAGCCTGGGCGCAGTGACGGGCGCGCTGCTGGCCGGATTCTGGCTGGTGCAGCGCCACGGGGTGCTGGCCACCCTCCAGATTACCGCTGCGGTAAATATCCTCATCGGGCTGACCGCGATTGGCTTAGTCCGCCTAGGCTGGCTGCCGGCGGCGGCGGCGGAGCGAAGCCCGGAAACGAGTGCGCCTCCAACCGGCGCCCCGACGGACTACTGGCGCTGGGCTGGCATCATCGTGGCGCTGACCGGCGGGATTTCGATGGGGCTGGAATTGCTGGCCTCCCGTTCGCTAGCGTTGATCTTCGGCTCATCGCTCCAATCATTTGCCATCGTGCTAATGGCGTTCATTCTGGGCATCGGCTTGGGCAGCGCGTGGATTGCCGCGCCCCAGCACCACCGCCGGGCGGGTGAAAAAACCGTGGTGCTGCTGCTGGTCGCAGCGGCGGTCTGGGTGACGCTACTGGTGTTCAATCTGGAACGATGGGTGGATTTCTACCGGATCATCCGCACGGGTTTGGGGCGCACCGAAATGGGTTACATTTTTCAACTACTACTCTCCACCGGCATCGCGCTGGTAATCCTCGGCATTCCCGCCGCGAGCATCGGGGCAGTGTTGCCGCTGATGATGCGGGCGGTGGGCGCAAAGAGCGGATCATTCGGTGCGCGCGTGGGCGCCTTGCTCACGTGGAACACGCTGGGAGCCGTGGCCGGCACACTGGTCACGGGTTTCGGGCTGATGCCGTTTCTGGGCTTGCGGAACGCCTTCGGCGTGCTGGCCCTGGGCCTGGCGCTCATGGCCCTGGTCATCGCCCAGCGGCAACGTTGGTGGCTAGGACTGGGAATCGCCCTGAGTAGCTGCGGGTTAGCGGCCAGCTTGCTGACGACCAGCAATGCGGGCTGGCAAAACGTGATGAGTTCGGGCGTGTTCCGGGTGTGGGAAACCCAGTTTGACCCGCGCCTAATGGCGATCCGGAAAGAACATATCAAAGTGCTTTTTTATGAAGATGCTCCGGATGCCACGGTGTCGGTGGAAGAAATCGATGGCATCATCGCGCCAGCCAGCATCGGATTGCGAATCAACGGCAAGCCGGATGCGGGCACCGGACTGGATTTGAGCACACAGTATCTGCTCGCCAACCTGCCGATGCTTGCGAAACCCGGCGCGAAGGATGTGTTTGTGCTGGGCTTGGGATCGGGCATCACGGCGGGGGCGGTGCTGGCTTATCCGGTGAACCAGGTCGTGGTCGCGGAGAATTGTGCGCCGGTGGTCCGGGCCGCGCGTTTGTTCGGCGACTGGAACCGGCAAGTGGTAAACCACCCCAAAGTGCGAGTGGAAATGGAAGACGCCCGCACCGTGCTGAAGCTGCACCCGCAGCTTTATGATGTGATTATCACCGAACCCTCGAACCCGTGGACAGTGGGTGTGGGGAGTGTATTCAGCCGGGAATTTTATGAGATTGCCGCCCGCCGACTCAAGCCCGGCGGTATCCTCTGCCAATGGTTCCACGTCTATGAAATGAATGATGACATCTTGAAGCTGGTGTTCCGCACCTTGAACTCGGTATTTCCCTACCTGGAAATCTGGGATACGCGCAATGGCGACATCGTGATGCTCGGCTCTCAGCAACCGTGGCCGACCGGCCCCGAAGTATTTCGGCAGGGCTTTGCCATTGATCGGGTGCGGACGGACATGGCGATGATCAACCTTAATTCCCCAGAAGCGCTACTGGCCCGGCAAGTGGCATCGCAGCGAACCGGCTTTGCCATCGCGGGTGACGGGCCAATCCAGAGCGACTGGTTTCCCATCTTAGAATACGCGGCCCCCAAAGCGTTCTTCATGGGCAACGGCACCCGGGTGCTGGATCAGTATGACGAACGCACCCGGCAGCAACGCCTGGCTCCGCCTGAAAAAAACGCGACTCTCGAAAGCCTGCCTCTGAGCGAGGCGCAGTATGTCTTCAGTGATTTTTCCACCATTAATGGCGAACTCTACGGCTGCCTGTTTGGCTACCCCGCCAGCGCCAACGTGCCGTGTATTTTCCAAACCCCACAACCGGGACCGCCGCCGGGTGCTGACAACAGTGTGACGGCGAACGCGGAAAAAGCCTTTCAGGCTGGCGACCTTAGCCAGGCTGAGTCCTTGATTTCCACCGCCCTTAAGCGTAACCCCAATGACACTCTGGCTGGGTATTTACGGCGCATCATCGAGCGGGAAAAGTTAGCCGCAAAATAAATAACCATCAAACTAGCCGCACTGTCGATGGCCGCCCGCCCGCAAAAGCGTTATAAAAAATCTGAATGCTAACTTCCAGAAAACGGAAAGTAGATTAACCGCCAAGGAGCCAAGTCGGGGGAAGGGCAGAAGAATGAATGCAGAGCGCGATAGACACGGATTGCACAGATTGGCACGGAGGGGAGAAATTTCTGCATTCTGCCTTCTGACTTGGGGCAAGCTGGGATTTTGCCATCTCCCATCTGTATTCTACCTTTCCCCCACGCGGATGGCTTCCAGTTCCTCCCAGCGGGCGTAGAGTAACGGGACTTTTTCTTTGGCGGCGTCGAGCTCGGCGGTGAGCTGGTTCACCTGCGCAGCGTGCTTGCGAAAAAATTCCGGGTCCGCAAACAAGCCTTCGATGCGCGCGACCTCGGCTTCCAGCGCGTGGATCTGCGCTTCCATCCCCTCGAGCTCGCGGGCTTCTTTGAAGGAAAGTTTTTTCGGTCCTTGCGGACGGCCACCTTTTTTATCGGCAGAGTTTGCTGCAGTATTTTTATTCGTCGCGAGAATAGCGGCGCTTTGACGCGCAGCGGCGGCTTCGGCCTTTTTCTTTTTCTCCAGATAATAATCGTAGTCGCCGACGCTGTGATGAATCTTCCCATCGCCTTCAAACGCCAGAATGTCCGTGCAGACGCGATTCAGAAAATAACGATCATGGCTGACGACACACACGACGCCGGGAAACGCGGTCAACGCTTCTTCCAGCACGCGCAACGTCGGCAGGTCGAGATCATTCGTCGGTTCGTCGAGAATGAGAAAGTTGCCGCCGCACTTGAGAATCTTCGCCAACAGCAATCGGCTGCGCTCGCCGCCGCTCAATTTTTTCACCTGCGTCAGGATGCGGTCGTCGGCAAACAGAAAGCGTTTGAGATACGAACGCACCGAGATTTTTGAGTCGCCCCAGATGACGAACTCCGTGCCGTCAGAACATTCGTCCAGCACCGTGCGTTCTTCGTTCAGTTGCAAACGGCCTTGATCCACGTAATTGAACTTCGTGAGCTGGCCAATTTTCACCGAGCCTTCGGTCGGCTGGATCTGGCCGATCATGACTTTCAGCAACGTGGATTTGCCCAAGCCGTTGCGCCCACAAACGCCGATGCGCTGGCCGTTCTGAAACGAGAAATTGAAGCCCGAGAACAACCGCTTGCCGCCGAGTTCCATGCCGAGCTCGGTCACGTCCACCGTGCGATTGCCGAGTTGCGGCGGCGGCGGAATGCACAGTTCCATGTCCTCCTCGATCATCGGACCATCCTTCGCCGCCTCGTCGTAATAGCGCTCGAAACGATCCTTCTGCTTGCTGCGTTGCGCGCGCGGACCTTGCCGCACCCACGCGAGTTCCTTTTTCAGAAACATCTGTCGCTTGTGCTCAATGACCGCGTCGGCTTCCTGCCGTTCCGCCTTGGCCAACAGGTAATCGGTGTAATTGCCGGCGTGGGAAAAAAACTTGCCGTCGTAAAGCTCCAGAATGGTGGACGCCACGCGGTCGAGGAAATAGCGATCATGCGTGATGACGAGAAATGCGCCGCTGAAACTCTCCAGAAATTCCGCCACCCATTCGATGGATTCCGGATCAAGATGGTTCGTCGGCTCGTCAAGCAATAGAAAATCGGGCTGCGAAACAATTGCCCGCGCCATCGCTACGCGGCGTTTCTCGCCGCCGGAAAGCGAATCGATTTTCCGGTCACCCGCCGGACAGTTCAGATGTTCAATCGCGATTTCAATGCGGCGATCCACCGTCCAACCGTCGAGCACCATGATACGTTGCTCCAGATACTCGTGGCGCTTGGAGTCATGCGGCAGCGATTCAAATTCCTTGATGAGCCCCAGAACATGCGCCGCGCCGTCGCGAATGTTTTCGTAAACGTTCTTCGTCGCATCCAGCATGAAATCCTGCGGCAGATAGCTCACCACGAGATCGCGCTGGCGCCTCACTTCGCCGCTGTCGGGCGCTTGCAGGCCGGCAAGAATTTTCAGGAACGTCGTTTTGCCGCAACCATTGCGGCCGACCAGACCGATGCGATCGCCCTCCTGAATGCCCAGCGTAGCGGCGTCAAGAATGGTGCGATTGCCGTAACGGACGGTGACTTCGGAAGCAGAGATGAGCGTGGACATGAAAGCGAATAATCAATTAAGAATGCAGAATGATGAATGAAAACAGGGCAGAGATGCGCATCAGGTGGTGATGGTTTCCACTAAATTTTCTTCAAGCGCGTGCGCCGACAAATGCGTGTCCAGCGTGACCAGCCGGCCTTTGTTTTTTCGCGCGACCTCGACGAGCCACGCGTCGTTGACTTGTTGATGCCCCAAGGCGCGCAGGTAAATCGCGGGATCCTCGGCGGCGGGCGATGCCCAAAACTGGTGCGCCTTGTGCCTCGTCCATTGGCGAAGCAGCGCGGCAGCATCCGGCGGCGAAACGGCGGCGGGCGAATAAGCGGGATTAGACGATAGCCGGACAAAGCCAAGCTGCGTGAACGCGCACGTCGCCCAGCCACGCTTGGCGTGCGCGGCAAACCACGCATGCGCGGCAGCATGATGCTGGTGATTCGGCCACGCCAGCGCCAACAGCACATTCGTGTCGAGCAGCGGCAGCTTCACGTCGCGTCCTCGTCCAGCAACGCCTTCGCGCGGCTGCTGGGAATGACCGGCGCGTTGCCTTGAACTTTGAAAACCGGCAGGCCGTTTTTGCTCGCCGTGTCCGCCGAGGCGCGCAACCCGCGCCGCGCCAATTGCGAGATGACCTCGCCCAGTTTTTTGCCCGAAGCCTGCGCCTGCGCCTGCGCCGCCTCAAAAATGTCATTGTCCACCGTGATGGTTGTTCTCATACGCTGATACTTTGATACGCTGATGCAGTGATGTCAACTTTCATTCCTTCGCCGTTTGCACGGGCAGACTCGAGAGCGGGGTGTTCTTATTCGTCTCGCCGAAATAATTTGCCGACCATTCGTTTTGAAAAAGAATGACGGCATTCTTGCCGATGTCGTAGGCGAGCTTCGCGCCGGTGGGCAATGAAAGCGCATCGAGCGCATCTTCCGTGATGTCCTGCGGCAGCCAGCGGACGACGCTCCACGACGCGGGTTCGAGGCGGGATTCCGCGCCGTATTCGCTTTCAAGACGAAACTGCACCACTTCAAATTGCAGCGGTCCGACGGCGGCCAGCAGCGGCGTCTTGATGGACGAATTGCGCAGATAGAGCGCTTGGATAACGCCCTCTTGCAACAACTGGTCGAGGCCCTGACGGAATTGTTTGTATTTCCCGGTATTCGGATTGTGCAGATACGAGAAGGCTTCCGGCGTGAAGCGCGGAATTTCCTTGTAGAGAATTTTTGGATCGGTCGTGAGCGTGTCGCCGATGCCAAAGCTGTCGTGACCGACCAAGCCGATGACGTCGCCGGGATACGCTTCGTCCACGGTCTCGCGTTCGTTGCCGAAAAGTTTATGCGAACTGGAAAGGCGGACTTTCTTTTCGGAGCGCGAATGATGCACGGTCATGTCGCGGTCGAACTTGCCGGAACAAACGCGGATGAACGCGATGCGGTCGCGGTGCTTCGGATCCATGTTCGCCTGAATCT
>JBAXIY010000121.1:0-8301 GCA_037138135.1 Verrucomicrobiia bacterium
TAACGCCACGCTGTTGAGCTGGCAGTTGGAATTCACCTTTGCCAATACGAATTTGCCCGCAGCCACCGCTAACATCGTCGGCAATCTGGTTGGCGGCATTCCCCAAACCAACAATGTCTTCGCTGGCAGTCTGGATTGGTATTCCTATACCGTGCCGACTAATGCCAGCTTCGCCACCAACCTGCTGCTGTTTGCCACATTGCCGGTCAATGTCTGGTTCAGCACTAACTATCCGCCGACCATATTGAATGGCGGAGACGTCAAGCTGGTCTCCAATTCAACTGGCAACACGTCCAGTCCCTCTATCTTGAATACCAACGCGGCGAGCTGGCCGTATATCATTCCGGGCGTGACGTATTATCTGGGCGTGCAGAATACCAACGCTTCCACGGTCAATTACGCGGTCGAGGTGGATTTTGACCATGGTAATTCAACCAATTCAGTCCTGCCGAGCTTGGCGATTATTGGCGTCAAAGCCACCAGTGCTGGCCTTCAGATGTCGTGGTCGGTCACCAGCGGCGCGCAGTATCAGGTGCAGTGGAAAACTAATCTCACCGCCGCGTGGAATACTATCACCAATCCGGTCACCACCACGGTAAGCGGCGTTTCGACCTTCACTGACAATGGTTCGCAATCGGCACCCCTCGGCCCGATGCGTTTCTACCGGCTGGTGCGGATACCTTAACTAAAAGCGGATTGTTTCTGTCATCGTCGCCGGATTATTCCGGCGGCGAATTTTATTTGGACAACTCCGGCTTTGCTTTTTTCGCCGCGTGGCGTAGGGTGATTTTTCGTTTCGACGGGAAATTCACAACCATGAGCAAAGAGTTCATCAAGATCGGCGGCGCACGCGAGCATAACCTCAAGAACCTCACGCTGCAAATCCCGCGCGACAAGCTGGTGGTCGTCACCGGCCTGAGCGGCAGCGGCAAATCGTCGCTCGCCTTCGACACGATTTACGCCGAAGGTCAGCGCAAATACGTCGAAAGCCTTTCCGCCTATGCACGCCAGTTCCTCGATCAGTTGCAGAAGCCAGACGTAGATTTTATCGAAGGCTTGTCGCCAGCCATCGCGATTGAACAGCGCAGTTCCGGCAGCAACGCGCGCTCCATCATTGCGACCACCACAGAAATTTACGATTACCTGCGCTTGCTTTACGCGCATATCGGTCAGGCGCATTGTCCGGAAACCGGCGTGCCCATTTCCACGCAGAGCACCAGCGACATCGTGGATAAAATCCTCGCGCTGCCGCCGAAAACCAAAATCATGCTGCTTGCGCCCGTCGTGCGTCGGCAAAAAGGCGAATTCCGTGATGTGTTCGAGCGTCTCGCCCGCGAAGGCTTCGTGCGCGTGCGCGCGGACGGCGAAATGCTCGAACTCGGCGACGAGAACAAACGCATCAAGCTCGATAAAAAGAAATTTCACAACATCGAGGCGGTTGTGGATCGGCTGGTGATTGACGAAAAAATCCGCGTGCGCCTTGGCGATTCCGTCCAGACGGCGCTGCGGTTGGGAGAAGGCGTGATGTTCACCCTGCACCAGCCACCGATGGCGACGGACGCGACGCAGTGGATCGAAACCCTGCACTCAAACAAGATGTGTTCGCCTGCGACCGGCAAGAGCTATGACCCGCCGACGCCGAAACATTTTTCCTTCAACGCGCCTGCCGGTGCGTGTCCCGTATGTCACGGCCTCGGCCAGAAAATGGTTTTCGACGAGGCGCTCGTGGTGCCAGACATGGAACTGCCACTCGACGGCGCCATCCAACCGTGGCGGCGTGCGGGCAAGCGGCTCATCATCTATTACAAGGCGATGCTGCGCTCGATTGCCGCGCACTTCAACGTCAGCACCGAGACGCCTTACAAAGATTTGCCGGAGGATTTCAAAAAAGTTTTGCTCCACGGTTCCGGCGAGGACGACATTGAATTCAAATTCTGGCGCGGGGGCAAGGTCAGCAGCATCACGCGGCCGTTTGAAGGCGTGCTGCCGAACCTCGAACGCCTGGCGACCGACAGCGAGAGCGAATTCATCCGCAACCGACTCCGCGCTTACATGGCTCCGCAATTCTGCGACGCGTGTAATGGTAAGCGGTTGAAGCCGGAAATTCTGGCGGTGACGCTGGGCGGCGAGGGATTTACTTCGCAGTTCAAAAACAAGAAATCGAAAATCAAAATCCCCGGCCTGTCCATCATGGACGTTTGCTCGTTGTCCGTGGAAAAAGCGGATGAATTCTTTGCCGCGCTCAAGCTGACGGAGTTTGAATTGAAGATCGCCGCCGAAGTCATCAAAGAAATCCGCGCGCGCCTCGGCTTCTTGCGGAACGTCGGCCTCGGCTACCTCACGCTGGATCGCGAGAGCGGCACGTTGAGTGGCGGCGAGGCGCAGCGCATCCGGCTCGCCACGCAGATCGGCGCGGCGCTCGTCGGCGTGCTCTACGTTCTGGACGAGCCGAGCATCGGCCTGCACCAGCGCGACAACGACCGCTTGCTCGCCACGTTGAAGGGCCTGCGTGATTTGGGCAACACGGTGCTGGTTGTCGAACACGATGCGGACACGATTCGCGCGGCGGATTACATTTTGGATCTCGGCCCCGGCGCGGGAGTTCATGGCGGCGAGTTGGTCGCGGCGGGAACCTTGCCGGATATTTTGGCGAGCAAGAAATCGCTTACCGGCCAATACCTCACCGGCGAACTTAAAATCGAAGTTCCCAAAAAACGCAATGTTCCCACGGAAGAGAAAGGCTGGCTGGAATTGCTCGGTTGCACGGAAAACAATCTTCAGAACATTGACGTCCGGATTCCGCTCGGCACGTTCACCTGTGTCACGGGTGTGAGCGGTTCCGGCAAATCCACGTTCGTGGACGACATTTTGCGCCGCGCGCTGTTCCGGAAATTTTTCGGTTCCAAGGAACGGCCCGGTGAACACAAGGCGCTTAAAGGCTTCGAATCGCTCGACAAAGTGATCGTGATCGACCAATCGCCCATCGGTCGCACCCCACGCAGCAATCCGGCGACTTACACCGGGATGTTCAATCACATCCGAGACCTGTTCGCCAAACTTCCCGCCGCAAAAGTGCGCGGCTATGAGCCGGGACGTTTCAGTTTCAATGTCAAAGGCGGACGCTGCGAGAAATGCGAAGGCGACGGCGTGCTGAAGATTGAAATGAATTTTCTCCCCGCCGTTTATGTGGTTTGCGAAGCGTGCAATGGCAAGCGCTACAACCGCGAGACGCTGGAGATCGCCTACAAAGGGAAGAACATCGCTGATGTTCTGGACATGACGGTGGAGGAGGCGGTGACATTTTTCCGCGCCGTGCCAAAAATTTACGATCCGTTGCTGACTTTGGCCGAAGTCGGTCTCGGTTATATCCGGCTCGGACAGCAGGCGACGACGTTGAGCGGCGGCGAGGCGCAGCGAGTGAAGCTGGCGACGGAATTGACCCGCAAGGCGACGGGCCGCACGCTCTACATTTTGGACGAGCCGACCACCGGCCTGCATTTCCATGACGTGGCGAAGCTGCTTGAAGTTTTATTTCGTCTACGCAACACCGGCAACACGCTGCTCATCATCGAACATAATCTGGACGTAATCAAAACAGCGGACTGGATCATTGACCTCGGCCCGGAAGGCGGTTCCGGCGGCGGAAAGATCGTGGCGGAAGGCCCGCCGGAGAAAATCATCCACTGCGCCGCGAGCTTCACGGGGCATTATCTGAAAAGCGTGCTGGGTTGAGACGCTTGTTGATTTCCCGCTTTTGTAGCTTCGCGCTGTCGTTTAGATTTGATGCATGGCTTTACTGCGGCAACGACTTTTGATTCTGCTCATTTTGGTTCTGGGCGGGGCGCAGATGTTTGCTGCCAATACGCGGGAGGAACGCGCGTTTGCGGCAGCCATGGCGACATTTCAGGATGAAAATTGGAATCGCGCGGAGACGGAATTCGCACAGTTTGCCCAGCGTTTCTCTAAGTCCGCCCGGATTCCGGCGGTAATTCTGGCGCAGGCACAGGCGCAGTTCAAACAAGGTAAATTTGCCGCCGCCGCTGATTTGCTGACGGGGCACGCGGATGGGGCGGGCGGTTTGGCGGATGCTTACGTTTACTGGCTAGGCGAGTCACAATTTGCCAAAGGAGATTTCACCAACGCCGCCGCAACTTTTTCCACGCTGGCCAAAAACTTTCCCGATTCGCCGTTGCGGCTGACCGCTGTAGTCGAGGCTGCGGCGGCATATGCGCAGTTCCCTGACTGGTCGCGCCACGACGCGCTGCTTGAAGCCACGAACGGTATTTTTGCGCGCGCGGCCGCGCTGGACCCGAACAATGCGCTGGTCATTAACGGACGGCTTTCGCTGGCTCAAGGAAAACTGGCGCAGCACAATTTTACGGCCGCGGGAAAATACCTGGAGTTGCTGGATCTGAAAGCGCTCGCACCCGAGCAGGATTGGGAGCGGCTGAATTTGCTTTATCAAGTCAAGCTCGCACAGAACAACCTCGATGCGGCGTTGGTTGTCACGACCAATTTGATGGAATCAGCCAAAAACATCGGGCACATGGCTGACAGCGTGGCGATGCACGCCTCCGCGTTGGAAAAAAAACAACTGCCCGCCGCCGCGCTGGGGGCGTGGATGGAAAATCTGACCAATGGCGCGCCGGTGGAACGCCAGCGTGAGGCGGTTTTGAAAATCGCCGCGCTGGCGGCGGCGCAGGGCGATGGCTCGAATGCGGCAGCCAGCCTGGAAAAATATCTGGCCCAGTTTCCCAATTCGCCGGTGGCGGAACTGGTGCTGCTCACGCTGGGGGAATTGCATCTGAAGGACTTTCTCGCGACCTCATCGGCCGATCAACTGGCGGCGGCGCAGACGAATTTCGACCGGTTCATCGGCGCTTTTGCAAACAGCCCGCTGACGGGTAAGGCATGTTTGGATCGCGGTTGGTGCAACTGGCAGGCGTCACGATATGCGGAAAGTCTCGTGGATTTTCGCGCGGCAGCGCAGCGGCTCCCGGTTTCCGCCGATCAGGCACTGGCAAAATTTAAGACCGGCGACGCCTTGTTTATGCTCGGCGATTTTACCGGCGCTCGACAAAATTATTTTGCTGTGCTGAACGGATTCGAGAAATTTCCACAGGTGGCCACATCGCTGGGCGACCGCGCACACTACCAGATTTTGCGGGCGGACTTGAAGCTGAGAGATCTGGCGGGCGCGGAATCCGCGATGCAGCAGTTGCTTCGGAATTTTCCGACGAGTGATCTGGCTGACAACGGAATGCTGCTGGCGGGCGAGGCGTTCTCGGATTTTGGGCGGCCGGAAAAAGCGCGCGAAGTATTTCAGGAATTTGTCCGGCAGTTTCCCGATTCGCCGCTGACCCCGCAGGTGGAGTTGGCGGTTGCGCGGACGTTCGAGCGCGGACAGGACTGGCCGTCGGCCATCACGAATTACGCCGGCTGGCTTGATCGTCATCCCACAAACGACTTGTTGCCCCAGGTGCGATACGCGCTGGGCCACGCCAACTATCAGGCCGGGCGCGAGACCAACGCCCTGCAACTTTTCACCACCTTCGTCACGCAGTTTCCGACGAACGACCTCGCGCCGCTGGCACAGTGGTGGGTGGCGGATTCGTTTTATCGCGCTGGAAACTTTATCGGTGCGGAGACGAATTACGAGCTGATCTACCAGACGCCGACGTGGAAAAACTCCACGCTGATTTATCCAGCGCAGTTGATGGCGAGCCGCGCGGCGGTGGGGCGATTGGGTTTCGACGATGCCAAAAATTACCTCATTAAAATGCTGGCCGACACGAATTGTCCGCCCCCGCTGGCGACGCAGGCGATGTTCGCCTACGGCGGCGTGTTGATGCGGCTGGATCCGCCGGACACCAGCCGGCCTTTGGCGAACTTTGAATTGGCGACGAATGTTTTTGCGCAGATTAGTGCGGCCAATTTGACGAATGAATTGGGAGCGCTCGCCGGCAGCGAATTGGGCGACTGCTATCTGCAACTCGGCGCGCTGGACGCGGCGACCAATGCCTATGCGCAAGTGATTAATTCCCGCTTCGCCAGCGCTGGCCTGCGCAACCGCGCGCAGGTTGGCTGGGGGCGGGTGCTTGAGAAAAAGGCTGAAGCTGCTGCCCCGGAGGCCCGGAAGCCGCTGCAGTTGCAGGCGCTTAAAATTTATTGGGACGTAGTTTACGATCCGACGTCAGATGCGTTCTGGGCCAAGAAAGCCGGACTACAGGCCCTACCGCTGATGACGACGACCGGCGAAGGCAACGTGGACAAATTCTATTCGCGGCTGGAAATCTTGCTGCCGCAGCTGAAAGATTCGCTGGAAAAGAAAAGAGCCGCGTTGAAAAATTGATCTACCAATTAAAAACGCAGTTCCGCTTTGCGCGGCCCGGCGTTTTGTTTTGCACGGGTTGGAAAAATTCGTTTCACTGGCAGCGTGATTGGAAATCTCCTTGGCCCGGAACTGAAAGAGCTGATCGAGCGGCGCGACTTCACGCAGTTGCGCGAGATTCTTTGTAATTTTCCAGCCGCGGACATCGCGGAAATTTTTTACGATCTGCATCCCGGCGACGAGGCCGTGCTGCTGCGTCTGTTGCCGCGCGCTCTGGCCGCCGAGGTCTTTGAATATCTGCCGCTGGCGGATCAGGAAAGTGCGCTCAAGGCGCTCGGCAGCGAACAGGTCGCGCAAATCCTCAATGACATCGCCCCGGACGACCGCACCGCGCTGCTCGAAGAACTTCCGGCCGCCGTCACGCATAAATTGCTCGCGCTGCTGAATCCCGAGCAACGCAAGATCGCGACGGAACTTTTGGGTTATCCTGAACATTCCATCGGTCGCCGCATGACGCCGGAATATGTCGCGGTGCAGCAGAATTGGACGGTGGCAGAAGTATTCGCGCAGTTGCGTCGCGAAAATCAGAAGCGTGAGACAATGAACCAACTTTACGTTACGGATAGTAAAGGTCGGCTTGTAGATTTTGTGCGGCTGCGCAACATCGTGGTTTCCCCGCCGCAAGCTTCGGTTCTGGAACTTTTGGAGAACCAGCTAATTTTTCTCCGCGCGACGGATGATCAGGAAACCGCCGTCGCCGCGTTCAAGAAATATGACGTGACGATGTTGCCCGTCGTGGACTCGAATGACGTGCTGGTCGGCGTGGTGACGGTGGACGATGTTCTCGATGTCGCGGAACGGGAGGCGACCGAGGACATGCAAAAGCTCGGCGGTGTGGCGGCACTCGAGACCTCGTATCTCAAGACGGGAATTTTCGAGATGGTCAAGAAACGCGCGCCATGGCTCGCCGTTTTGTTCATCGGCGAAATGTTCACGTCCGTCGCGATGCAGAATTACGGCGGCGAAATTCAGGAAGTCGTCGTGCTCGCGTTCTTTGTGCCGCTCATTTTGTCGAGCGGCGGCAATTCCGGTTCGCAGGCCACCTCGCTCATCATCCGTGCGATGGCGTTGCAGGATGTGCTGTTGCGTGATTGGTGGAAAGTCCTGCGGCGTGAACTAGCCACGGGCGCTTTGCTTGGAAGCATTCTGGCGGTGGTCGGCATCGCGCGCGTATTCCTCTGGCAATTCCTGCACTTGGCCGGACCCAACGGCTACGGTGAGAATTATCCCATGCTGGCGCTGACCATCGGCATCAGTCTCGTGTGCGTCGTGCTCTGGGGCAGCCTCGTCGGCGCTATGCTACCGATGTTCCTGCGCTTGATCCGGCTTGATCCGGCGGTGTGCTCCGCGCCGTTCGTCGCCACGCTGGTGGACGTGACGGGCATCGTGATTTTTTTCAACGTCGCCAAATACGTTTTGCACCTCTGAATTACCCGCGCCAGCGGCTTGACGCTGTCACCCGTTCGCCCTAGCCTAACAGTGTTCGGGGAGCCAAATCACCTCGTGGGTGACGCTGAGAGTTTGACGCGCGAGCGTCAATGACCCGTGAACTTGATCCGGATAATGCCGGCGCATGGAGCCACTGCGTGGCGGCCAATACGCTACGCGCCTTACCAAAGCGCTTTCCGGTTCCCGTTCAAAACCATTTAATAAATTATGATCGCATCCAAAGAATCGTTCGAACCGCACAGCAGCGAGCAATTGCCCGCCTCCAAACGCGTTTACGTCGAAGGCCAGTTACACCCCGACATCCGCGTGCCGATGCGACAGATTCAGCTCTCGCCCACCACGATCAGTGAATGCGACGTGCGCCCGAACAAACCCGTGCGCGTCTATGATTGCAGCGGCCCGTGGGGCGATCCCGCGTTCAAGGGCACGTCCGACGAAGGTCTTCCCGCGCTGCGCCGCGA
>JBAXIY010000122.1:0-8150 GCA_037138135.1 Verrucomicrobiia bacterium
ATTGTGCCTGTGCTCTGGGTCATCTGGCGTTGGTGGCGTGATCGCAAGCGGGCCGCGCCGCCCGAGACGTTTTGAAGCGCGGTCAAAGCGATGGATTATTCCGGCTTGAACCGCACGAGATACCACGGTTGCACGCCCTCGGTGATTTTCAATAGTGCATTGGTTGTGCTGACCAGTTCTGCGCCATGGCGCTGCTGCCAGCCTTCAATCGTCTGGCCATGCGACTCCAAGTTGAAGCCACCGACAATGACGTATTGAACCCGCTGGCGCATAAACTCCGGCGAATCGCTCAATAGAAAATGTTCCACGCGCCGACTGCCGAACGGTCGCCACAATGAGATGTCGCAATCGTCTTCCGTGCCGATGAAGCCGATGACTTTCACGCCCGGCGGTAGCAGTTCACGCACAGCGGCGAGCGCATCGGGACGTTGCGCATAGACCGCGTAAACTTGCAGCGCCCGCGCCGTTGCCCGCTGTTCGGGATGCGCGGTCACCACCTTGGACAAAATGGTTTTGGCCGGCCACAGTGGTCGATCCGGTGAAATCACCAGCACGACCAAAGCCAGCGCCAGCACGCCGCCGACCAGCCCGCGCCACCACCAGCGGCGGACGACTTGTGACTGGCCGGCGCCTTGTAACAGCGCCAGTAACAGCAGCGGATAGTAGGGCGCGATGATGCGGTGGGGCGTGACCATTCCAGATTTCAACGTGTAAACGAGCAGCGCAATCCACGGTGCAGCCAGCACGCACAGCCGCAATTTTTCAGGAATGGCCAGCGGCAAAGAATTATTTCCAGCGGAACGGCGCAGCCAGAATGCGGCGGGAATAGAAACAAGCAGCAGCAGACAGCAACCGAAACCAAAGCCCGCCCAGTCTTCCGTGGGCACTTCCGGCAGCAGATGAAAGCCCGGCTCAAAGTTCGCCAGCATCGGCACTGTCAGAAATTGTGGCAGGATGGACAGGATGTGCGTGTTCCACCAGCCCGCCAGCGGAAACAGCGGCGGCAGAAAATTGTTCAGCAATAGCAGCAGCGTATTGCCCCAGATGCCGACGAGGGGATTTTTCATGTTCATCCCCGCGCGCTCGATGGACAGGCCGGACCAGTCGTGGATGTAATAAATGTTCAACGCCGCCGTCGTCAAAAAGGAGACCGCCGCGCCGAGCAACAGCACGAGCGCGGTCGTCTTCCAGCGACGCAGCAAAATGGGCAGGAGCGGAAAAATCAAGACGGCGCACGGCAGCAGCAGCGGAATGTTACTGGCCTTCGCGCCGGTCAGCAGCGCGCCGGCCAAAATGGCAAACCACAAGTCCGCCGGTTGGCGCGAGACCCACGCGCGGCAACCGAACGCCAGCATTGCCAGCGCATAGACGGCGGGAAAAGTGTCATTGGCGATACCGGCCGATTGCAGCAGAAAATCATAGCCGGTGGGCACAAGCCACATCCATTGCCACGCCACACGCGCGCGCACGCCGAGCCGCGTGAAGACGGTAAACACCAATCCCGGCAGGAGCAGGAACGGAATGAAGTTGAGCAGGAATAGCGCGCGGTCGGATTTCGCGAACAGCAGCAGCGGCGCGGAGAGCCATTCGATGCCGCAGGCGCGGTCGTTCATGCGGAAAACTGGCGTGTGGATCCAGAACCAGCCGTCATGCGCGAGCCATTGGAGCGTGCGCGCCAAACGATAGTTCAGTCCGGTATAATTGCTGGGCGGATACATCACGCCACCGACCAAGACCAGCAGCGCCAACACTGCAAACGCCAGCGGCAGGGGGCGGCGGAAACGGCGGAGCAATTTTCTGGGCGGCGGAAAATTAAAATGAATTTTGCCGCGACAGAAAAAGAAAACCACGGCGACCAGCCCAAAGAAAATAGCGTAACCCACGCGGTTCAATTGTCCGACCGCCGATAAGCTCCAGCCCGCCAGACTCGCGAGCACCGACAACCAAATCCAAAGTTTGGCCGCCTTCATGCCGTCAGAGAAGTTTCGACTGATTTCCCGCTGCCGGTTTCAAGCCGAGCTTTTTGTAGCTCAACTCCGTGGCGATGCGGCCTTGCGGCGTGCGGTTCAGGTAGCCTTCCATAATAAGATACGGCTCGTAAACTTCTTCAATTGTGTCCGGTTCCTCGCCGACGGCGACGGCGAGCGAATTCACGCCGACCGGCCCGCCGCCAAATTTCACGATGATGGTTTCGAGGATGCGCTTGTCCATTTCGTCGAGGCCGTTCTCGTCAATCTCCAGCATCGCCAGCGCCTTGTCGGCGACTTCTTTCGTGATGCGCCCGTCGTGCCGAACTTGCGCGTAATCGCGCACGCGGCGAAGCAGATTGTTCACGATGCGCGGCGTGCCGCGACTGCGCCGGGCGATTTCGTGCGCACCGGCGGGATCGATTTCGACGTTCAGTAAATTTGCCGAGCGCAGAACGATTTTATCCAAGTCGGCCGCACAATAATAATCCAGCCGCTCGCGCATGCCGAAGCGCGTGAGCAACGGCGCGCTCAACAGCCCACTGCGCGTCGTCGCGCCAATGAGCGTGAAGCGCGGGAGATTCAGGCGCACGCTGCGGGCGTTCGGGCCTTGGTCGATGATGATGTCCAATTTGAAATCCTCCATCGCCGGATAGAGATATTCCTCGATGGTTTTTTGCAGGCGATGAATTTCGTCGATGAACAGCACATCCCCTTCTTCGAGATTCGTGAGCAAGCCGGCGAGGTCGCTGGCTTTTTCAATCGTCGGGCCGCTCGTGGCCTTTACGCTGGCACCCATCGCTTTCGCGAGAATGTTGGCGATGGTGGTTTTGCCCAAACCGGGCGGGCCGGAAAGCAGGATGTGATCGAGCGCCTCGCCGCGCTGCTTGGCGGCTTCAACCGCGATTTCCAGTCGCTCTTTCACTTTCGGCTGGCCGGTGAAATCAGAAAAGAGCGACGGACGCAGCGTCATTTCGAGCGCGGCATCGGGTTTGTTTAAGGTGGCGACGGTATGTTCGACCATTTCGTTCAGCAGCATGGAAAATACGCCGCGGAGCGACAAGGTTAAATGCGCGCCACCCCGCAGACCGGCGGTTTAAATCAGTCTACAAATTGCCAAAAAAAAGCCAGCCAGAGGCATGTGTAGTAGAATAAGGTATGATTGCGAAAGCTGTTAAAAACTTTATGAACACTAATAAAAAAACCGTATGGTTCTTGGTTGCGATGGGCGTAATTGCTTTGGCCACCAAGGCTTCGGCCGGCGAGTCGAGCATAACCATTCCCGATCTTACGCAGGTCACATTTACCGGGTTAGGCGGATTAAGTGGCGTGGCAGTGCTCTATCTGGGCTTGTTTGTTTGCCTGTTGGGGGCGGCTTTTGGACTGGTGCAATACTCGCAGACGAAGGCGTTGCCGGTGCATGCCAGTATGAGCGCGGTTTCGAATATGATTTGGGAGACCTGCAAGACCTATTTGCTACAGCAGGGTAAATTTTTATTCATCCTCTGGCTGCTGATTGCGGCGTGTATGGTTTATTATTTCATAGGTCTGCCCTGGCAAGATCCGGAAAACCAATTGAGCCATGGCACACTGCTGCGCAATGGCGGAGTTATTCTGCTGGCGTCGGTGCTGGGCATACTTGGTTCTTACGGCGTGGCGTGGTTTGGCATCCGCATCAACACGGTGGCCAACTCGCGCACGGCCTTTTCAGCGTTGCGGGGCAAACCGCTGCAGACGCTCCTGATTCCGCTGAAATCCGGCATGAGCGTCGGCCTGCTGCTGGTGTCGGTGGAATTGTTTTTCATGATCTGCATTCTCGCGTTCCTACCGCGCGAATTGGTTGGCCCGTGCTTTATCGGCTTCGCCATTGGCGAATCGCTCGGGGCGACGGTGCTGCGCATCTGCGGCGGGATTTTCACAAAAATTGCCGACATCGGCTCCGACCTGATGAAAATCGTTTTCAAATTACCGGAAGATGATCCGAAAAATCCCGGCGTCATCGCCGATTGCACCGGTGATAATGCCGGCGACAGCGTGGGGCCGACGGCGGATGGTTTTGAAACTTACGGCGTCACCGGCGTGGCCTTAATTTCCTTTCTCGCGTTGGCCTTGGTAGCGAACGCGCCGGTTTGTGCCACCTTGATTATCTGGCTTTTTGCCATGCGGGCGCTGATGGTGGCGACGTCGTTGGCGTCCTATTTCCTGAACAACATTTTCAACAACCTCAAGTTCGACCATTTGAAGGACTTTGATTTTGAAGCGCCGCTGACACACCTCGTCTGGATTACCTCTGGGTTGTCCATCGCGGTCACTTTCGTTGCCAGCCATGCGCTGCTCGTTAATCAACCGGGCATTCATCCCGACCTATGGTGGGTGCTGTCCTGCATTATCAGTTGCGGCACGGTGGCCGGCGCGCTGATTCCGGAATTCACCAAAATCTTCACCAGCACGAAATCTATGCACGTCAAGGAAGTGACCAATTGCTCCAAACACGGCGGCGCTTCGCTGAATATTTTGTCCGGCATGGTGGCTGGCAACATGTCAGCCTTCTGGATGGGCTTGGTCATCATCGTGCTGATGTTCGTCTCCTATCATTTCTCCCATAACCCAGCGTTGCTGGTCATCATGCCGGAAAAATTCGCCTTCGCCGCGCCCATCTTCGCCTTCGGCCTCGTCGCCTTCGGCTTTCTGGGCATGGGCCCGGTGACCATTGCGGTGGATAGTTACGGCCCAGTGACCGACAACGCCCAATCCGTTTACGAATTAAGCCAGATTGAAGGTCGCGCCGGCATTCGCGACGACATCAAGAAAAACTATGGCTTCAAACCCGATTTCGAAAACGCCAAATATCTCCTCGAAAAGGCCGACGGCGCCGGCAATACCTTCAAAGCCACCGCTAAACCCGTGCTCATCGGCACCGCCGTGGTCGGCGCCACAACCATGGTGTTCGGCATCATCATGCTGCTGGAAAATAAATTCGGCAATGTAGTCAACCACCTAAGCCTCGTTCAGCCGGAAATAATTCTTGGCCTGCTCGCGGGCGGCGCGGTGATATATTGGTTCACTGGCGCTTCCACCCAGGCCGTCGTGACCGGTGCTTATCGCGCCGTGGTTTACATCAAGGAAAACATGCAACTCGACGCCACGACCGCTTCGGAAAAAGATAGCAAGGAAGTCGTCCGCATCTGCACCGTCTACGCGCAAAAAGGCATGTGGAATATCTTCATCGTCATCTTCAGCCTCGCCTTGGGGCTGGCGTTCTTCGATCCGTATTTTTTCATCGGCTATCTAATCGGCATCGCGTTCTTCGGTTTATATCAGGCTATTTTTATGGCCAACGCCGGCGGCGCGTGGGACAACGCCAAAAAAATTGTGGAAGTCGATATGCGCGAGAAAGGCACAGACCTACACGCCGCCACCGTCATCGGCGACACCGTCGGCGATCCCTTTAAAGACACCTCATCCGTGGCGCTAAATCCCGTGATTAAATTTACCACCCTGTTCGGGCTGCTCGCCGTCGAGATCGCGGTGACCATGTCCAACCAGTCATTGAAAACGGTCATTGGTATGTTTTTTACCATCGTCGCGCTGATTTTTATTTATCGCTCATTTTATAGCATGCGAATTCCCGAGGAAAAAGTAATCCCATTATTGTTGGGAGACGACGAAGAGCCGCCGACGCTCGAGCAATCCTTTCCGATTTTGGAAAAATCGCATACCAAGCCCGCTAATTTGGAACCACTGACCGCCAACGTCAGCCAGTGAAAAATAAACCAATTAACAAGACCTAACCTCATCTGATTACTGCGGGCGATTTGCAGTAGTCGGCGTGATTTCAGCGGCGACAGGAACAATCAAATTAAATTAATTCTCGTAAAAATCCGACGCGCGTTCAGATTGAAGTCGTGTCTGTCATCGAGCGCTCCATTCAAGTCGGCTGGCAACTGCGCGTTTTCTTCACCGAAAATGTTTTCGCGCCGGACAACTTAATTTTGCGCGACACGCTTGCCGCCACCGGCCTGCGCAAAACACTCGTCGTCTTGGAAGATTCACTCGCCCAAGCGTTGCCGGGTCTGGCGCAACAAATCGAAAATTATTTTTCCGTTCACCCGGGAAAAATCCACCTCGTTCGCTCGCCCTTGTTCGCCTGCGGCGGCGAACGCTCAAAAAATTCCGACACACTTGTCCACGAAATCCATTCGCAGCTTCACCGCCATCACATTGACCGGCATTCCTATCTCCTCGCCGTCGGTGGTGGCGCGCTGCTGGACGTCGCTGGTTTTGCCGCCGCCACCGCCCATCGCGGTGTGCGCCACGTCCGCATTCCCACCACCACGTTGAGTCAGGCAGATTCCGGCGTCGGCGTGAAAAATGGCCTGAATGCTTTCGGCCAGAAAAATTTTGTCGGCACCTTTGCCCCACCATTCGCCGTCATCAACGATTTCAATTTTCTCAGCACGCTCGGACCGGACGACAAGCGTGCTGGCTACGTTGAGGCCGTGAAAGTCGCCTGCATTCGCGACGCCGCATTTTTTACAGAATTGGAACGCGACGCTGGAAAACTTGCTGCATTCGAGCCAGCCGCGATGAAGCGGCTCATCCGCCGCTGCGCCGAATTGCATCTCGACCACATCGCCGGGGGTGGTGATCCCTTTGAAATCGGCTCCGCGCGGCCGCTCGATTTCGGACATTGGGCCGCGCATAAACTGGAACAGCTTTCGCACTTCAACATTTCTCACGGCGAGGCCGTTGCTATCGGGTTGGCTCTCGACGTGATTTATTCACGTGAAATCGGGTTGCTCAAGCCCGCATCCGCCGCCCGCATTTTGAACTTACTGGAAAAGCTTGGCTTCAAACTGTTCGCCGATGAGTTGCTCAACGCCGACAATGCCAATCTCCCGACACTACTCTTGGGACTTGAGGAATTCCGCGAACATCTTGGCGGCGAGCTGACCATCACGCTGCTCAACGAAATCGGACGCGGAATTGAAGTCCACGAAATGGATCCGCGCATCATTGCGTTGGCCGTCGCGGAACTGCGCACCCGCAGAAAATGAATCGCCTCGCCGTCATCAATGTTGTCGGCCTCACCGAAGCGCTCATCGGCGAACACACGCCGCGCATCGCGGAATTCCGCAAGCGCGGCGCGCTCGCGCACATCGCGCCCGCGTTTCCTGCTGTCACTTGCACCGCGCAATCCAATTATCTCACCGGCAAAACGCCGACGGAACACGGCATCGTCGGCAACGGCTGGTTCAACCGCGGGCTTTCCGAAGTCCATTTTTGGAAACAGTCCAATCACATCGTCCACGGTCAAAAAATCTGGGACGCGTTGCGTGAGAACTCCGCACTCCACACTCCGCACTCCGCATTCGCCAATTGCTTCTGGTGGTTCAACATGTATTCCAGCGTGGATTATTCCATCACGCCACGCCCGATGTATCCCGCCGATGGCCGGAAATTTTTTGACGTTTATTCCTGGCCGTATTCCATCCGCGAGGAAATCAAAAAGGATTTGGGCGAATTTCCCTTCTTCAGTTTCTGGGGTCCCGCAGCGGGCGTGGATTCGCCGCAAGGCAAGGCCGATGCCGCGTCGCGCTGGATTGCCGAATCCGGAAAGTGGATTGAAAATAAATATTTGCCCACGCTGAACCTGATTTACCTGCCGCACCTCGATTACAACTTGCAACGGCACGGGACTTACGACGCTTCGGGGAATCTAAATCCAAAAATCCTTCGCGACCTGCACGAGATTGATGCCATCGTCGGCGACTTGCTGGATTTTTTTGCCGAGCGCGGCGTGCAAGTTATTTTGCTTTCCGAATACGGCATCACGAACGTAGACACGCCGGTTCATCTCAATCGGATTTTCCGCGAGCAAGGCTGGCTGACGATCAAAGAAGAATTGGGACTTGAAATTCTCGATGCCGGTGCGAGCAAAGTTTTTGCCGTGGCGGATCATCAGGTCGCGCACATTTATTTGAACGACGCGACGCTGGAAAAATCCGTGCGTGAGGTTCTGGAAAAAACTGCCGGCGTGAAAAAAATTTTGGGCAAGGCGGAGAAAATCGTGGCGGGCATTGAGCATCCGCGCGCGGGTGATTTGATTGCGGTGGCGCGGGAAAATGCGTGGTTCACTTATTATTACTGGCTCGACGACGCGCGCGCGCCGGATTTTGCGCG
>JBAXIY010000123.1:0-8053 GCA_037138135.1 Verrucomicrobiia bacterium
ACGGCGGTCTCGGCGCGGCTGGCCATGAGCAAGATTTTTTGACGCAACGCGTCCAGCCCCAATTCGAAATGATTTTCCATAAATAATTCCAAGAAAATAACTCAACCAAACCGGCCTGTCACATAATCTTCCGTCTGTTTTTTTGACGGGTTGGTGAAAATTTTGGCGGTGGAGTCAAATTCCACCAGTTCGCCGAGATAGAAAAACGCGGTGAAATCAGAAATGCGCGCCGCCTGCTGCATGTTGTGCGTGACGATGACGATGGTGAAATCTTTTTTTAATTCCAGAATCAACTCTTCAATGCGGGTGGTGGCGATGGGGTCGAGCGCGCTGGCGGGTTCGTCCATCAAAATGATTTCCGGTTTGATGGCAATGGCGCGGGCGATGCACAACCGTTGCTGCTGGCCGCCGGATAGACCGAGCGCGCTGGCATGCAGGCGGTCTTTCACTTCGTCCCACAAAGCGGCGCCCCGCAAGCTCTCCTCGATGCGCGTGTCCAGATCCGCTTTGTTCTTCACGCCGTGAAGCCGTAGGCCGTAGGCGACGTTTTCGTAGATGGATTTTGGGAAGGGATTGGATTTCTGAAACACCATGCCCACGCGCTTGCGAAGTTCGATTACATCTACATCTGGTGCATAAATGTCATGTCCGCCGATGCGCATCGCGCCTTCAATGCGAACATTATCAATGAGGTCGTTCATGCGGTTCAGGCAGCGGAGTAAAGTGGATTTGCCGCAGCCGCTCGGTCCGATAAAGGCCGTCACAACTTTTTCATCCAGTTTCGCCGAAATATTTTTCAGCGCCTTCGTCGCGCCGTAATAGAGCGAAACGTTTTCAATCTCGATAAACCGCGCGCCAACACCGGCCGCGGTCGCCGGCATTCCCGGTGGAACGAGTTTAGGCATTACAGTTTCAGTCATAACTTGAATGGGTTGCTTTAAGTTCAGCTCAACGCCCGTAATTTTTTCCGCATCCGGGCGCGGATGAGGATAGCGACGATGTTCAGCGCAAAGGTCAGCATGAGCAGCACCAGCACGGTCGCGTAAAGAATTGGCCGCGTCTGCTCGATGTTTGGCGATTGGGTGGATAGCACGAAAACGTGGTAGCCCAGATCCATGAACTGGTCACTTAAATGACTCGGTAGCGAAGCCATGTAATACGCGACGCCCGTGAAGAGAATCGGGGCAACTTCGCCCGCCGCTCGGCTGACTGCAAGAATGCCGCCGGTCATGATGCCGGGCAAAGCCTGCGGCAGGACGATTTTTAAAATGGTTTCCAGTTTCGTCGCGCCGAGCGCGAGGCTGGCCTCACGCAGGCCGGGTGGAATGGCCTTCAAGGATTCTTCCGTGGCGACAATGACGACCGGTAGTGTCATGACTGCGAGCGTGAGCGAAGCCCAGATGAGCGCGGGCTGACCCCAGACGGCGTCGGTATTGTGCAGCACCTTATCCAGGTTTTTGCCAACGAAGTTGATGAAGAAGCCAAGGCCGAACAAACCGAAGACGATGGAGGGGACGCCGGCGAGGTTATTGACGGCGGCGCGGATGATGCGCGTAATAATGGAAGTATTTGCTGCGTATTCCGTGAGATAAATCGCGGTGATGACGCCTACGGGAATCACAAAAATGGTCATCACAAACACGCGGAACGAGGTGCCCACAATCATCGGCAAAACGCCAGTGGTGTTTGCGTCGAAGAAATCTTTCTTGGGAATGGTCGAGACGAAATGCCAGGAGATGGCGCTCCAGCCGTTGACGACGATGTTCAGCAGAATCGTCGCGAGAATGCCGAGGATGAACAGCGTGGCGAGTCCCGTCAGGCCGGAAAAAAAGAATGACCAGAAATCAAACTTCTCGGCGCGGAAATGGCGGGTTATCCGCGTCGTGTCGCTGGCGGATTCCGGCAGGTATTGACCGGGCGTAACGGTGTTCATCGTTTACCCTCCAGTTTCAACTTGAAGCGATGGATGACAAAGTCGCCAATCATGTTCGAGATGAAAGTCGCGGCAAAGAGCAGGGCGCCCAGCATGAAGAGGATTCGGTAGTGGGGGCCGCCATTGACGGCTTCGGCCATTTCGGCGGCGATGGTCGTGGTGATACTGCGGGCCGAATCAAAAATGCTCCACGACACCACGCTGGCGGAACAGACCATGAGGACAATCATGGTTTCGCCAATGGCGCGACCAAAACCAAGCACCGTCGCCGCAAAAACACCTGGCAGGGCGGCTGGTAAAACAATTTGCCACGCGGTCTGCCAGCGCGACGCGCCCAGTGCGAGCGCGCCGTGCGTGTAGGCGCGTGGCACGCTGGTAAGTGCATCCTCGGCGATGGAGAAAATGACGGGGATGACGGCCAATCCCAGTGCGATGCCCGCGACGAAGGAGTTCAGCCGCGTCTGGTAGTGGAAGATGCTTTGCAGCACAGTGGCCATGACCAGCAAGGCAAAAACGCCAATCACGACGGAGGGAATTCCCGAAAGCAGTTCGATGGCGGGCTTGATGATTTCGCGGGCGCGGGGCCGAGCGAGTTGGGAAACATAAATCGCGGCGCCCACGGCGAGCGGCACGGCGAAGAACAAGCCGATCAAGGTGATTTTTAAAGTGCCGATAAAGAGTGGGATGATGTTGAATTTTTTGATCTGGCCGACGGGTTGCCAGATGTATTCCGGTTTGTCGTAGCCACTCCATTGGTGCGACTGCACGAGGTATTGCCATTCGGTCGTGTTGATCCGGGCGTCGGGATCATTGCGGAAATTTTGCGGGATGTCGTCCTGCGCCTCGACTTTTACATCCATCAGCATCCGCAGTGTGGCTTTGTCCATCTGGGCATACTGCGCTGGTGTCAGTTCGAGATAGGCCTGCAATTCGGCGGGCGAATGTTTGTCCATTTCGGTCGGTGGAATCGGCTTTTGAATCAGCGCCGTGTTCGTCTCGCCAAGGAAAACCGGAAGGGCCTCGCGCGCTACGAACAGGAAAATCAGTAACACCATCAGGATGGTGGAGAGCGAAATGAAGAAGATGAATTTCTCGGCCAGCCACTCGCCCGGTCGCGCCTTGTGGCCGCGGTGAATGCCCATCCAGCCGGGCGTGCGGCGGGTTTCGGAATTTGAGTTGGGCGTCACGTGGTTGAAAATTTATGCGGGCGGCACGGTTTTCTCAATGAAATCCGCACCGCCCGCGTGAGTGATCGTCGGAGGAACAGCGATCAAATCAATTGCTACGGAGGGCTTTCGGCAAAGGATAATAGCCGACATCTTTGACATATTTCTGGCCGTCGTCGCTGCGGATCCAACTAAGGTAAGCGGCGATTTCGCCTTTGTCCTGTGCGGGGTTGACATAAATGTAGAGATGCCGCCAGATGGGGTAAGTTCCATTCATGACGGTTTCCTCCGTCGGGGCAATGGCGGGTGAGGTGTCACTGGCTTTGATTGAAAGCAGCTTGCTGCCGCCGCCGTAGGCTGCACCGCCATAGCCGATACTGTTCTTGTCCTTGACGACCGCTTGCACAATGGCCGCTGTGCCAGGCATCGTTTGGGCACTCGCGACAAAGTCCTTGCCTTGGAGCACGTGAGTTTTGAAGAACTCGTAGGTGCCGGAGCTGTTTTCGCGGCTGTAAACGGTGATGGGCGCATCCGAACCACCGACTTCTTTCCAGTTTATAATCTTGCCGCTGAAGATATCGCCGACTTGTGCGACGCTCAGTTCTTTCACCGAGTTAGCCGGATTGACATAAACGGAAAGGCCATCCAGCGCCACGGCATATTCAGTCGGTTTGGCGTGAAACGCTTTGATACAGTTGCCAACTTCCGCCGCCTTGATAGGGCGCGAGGCGTCGCAGAGATCAGTAGTCTGGCTCTGGAGCGCGGCAAAGCCAACGCCGGTGCCGCCGCCGGATACTTGGATTTTCACATCAGCGTGCTGGCCCATGTAAACCTCGGCCCATTTCTGGGCGAGGACAACGAGGGTATCGGAACCTTTGACGGTGATGTTACCGGCGAAGGCGTTGGCGGCGAACACGGTGGTCGCTAGAATGGCTACAATTCTTTTCATCCGCCAATTATGGCCAATTTCATTCAATTTTGCTTGTTACGATTTGGTGACGTTTGAGCAACCGACTCCCCCATTTTTATTTGCCCGCCCGGCATTTTTAAATACGATTGCCCGATGGTTGGAATCAATCACAAGCTGGCCCAAAGGTTGTTAATCGTAACTTTGGCAATGGTATTTCTGACTGTTATCGCCGCGTCAGGAACACTGGATTCATCTTCGGGCGACCTTCTGTTGTTCGACAATCTGGGGCGGGTCGTGAGGGTGCCAAAAGCCGAAATCCCCGCGTCTTTGTTGGCTCCTACGGGTGACGCGGCACCACAAATTCCCAATCCTACTGCCGGTGCCAGTCTGCCTTTGGACATCGTGCAACGGTCACATCCGGACACAAATGGATTCCAGTTTTTCCCGTCCACGCCGCCGCCGCTCATGCCTTACCTTGCTGGCGTGGACGAGTTTGGGAATTCAGCCATTCGCCCCGGCGCACTTTTTTTCCTCACCCCGCTGGAAAATCCGGTGCAACGCGTAAAATACCGACTTTCAGATTACGGGTTTCGTTACTCGCTGGACCAGACCTTCACCTATGTCAGCTTGACTGGATTGAAGAAAGGTCACAGCGACATGGATTATTACACCCTCGATTTCAAGTCCAAGTGGAATGTGTATGATGCGCCCGGTGCTGGTAGTGCCGGCTGGATTAGTGCCCAGATTGAAGCGAAGAACGGACTCCAGACCGCCGCCCAAATTGAATCCGCCAAGTCCAACCTCGGCACGCTCACCGACCCCACCGGTATTTGGTCCGACATCAACGGCTTTCGCGTCCCCGAACTCGCCTGGCAGCAGTCCGCGCGCAATGGCGAAATCGTGCTCGTCGCCGGTATGGTCAGCCAGCGCAATTACATCGATGGCAACGCCTATGCCGGCACTGGTCGTGGCAAGTTTCTCAATTCCGCCCTCATTCACTCGCAAGTGCTGCCGCTCGCGCAATATAATTTCGGGCTTAATCTCCAATGGCAGCCACTCGATGAATGGTATGCTCTGGCCGGTGCTGCGATGGGCGACAATCCCGCTGGTAACGCGCCGTGGGTGAACTACAACAGCGACACTTGGTCTGTGCCCGCTGAATTCGGTTACGCGCCGCGTGATTTCCTCAACCTCGGATCGGGTGTCTATCGGCTCCAGCCATTTTTGGCTGGCGCAAACGGCACCAGCGGTGGCGGCGTGTGCGTTGATCTTCAGCAACAACTGGGTTCAGATTCACCCTGGGGCTGGTTTGGACGTTACGGCTTTGGCGGTTCCGAAGTGACTGGTGGAGCCGACGCGCAGGTTGGCAGCGGTTTTGTTTTGCAAGGCCCGATGGGACACCTGTTGTTGCAGCGCAAGAGTAATGATTTTCTTGGCGTTGGCTTCGTCTGGAGCCAGCCTTCGGCTACGACCAAAACCGTCTATCACGAGAACGAATATGTTTTGGAAACGGTTTATGCCCTACAACTCACGCCCACGATTAAAATCCAACCCGATTTCCAAATGATCTGGGATCCGACCTTTCACAAGGATGTTGATCACGCGACCGTCTTTCAGCTCCAAATGGTCATCGCTTGGTGAACCCGCTTTTTTCGCGCAACCTCATCCGACGTTCGCAATCGGCCTAGCTGAAATTTCCAGCATCCGCCCCATCGGCAGGCGCGCGCGTTGGATAATTTCTCCAGATAATTCCACGCGCGGAGCGAGGTTCTTCATGCAGTCGCGGACTTTTTCGAGCGTGTTCAGCTTCATGAATTTGCACTCGCTGCATCGGCAGCCGTCTGTCGGCGCGCGCAGCGCGTCAAACGTCGGCGCACACAGAAATTCTTTGCCCGGACATTCTTTTTGCATCCGGTGAATGATGCCTGACTCCGTGACGATGACAAACCGCTTCGCCGTATCGTTTTTGCAGAACGTGATCATCTTCTCCGTCGAGCAAACCGCATCAGCCAAATCGCGCACTTCGCGTAAACTTTCGGGGTGGACCACAATCTTTGCGTCGGGAAATTGTTTCTTCGCCGCCAGCACTTGGTCGCGCTGAAACTCGACATGCGCGTAACAATTCCCTTTCCACAACGTCATCGGACGGCCCGTCTGTTCCATCACCCATTGGCCGAGATTTTCGTCCGGCACAAACAGCAGATCTTTGTCTTTCGGCGCGGCGTTGACAATTTTTTCTGCATTGCCGCTGGTCACGATGACGTCGCACAACGCCTTCACCGCCGCGCTGCAATTGATATAGGCAATCGTCCAAAAATTCGGGTTCGTGGCTTGCAGCGCCGCGAGTTCGGAGGCTGGACAACTTTCTTCCAGCGAACAGCCCGCGTCGCGGTCCGGCAGCACCACGATTTTATTTGGATTCAAAATTTTTGCCGTCTCCGCCATGAAATGCACACCGCAGAACACGATGACATCCGCGTTCGTCTTGGCCGCCTGTTGCGCCAGACCCAGCGAATCGCCCACAAAATCCGCCACGTCCTGAATCTCTGGCACCTGATAATTATGCGCGAGAATGACGGCGTTAAGCTGTTTCTTGAGCGTGAAAATTTCGGCGGCCAGCGGATCAAATTTATTTTTGGCCATCGCCGCGCGCGGCTGCATTTCTGCGACATCAATCATGCAGAAAAGTTACCGTTGCCAGCGGCGACCGTCAATGAAGCTGAATTTATCCGACCGCAGAATTTTTAATTGGCTGTAACTATTTCAGACCGCAAACTGTCTTGGACGGAGATTGCGCGCCACGGTTTGGCTGGCGGCCTTGATAATTGCATTGCCAACGGTGCGTCTATGAAAATAATCAGCAAATCCCTTTTATGAATGAACTCATTTTGATGGCTCACGTTTTCTTTGGCGTCGCTTGCGTCATCACCACCGTCTGGGTATTTGTCGATGTCCTGAATCTTTCCGAAGCCAATCTTTGCCGCGTCCGTAAAATGAGCCGACTCGCGGCGGCTTTCATGTGGTTCGCCTTTTTGGTCGGCGGCTACTGGTATGTGAATTTCTACAAGTCAGACAAGGCCATTATCCTGAAAGGCCCGTGGCCGTTCGCGCATAATTTCTTCATGGAATCGAAAGAACATCTCGTCATCATGCTGCTCCTGCTGGTCACGTATTTACCGATTGCCGCTGCCAGCAACCTCGCCGCCAGCAAGGACGCGCGCCGCGTCGTGTTGTGGGTCGCCAGCCTCATCGTCCTGCTTGCGTTGATGATGGAAGGCGATGGCGCGGTGATTGCGATGGGCGTCAAAGCCGGTCTGCTCGCACGATAAAATTTAAACGACAAAGTTTATGGAAAATTCCGGCCTTTCAAAATACACCACGTCCTTCGGGCTTTCACTCGCGCTCGCCAGCGTGGCCAATGGTCTGTTGGTGATCGCCAAAGAATCCAGCCTGGCTGTGCAAGCCGGCATGCAGAAAATTACCGGCCACCATTGGATCACGCACAGCGTCGTTATCCTCGCCATATTTTTTGGCTGTGGATTTCTTTTTGCGCAGGCGAATGGCGGGCAGGGGATCAAGTTGACGGCCAATCGGCTGATCAACTTCGTGGTGCGCGGTGTGGTGCTGGGCGCGCTACTTATCGTCGGCTTCTATATCCTCGGCGATTAACGGTCTGTCGCCAGTGGTAGCAACTGTAAAAACTTACAAAGCTTTCGCGGCAATATCGCGGCGGAAATGCGCGCCTTCAAAATTGATTTTCTCCACGGCGGCATACGCGGCGGCTTGCGCGGCCTTCAAATCTTTTCCCAAAGCCGTCACGCCGAGGACGCGACCTCCGTTCGTCACAATCTGATTATCTTTCAAAGTCGTTCCCGCATGGAAAACTTTCGTGTGCGGCAGTGCATTGGCGGCGTCGAGGCCGGTGATGACTTTGCCCTTCGCATAGTTGCCGGGATAACCGCCGCTGGCCATCACTACGCAGACGCTGGCGAGCGGACTCCATTTTAATTCCAGCGAACCGAGCGAGCCGCAGACGCTGGCGGC
>JBAXIY010000124.1:0-7839 GCA_037138135.1 Verrucomicrobiia bacterium
CACCCCTTCCGCCACCTATTTGCCATATCTTTAGAAGATGGCGAATAGGAGAGGTTTATGATGATTTCGTCTTTGCCGACAATGATTTTGTCGGTGATGATTTCGATGATTCCGCGTTTCTCATCGGGCTGCATCGTCTGCCAGTGGTCGTAGAGGTTGCTTGCTTGGGAAGCGATTTCCTCGGCTGACAGGTTGCTCACTTTCAAGATGTCCACTTCCGCCTCAAGGCGGGGAATCTCGATTTCAAGCTGTTTCCGGCGTTCCTCAAGCGGAGCATGGAATTTGCTGAAACCATCGGCGTCCAGTTTTTCCTGCTGATACAAATCGAACGTGCGCTGAATTTCTTTCCGAACGCGTTGCAATTCCTCCCGTTGAACGCTGACGAGGCGTTCTTTTTCGTTGGCGGTTTCATTGGAACTTTTCAGATAATGGGCGATGGCCTCGGGCGAAAGCGAATAGTCTTTGATTTCCTCGCAAAAAATTCCGTCAAGGTCGGCGATGGTGATTTTGTTCCGACAACTCCGGCAGATGTATTTCGGACTGTTGGACGGCACATACATTCTCTGGCCGCACTCGCAATGGACAACGCCGGAAAAAATATGCACCGGCTTTTTTGCAGGACGTTTTTGCTTGGAATAGGATTCGTCAATAAGCTTGTTACACTCGTCCCAAATCTCGGCAGTGACGAGCGGTTCAACTTCGTGCAAATACCATTCGCTTTCCGGCTTCATTGAACATTGATTGGTCTGTCCGTTTCGCGTGGTGTAGTTACCCCGGTGAATGCCTTTGGCGGTTGGGTCTTGAAGCAGGCGCGTAACGGTCTTGCTCGTAAAACGCACACCTTTGCGGGTGCGATAGCCGGCATCATTCAAAAGTCGCACGACTGCCTTTTTACGGCGGTGCTTCAAGAAAAGCTCATACATGAGTTTTCTGACCGGGCCTTCTTTGGGATGTGGGATCAGTTTTTTATCTTTCCATTCATACCCGAACGATGCTGGTCCGCCGAGCGGACTGCCGTTCTTTGCACGAACGGCAATCGAGGCTTTTACTCGATCAACCGTTTCCTCCCGCTCCCACTGCGCCATGGCTGCAATCATGGTGTAGAAAAGGCGGCCGGCGGGCGACGACGTGTCAATTTTCTCCTGCAACGAAATCATGTCGGCGTTGTGTTGCCGGAAGAAATCGGCGAATTCCAAAAGTTCCTTGGTGTTCCGGGCGAGGCGGGCGAGTTTGGAAAAAATGAGGCCGGTGATGTGGCCGCGCTTCACGTCGGCCATCATTCGCTGGGCTTCGGAGTTTTCCACGACGGTTTTACCAGAGACGCCGGCCAAGTCATACACCTCTACCACCGTCCAATCGTTGAACTTGGCGTATTCGCGGGCGCGTTGTTCGTGGTGTTCGGGGCTGTCGCCCTGGGCTTGGTCTTCGGTGGAAACCCGAATCCAAATGCCCACACGTTTTTTCAAGGCACTATTTTCCTTCATATACTACTTCATACCCAAAAACCAAGCGGCATGGCAAGGAAAAAGTGTAGTAAAACCACTTACACCTGTTATTTTTGTCTCCATGCCGCAACAATCATTTGCCGAAAACAAGCTCGCCAGTCTTGCTAGACGCTTCCGCGAACAAGCGGGCAAATCTCGCGCCCAGGCCGCGCGGGACATGAACGTTTCCCAAACGTCCGTCTTCCACGCCGAAGAATCACCAGAACAAGGGATGACAAAACTCCGGGTTCGCATGATTCAAGCCTACTCACCCTTCAAAGTCATCGGCCCTGTATTTTCCCTGAAACGGAAATGATTATTTCTTTCGCATTGAATCGGCAATCGAGCGAATGGCGGCGGCTTCTTTTTCTTTTTGTTGCTCCGTTGAAATTTCTGAAATCACCCGTTTGATTTTATACCCGCGGCGGACGGTGACTTTTTCTTTCGCAATTTCCATGGGTATCGTTTTCAGATGGGCAATGAATTGGTCTGGCTGAAAATATTCAACTTGTGCAACCGCTTCCGTTCCAAAACTGCCCGAAACGGCATTACTGATCTTCCGCAAGCGTTCTTCGTCCAAACAAATCACCGCCACCTTCGGAACCCCTGCCTTCAGACACTTGGCGACATTCTTAACCTCGTGGTCAATGGTGGTGGAAATGGAAATTTCACATGCGATGCTCTGGTCGGCGCGCTCCAGCCACAAGTCCACACTGCCCTGACCGTCCAGCACCGGCTTTTCGATAACGCTGCGGAAACCAAGTGCTTCCGCTGCTTCTTTGATGCGCTTCTGAACGGCCTGATGTTGCGCTCCGCCCCGGCCTAAATCACGCGGTGGCTCGTGCCGGACTGCTGGTGTTTCCACCTTCGGTTTCGGAATGGCTGCAACCACCGGCCCCGGCATTTCCATAACCGGCGATGGCACGGTCACTTTCGGAACTTCGGCAGCTTTCGTTGGTTCTACAACCGGCTTGACTGTCGGCTCGGTCTTAATGGTGGGAACCGGCACCACCGCCTCACGCGCCTTGGCCAGCATGGCCTCCACTTCGGCACGAGCGACCGAGTATGTTTTTCTCGAAGCCGTGATAACCTCCTGCCGCCGTTGCGCTGCCGCTTCCTCGTTCGGCATTTCCGGTAACGGCACTTCCAAGTTAAAATCAAAATCACTGCGTTCAACGCGGCAGATGGCCTGTCCGGTTTCCAAGTTTCGCAAATCCTGCGATTCAAAATAGGAAAAGCCCTCGGCCAATTTTCTGGCATCGTCATCGCCAACGCGAAACACAATCCGGGTGAAAGGATGGGTCATCACCGCACTGGCGACTTCCGGGCTGCGTTGCAATTGATGCAATTCATGGTGTGCCAACGTGAGGCCGATGCGATACTTCCGCGCCCCGGACAAAATTTCCGCCATGCTTGGCGTGATAAAATTGGCGAATTCATCAATGAAGAGGTTGAACATCCGGCGCGATTCGATTCGTTGCGCCTGCCGGCTCATGACAATCTGTTGGAACTTGGATACCAGCAAGGTGCCCAGCAGGTGGGAATTTTCCCGGCCCAGCAATCCTTCCGGCAATTTCGCCAGAAGAATTTTGCCGCTATCCATGATCTGCGCGAAGTCCAGGTTGTTCTGTGGCTGCGATACCATGTGCAGAATGGGCGTTTGCGCCAAGAGGGTATCCAACCGCGTTAAAATCGAGCCGATGGACCGGTTGCCGACCAATTGGGTAAAAGTCTTTTCCCAATAATATCGGACCTGGGAATTTTTCACCGTTTTGAGAAATTCATTCCGATACGCCTTTTCAGTCAGGAAGCGTTGCAAGTCAACGATGGTTCCGCCCCGGTCGCTTTCCAAAAAGGCAAGAATGGCGTTTTGTAGAACACTGTTCATCTGGTCGCCCCACGAGGTTGACAGTCGTTGAAACACGGCCACCAAATCCGAGGCCAGCAAATTCTTTTCCAAATTACTGTGCGCCGACAGGATGTTAAATCCAACCGCGTATTCCTCATCCACCGGGTCAATCAAGATCACATCCTTGATGCGGGATTCGGGGATGACACCCAAAATGCGCTCGATCAAATCGCCATGAGGATCAAGGACGGCAATCCCTTCGTTATTCTGAATGCTCTGGTGAATGAGATTGAACAGCAGCGTGGATTTGCCAGTGCCACTGGCACCAATGATATGCGTGTGATGAACCCGCTGCTCGGGTGTCAACCGGACGGAAACGATTTTACCCGCGTGTTCATTGCTGCCCAAGAGCAAGCCGCTTTCGTTGCAGACAATCGCCGGCGCCGCTTTTGATTTGGTTGTCTGCCGCTGAAAAACCGGCGAACGGACGGCACTGCTTGGTAAATGGACAAACCCGGCCAATTCGTCGCTGTTCAATAACATTCCCGTGCGTCGGGTCTGCCTCCGCAGCACGTCATTGATGTGATCCACAAACGGATAATCGTCGTTGTGAAGGGGAATAAGTGCATTGCCGTTTGGGTGGTCGAACACGCGCAAGGAACCAGCCAAGTCGGAAGCCAGTTGCACCATCCGTTCATAGGTTTCGGCGCAAACCATGACGCGAACCACAACGGCATATATGGTCTGGGACGCTTTGTTTTCCGCCGCACCCGCCAATTCAGACGCGTTGACAAACAGCGGTTTGCCGTCCGGGAGCGTCACGGAGTTGACGATGCTTTCCGCCCAGGGATTTTGGACCGGTTGCCAGAGGATTTGAAATAATCCTAACTCGCCGGACTTCAATTCCGCCAACGCACCAATGATGCCGATAAATGGATCAAGGTCGTTGCTGCGCAGTGGCCACATGAATTCTCGCTCCAGCCCGAATTCGACCGTCAAAATTTCATCCCCAGTGGTGGCATTCAATGCCGATTCGAGTCTGTTTTCGACGGGAATAAAAACGGCTTCGGGGAAATGTGCCTGTAATTGGCGGTGGACGAGCGGGGCATCCTTGGATGCGGCGGCAAATTGAGCGGTCACTTGTTTATGCTGGCCGATCAATTCAAAGGCGATCGGTTCGCGACACTCTGAAAGGTTCAGAAGAAATTGCTCAAACGCATTTTGGGAAACATCCAGTTTATTTGGCAGTGAAGCCTGAAGCTCAACCAGCGACTCCCGCACCAGTGGTGTGGGCTCCGGATCAGGTTCAGGTTCCTCGGCAATAACCGGCTTGGGCTGGGGTTGACTGATTTTGCGAAACAGCGAACTCAGTAACGTGGGCACGCGCCCGTCATCCACCACCGCCGGATCGAACAAGCGATAACCCCGGAAAGGTTGGAACGGTGGTTCCGGTGAGACCGGTTCATCAAACACCTGCCAGCCGCGTCCCCGCGATTCCCACTTGTAAAACTGCTCGGACAGTTGTTCATGAACCGAGCCCATACCTCAGGTCACGCCGGTTTTGTATCCGGGGATTGCGGTTTATTTAAATCAGAAACGGGCGGGGTAGGTTGAAAATGCCGGTGCAGTTTAGCACCATTGGCCGCGCAGGTTTCATTCGCGAGTTCCTCGATGAATTGAGGCAGCAGTTGCAAATACAGATTGCGCGTATCTTCCCGATAATAAGTCTCCACCCGGAACCAGTCTTCGTAAATCGTGCCCACCACGGGGATTTTCAGCAAAAGGGTGTCCAAGTCGGAACCGCCATCCGCAGCGGCATTGCGTAGCACGCCGACCAGGGCGAACACTAGGGCGACTGTGGCAAAAGCCGCATAGTTGGCTCCCAACGGTTTGACCAATACGGAAAACACCCCGCCCAAAAAAAGGAACGCGGCCAGAATATGCCAGAGCCGAACCAACGCCGGCACATACACCGTGCGGGTGGAAAAGAAGAAAATGTTGCCGAACGGCGCGGCGCAGGTGTCAATGCACAACCGTTCGCGCATCAGGCGGAGATAAACGCGCTGGTCGGACAGCAAACCGCCTTCATTAAAATGCACGCGGGAAATTTCCATGCCGGGAATCTTCCGGGCAGCCAGCGTCTGTTCCACCCGCGCATAAAATTCCTGTGGCGGAAAATTGAGGCTGTCTGCGTGCGCCAGCTTGTAATCCAGCACGTCGCCCCGGTTATTTTTGAAGCCGAAGACGAAGTCGAGCAGGCGGCGAAGGTATTGCCGGAAGAGTTCGCTCTTTTTTGACTTGTCGTTGGCGGCGGCCATAGCAAGTATTTGCCATGCAGGATGGCGGTTCCAGCACATTGGTCAACTCCAAATCGGCTTTTGGAAATTTATTCCGCCGCGCCAGGGTCGCTTCGAGGTTGCCGCCGACAACAGATCGTTTCCGGGTTTAAACCGAAAGGATAATTGATATGGCCACACCAAATTTACCTCCTGCCTCGGAAAGCCGCGTGAGTTATTGGCGGCGGGTGTTACGCCCCTTGCTTTGGTGGTTTCTGTTGGTGTTGGTGCTTTTTGCCATTCGCCTCCATCAAAGTTTGATGGAAAAAACCCGGCTTGATTTCATCGTCACTCTGGCCGGGCAAGCCCCCTACCCGGAAGCGACCGTCACCTTTGATGGCCAGCCGATAATAAGCGGCCAGAAAATTCGGCTGGGCACTCATCAGTTCATGGTCACCCATCCCAAGGGAGAATCCTACTCCACCAACTTCTTCATCTGGTATGGCGCGCATAATCTCGGCACCATTGATTTGAAACGCACCCAGTCGGTTTTGGCACTGACGGTCAATCCACCCGCTCCGCTGCTTTACCTTCACGGCCCGGAATACCAGATCGAGCTGACAAATAGCTCCGGCATGACTTCCTCAGTGCCAACCGATCAGTATGTGATTATGGCGCGTTACGCCCATTGGTCGGGCTCAGATAAAGTATCGGTGGCGCCCGGATCGCCAACATCATGGCGGATCACCCCGCACCTGGGTGCGGCCCAAATCACCTGCAACCAAGCCGATGCCACCGGCCAGTTCCTACAGATCGATGGCCAATTGATCGAGTCGGTCAGCTTTCCGTATGCCATTGGGGAATTACCGGAGGGCACCTATCGGGTCACAGCCCGGCATCATAATGACACCCTGTCACAAAAGGTTAAAATAACCGCCAACACGACCAATCAAGTTGCCTTGGAATTTTTATACGGCACGGCGGTGCTGGAAACCGAACCACCGGGAGCCGCGGTGCGGACCGGTGATGGCCGGTATTGGGGCATGACACCACTCACCGTGACCGAACTGAAACCGGGTGACTGGACATTCACGCTGGAACACAACGGTTATGAAACGGTCACCGCGCCGCTGACGATTACCGCCTACCAGTCGAGTTCCTTTCATACCAATCTCATCAGTGTCAATTACACGGGCAGCATGAAAAGGGCACGGTATTCCATGGATGCGGAAAATTATGACAGCGCGTTAACAGCCGTCGGCGAAGCCATCATCGCCAAACCCGGCGATGCGGAGGCTTTGGCCCTGCAACAAACTGCGACCGGATTGGGGAGCCTGCAACGGGCGAAGAAACTAGGATTACAGGGCGACTTTCTGGGCGGCGAAAGAGAACTGGCCACGACGCTCGCAATTTTTCCGGACAACACGGAAGCCAAGGCACTGGTTGCCGAATATAAGCGGCGTGAGCCGGAGCAACGAGAGCGGCTGCGCTTGGAGCGGCTGGAGCATGGCAATCTTGCCTTCAAGAATGCGTTTCTTTCCAACAGCGACGCCGACCTGTTCACGAGTCATGAGTTCAAAACCACCAAGCCCGTGGATCAGGTTTACGCGGCCATTCTGGACGCGTTAAGAACCCCGCCGGCCTTTCAGATCACCCGAAATTTCTCACCCTTGGCGGAAACGTATGAGATTGATTTTCGACAGGAGTTTTCGACCTATCTGGCCACCAGCGCCGGACGGCGCGATGGCGTGATTGTGTGCGCGCAGACGAAAGATGATGAAACGCAGATTCTGTTCAAACTTCTGGAATACAAGACGGAGGCTCAAATCAAGTTCAGCATCGGCAACCTGATTGGAACGCCCAGCGCGGTAAACTATATTCCCATCAGCCCGGCCCGGCTCGGTCAATTGTCGGAGAAACTCCAAGCCCGCCTAACGGAAGGCGTAAGCAATGTGACTGCCCGGATTCAAGGGGCGATTGGCCAAACCCCGCCGCCTTCGACTCAATAAACAACCAATCTTGTTCGCGGGAAAAATGCAAGACTAATGCCTTGGCCTATTTTGAAACAACCTGATTGGCCGCACTCACAACAGACCCAATTCCGTCAATTCCTCGGCTATCCATTATGCGTGTGTTGGCATGGCTCCATAACACGAAAGAACTTCGGTAGACTCGCTTTATGGGCCCAGCAGGGCACGGTAGAATCGCTGCGGCAATATGGCTGGATTTG
>JBAXIY010000125.1:0-7770 GCA_037138135.1 Verrucomicrobiia bacterium
ACCGAGACGGTTGGATTTTATTCCTACGGCGAGGCTTGTCCGTCGGCGGGCAATGATTTTAGCGAACTGCACAATCAAACCATGACCATCACCGTTATCGGCGAAAAAGTTTAAGATGAATTCGCTGCTCCAACGTCAGTTGCGCAAGCACTTCGCGGAGCGTCCACCGGACGACGCGCGGTTGCAGGCGTTGCTCGCGGCGGTCAGCAGCACTTACGATGAGTTGGAGGAGAACAAACAATTTCTATCGCACACGCTCGAAGTCGCCTCGCAGGAATTGACCGAAGCGAACGAACGGCTGCGGCGGGAAGCGGAAAGTCAGGTTCGCCGCATCAGTGATTTTTTTGAACAAACACTCGATCAGCAGCCGAACATTATTTTCCGCTGTCGGAAGGTGGCCGGCGAATTCAAAGTGTTGCTGGCGCGCGGCGTTTTGTTGCAACGGCTTGGACTACGCTGGGATCAGATTGAGCAGGCGGGTCTTCAGGCGCTGATTCCCGATAGCTCCAAGCTGACCTTATTTGAACGCGCCTGGCAGGGCGTGGAACAACGGTTTGAGATGGATTTCCCGCACTTGCATCTCATTTGTCAGATTGCAATTCATCCGTTATTTACCGACGGACAGGTCGCAGAACTGATTGGCATTATCGCAGATGTCTCAACGCAAAAAATGGTCGAGGAAAAGTTGCGCCAGACTTCCGATGATCTGGCCCGGCGAGCGCAAGAGCTGGAACAGAATCGTCGAGTGATGCTGAGCATGATCGAGGATCTCGACCAGTCGCGCGCGAGCGTGGAACGTGAGCGCGATCGCGCGAATACGCTGGCGGCGGACGCCGAGGCCGCCAACCGCGCCAAGAGCGATTTTCTAGCGATGATGAGCCATGAAATCCGCACGCCCATGAACGGCGTCATTGGCATGGCAGATTTACTCCGGCAGACCGAGTTGAATTCACACCAACGGGAGTTGACCGAGGCCGTTGCGCAAAGCGGTGCGGTCATGCTCGAAATCATCAATGACGTGCTGGACTTCTCGAAAATTGAGGCTGGCCAATTGGTCATCTCTTCCGAGCCATTTGCGCTGCGCTCAATTGTTGACGGCGTGTTGGAAGTCGTTTCGCACCGGGCAATGGAAAAGGGACTGGCATTGGCTGGTATCGTCCATCATGAAATTCCGGAGCGGTTGATCGGCGATCCTGCGCGTCTGCGGCAGGTTTTATTGAACCTCGCGAGCAATGCCGTGAAATTCACTGAGCGCGGGGAAGTGAGTCTTCGCGTTGCCACTGTCAGCGAATCTGGCGAACCTACTCGGTTGCGTTTTGAAATCCGCGATACGGGTATCGGCCTCACTGTCGAGCAAGTCAAAAAACTTTTCAATCCGTTTGTGCAGGTGGACTCCTCTTCATCCCGCCGTTTTGAGGGCACTGGTTTAGGCTTGGCCATTTCGCGGCGGTTGGTCGAAAAAATGGGCGGCACGCTCGGCGTGGAAAGTAAGCCTAAGGCTGGCTCGACTTTCTGGGTGGAAATGCCGCTGGGCATCGCGTCTAAAACTTCTGCCGATGTGAGTCATCCGAACGTCGCGACGGCCCGCGTGCTGATTGCCACGCAGCATGCCTTGGAAGCTGAATCGCTTTCGGAATATCTTCAACGCTGGGGTGTCCAGCCGGAGTTGGAATTAACCTTCACTTCGCTATTAGCACGGTTATCGCAGCGCATCCCAGCCGCGCAACGGGTGCAGTTGGTGGTTGTAGATGATGATTTATTGGCAGAAGCAAATGCGAGCGACCGAATCAAATTAGCGACCCAGACTCAAGGCATGCATCGCGTTTTGATGACAGACGCAATCAGCACCGTGGCGCGCGATGAAACCAATCTTGAAATCTTTCACAATATTTTTCTCAAGCCCCTCAAAGCCTCGCAGCTTTTTGATAGCGTGGTCGAGGCGGTCGAAGGCCGCATTGCCAGCGCCGTGCGCAAGCGTGGTAGTTATGATGCTAACTCAAAGGTGACGCCGCCTGACTTGACCCATCTCAAGATTTTGCTGGCAGAAGATCATCCCACCAACCGCCGTCTCTGTGAACTTGTCCTTGAAAGTTTTGGTCTGCGCGCCGACATCGCTGTGAATGGCCGCGAAGCGTTGCAGTGTGTAGAAAAGCAGGCTTACGATGTTATTTTGATGGACTGTCACATGCCGGAAATGGACGGCTACGACACGACGCGCGCGGTTCGCGAATTAGAGAATTCCAAATCCGGATTTAAGCGGCCATTCATCATCGCGTTGACTGCAAATGCCTTGGCGGGCGAACGCGAACGCTGTTTGGCGGCGGGCATGGATGATTACATCGCCAAACCGTTCACGAGCCGACAACTGGAACAGGTTTTGATTCGTAGCCTTGACCGTTCCGCCAAGGTTGAAGCAAGTCTGCAGATGACTGTTGCCGCCGGCTCGGTGTTGTTTCAAGCCGCGCGACTGGATCAGCTTTGCAAAGATTTGGACATGGAAAATGTCTGCGCCATCGTAAAAGATTTTCTGGCGGAGATGCCGGCGCAAATTAATCGGATGCAGGAACTGGTTGGGACAGAAACGTGGCCGGAAATTTCTCGGCTCGCACATTCGATGCAGGGCATCGCTTCGTCGCTGGGGTTGGGCTTGCTGCCTGCGCTGTTGCGCGAATTGGAAACAGCGGCCGATGAATCATCGGCTGAAACCGTGCGGGCAAAGCTGGCGACCTTGCGCCCAGCGGCAAACGATTCCGAGACCGCCTTAAAATCCTGGTTGGCCGCTCAAACAATTTAACCGCGTGACGCAACTAATCATCAATCAATTAGATTTCCTGCAATTATATTGCGGACTGACTTGGATGCTGCTGCTGGTCGTGTTTCGGATCGGCCAATGGCATCAGCAGCATCGGCTGAAATCAGATGCGTTCACGGTAGTGGTCGTCACGATGGCGGCGTTTCATATATGGCAGACATTTACCACCACAAGTCCGTTTAACTCGATTATTTCTGATGGTCTAGCAGCGTGGTTGGCAACTGGCGAAAGTATCGCTTTGTTAAGCCTCGTGATTTTTCTGTGGTGGATTTCTCCGCGCCGCCGGTTGATGGGCGCGGCATCACCAATGCGCAAGGACAAGGTGCTTTGGATGATAATTTTATTCAATTGTCTGGCTCTGAGCGGCATGGCGATTCTGCAATCGGACGAACAGGAACGCAAAGAAGGTTTGCGCAGGGCTTTGCTGGCGCGCAGCCAAGTCGCGCTGGCGGCAATCGACGTAAATCTGCTCAAAGATTTAAAAAATTCCGAGGCCGACTTGAATTCACCCGCCTACCAGCAGCTCAAGAAAAAAGTCATGGAGTTGCAGCATGCGAGTCGCGATTGTCGTTTTGCTTACATCTGCAGTCTGCAAGGCACGAACGTTCTGTTTGTTGGCGATTCCGAGCCAGCCAGTTCGCCTGATTATTCGCCGCCCGGTCAAATTTATACCGAGGCGAGTGCGGGATTGCGATTGGCCTTAATCAATCAAGTGGAATTATGCGAAGGCCCTTCTCGTGATCGATGGGGCGAATGGGTTTCCGGTTACGCGCCAATCATTGCTACTTGGCCGGGCGCACCGCACATGGTCTTCGGGTTTGATATCAGCGCCCGTGACTGGCAAAGCCAGGTGTCGCGCGAACGCGCCACGCCACTGGTTTCTATGACCTTGGTGATTTTCCTTTTTTTGATTTTGTTCTACGCCTACCAAAAGTTGGATGACAGCCTAGCCGAGGAACACAAGTTGGTGCAGGCGGCGGAATCGGCGAACCGCGCCAAAAGTGATTTCCTCGCGACCATGAGCCATGAAATCCGCACGCCCATCAACGGTATTCTGGGCATGAGCGAACTTCTGCTTGGCACTCGCATGGACGCACGTCAGCGGGAATTGGCGGAAACCGTGAGTCGGAGCGGTCACACGCTGTTGGCCATCATCAATGACATTCTAGATTTTTCAAAAATTGAAGCCGGTAAACTGATGCTGAAGAGCGAAACGATTGAATTGCGCCCGCTCGTGCAATCGGTCATCACCGAAATTTTGCAGACTGATTTAGCCAAGCCCGTCACCATCAAAAGTGAAATTGAGGAAGTTGTTCCGCACTCGCTCCAAGGGGACGCCGCGCGCGTGCGCCAAATTCTCGTCAATCTCGTGGGCAATGCTTTCAAGTTTACAGAATCAGGAACCGTGCTGGTGCGGGTGCGCCGGCTCACAGTTGGTCACAATGTCGTGTCCCTTGGTTTTGAGATTAGCGACACCGGCCCTGGCATTCCTGACGCCATGAAGCCCCAACTGTTTCAACCCTTTCATCAGCAGGACTCGTCATCATCGCGGCGACACGGCGGCACCGGCCTCGGGCTCGCCATCAGTCGGCGCTTGGTGGAACTCATGTCCGGAAACATTGGCTGCGAAAGTCTGGTGGGCAAAGGCTCAACCTTCTGGTTTGAAATAAATCTATCCCTCGCGAATCAAACCATTGTCACCGACAAAAAAACTTTCGCCTCAACTGGCAATTTACGTGTATTGCTTGCCATGAGTAATGACATCAACCGCCGGCTCACTTTGTTGTCGCTAAAAAAATTAGGTTGCGAGACACAAGGCTGCGGCATGGCGGTGGAAGTGCTGAAAAATATTGAATCACAGACGTTCGATGTCCTATTACTGGAGCGCAGTTTGTTGGATGCGATTGGTCTGACAGCGGCCAAGAAAATCCCTCGTGTCATTGGCTTGTCGGCGACCGGTTCCGAAGAAGAACGTAAACTTTGGCAAAGCGCTGGCGCGGACGCGGTGTTGGTCATGCCGTTCACGCTCGACGAACTTGGAAAAGTTCTTGGTGTCAAGGTCGCATCAAATCCGAAGATAAATTCATGAAAATTCTTTACGTCCACGAACGCTTTGGCGCACTCGCCGGCGCGGAAGCCAACGCCCACATCACCGCCACCGAACTCGGCAAACGCGGCCACACCATCGGCATTTTGCACGGGCCGAGCACCGGCAAAAATGAAGCCGGTTGGCAAACCACCTTTCCGTTTCGCGCGCCGCTCGGCGGAGCCGACAATTCTGCCGTCGTCAAAAAAGCGCTCGCCGATTTTCAACCGGATGCCGTCTACGTTCATAAGATGGCCGACCTGTCGGTCATTGAAACGCTCGTCGCCAGCGGCGTGCCGCTGCTCCGCATGGTGCACGACCACGACATCTATTGCATGCGGAGCTACAAGTATAATTACTTCACCCGCGAAATCTGCACGCGCGCTGCGTCGCCGTATTGTATTTTCCCGTGTCTAGCTTCGGTGGTAAAAAATTCTGGCGGCGGCTTTCCGCTGAAATGGGTCAGCTACTCGGAAAAGAAAAAAGAAATCGCGCTCAACCGCCAATTCAACCGCATGGTCGTCGTCACGACTTACATGCGCGACGAACTTTTAAAAAACAGTTTCGACGCGAAGCGCATCGAGATTCACGCGCCGGTGCCGCGCATGGGCGACCCGAATTTGCGCAGCAGTTTCAGCGACCGCAATCTCATCATTTACGCCGGCCAGATCATTCGCGGCAAAGGCGTGGACGTGCTGCTCGAAGCACTCGCACAAGTAAAAACAAAATTCGAGTGCGTCATCCTCGGCGACGGCAATCACAAAGCATTTTGCGAGGAGCTGACGAAAAAACTCGGCCTCGCCGACCGCGTGACGTTCAAAGGTTTTATTCCACAGGAAGAATTGAAAGGCTATTACCGTGAGTGCAGTGTGGTCGCGTTGAGTTCGCTCTGGCCGGAACCGATTGCGACCATTGGTCTCGAAGTCATGCGCTACGCGCTGCCGGTCGTGGCGTTTGACGCCGGCGGCATCAAGGACTGGCTGCTCGACGGCGAGAACGGTTATCTCGTGCCGTGGATGGACCGCGCGAAATTTGCCGCGCGCATCGAACAGCTTTTGAACGATAAACCGCTCGCCAAAAAACTTGGCGAGGCCGGCCTGAAACTCGTCAGCGAGCGCTATGATTTTGAAACTTACATCGGCGATCTTGAAAAAATGTTTGCGCGCGTCATCGCCGAGAAGAATAAAAAATGAAAGCGCCGGTTCACGTCGCGGTGGTTGGCGGGAGCGGCTCGGGCAAAACCTGGCTGGCGGAAAAACTTGCCGCCACGCTCGCGCCGCGTGCCGCGCGCCTGAGCCTCGACGATTTTTATCGCGACCTGTCGCCGCTGCCGCTGGCGGAACGCGATGCGGTAAATTTTGACGATCCGGCAGCGATTGATTGGGAGAAGTTTCGCGCGGTGATTGGCGCGATGCGCGTCGGCGAGAAGATTAATTTGCCGGTTTACGACTTCGCGACGCACACTCGAAAAGTGGCTGCGCGCAATTTCATTCCGCCGCCGTTGTTGATTTGGGATGGCTTGTGGCTGTTGCATCACGACTGGTTGCGCGCGCAGTTTGCGCTGACGTTTTTTGTCGAGTGCGGCGCGGAAGAACGTTTTCGCCGTCGCACGGAACGCGACATGCGCGAGCGCGGGCGAAGTTTTGAGTCGGTGCGCGTTCAGTTTTTTGAGCACGTCCAGCCGATGCACGAACGGTTTGTCGAGCCGCAACGGCAGTGGGCTGCGCAAATTGTTGATTCGCCAGTGAGCGAAAAGACGTTGGATGGTTTGGTGGAAAATTTGCTGCAATTAAACACCTAATTGATAAATTCAATTTAATCAGAATGACTGAAGCTGAAATCCGGGAACGCATGGCAGCAAGGTTGTTGTCGGCGCAGACACCGTGGGGCCGCGCGCGGCTGAACTTCTATGTGAAATGGAAGCGCACCGCGTGGAACTTCACCACGGGCCTCGCGTATTTTCTCAAGCGCGTGTTTGACATCGTCGTGAGCGTCATTGCGTTGATTCTCCTCGCGCCGGTTTTCCTTGGTATCGCCATCGCGGTAAAAATGGACGGCGGGCCGATTTTTTTCCGGCAGACGCGCTTTGGTTTGCACGGCCGGGAATTCGGGATGTTGAAATATCGGTCCATGTGCGTGGACGCGGAGGCGAAGTTGAAAGATCTGCTCGCCAAAAATGAAAAGAAGGAAGGTATCACGTTCAAGATGAAGGATGATCCGCGCATCACCAAAATCGGAAAAATCATCCGCAAGACTTCGCTCGACGAACTGCCGCAATTTTTAAATGTGTTGAAAGGCGAAATGTCCATCGTCGGCCCGCGTCCGCCGGTGCGCCGCGAAGTGGAACTTTACGAACAGCGCCATCGCCGTCGTTTCAATGTGAAGCCAGGCATCACCTGTTTTTGGCAGGTGGGCGAACGCGAAGGTGGCTTGTTTGAAATCGGCGACCGCAACTCGATTGATTTTGAAGAACAGGTAAATCTTGATGTCCGTTACATCGAGAGCCAGTCGTTTTGGAAAGACCTTTGGCTGCTGTTGAAAACGGTTCCGGCCATCATCTTTGGCAAAGGCGCATGAAAGCTGTCGTCATCTGTCCTGACCGCCGCGCGGAAGTCGCCTTTCTCGCGCGCAAAACGCCGCTCGCGCTGGTGCCGGTGCTTGGACCGTCGCTGTTGTCGCACTGGCTGACGACGCTTGCCGATGAAGGCGTGAAAGAAGTGACCGTGTTGGCGTCCGACCGACCGGATCAAGTCCGCGCTGCGCTCGGTCGTGGTGAACGCTGGGGATTGAAAATTGAAGTGCGCGCTGAGCCGACCGAGATTTCCGTGGGCGAAGCGCAAAAACAATTTCCCGCAGAAAAAATAATTTTGGC
>JBAXIY010000126.1:0-7753 GCA_037138135.1 Verrucomicrobiia bacterium
ACCGGCGCGGCAACCGCGACGATGGGCGTGGTGCTTTCAACGCGCACTTTCAGCGTGCCTTTGACTTCTGCGTGCAAAGCGAGTTCCACTTCGAATTCGCCGATCGCACGAATGGCGTGTTCGAGTTTGATTTTCTTTTTGTCGAGCGCGATGTCGAACTGGTGCTTGAGTTCGTCGGCAATCGTGCCGCTCGTGACGGAGCCGAACAGCTTGCCGTCTTCGCCAGTCTTGACCTTGACGACGCACACCAATTTTTGGAGCGCCTTGGCGAGATCGGTCATGTGATTGAATTCATGCGCTTCGCGTTCGGCGCGCTTCTGCTTGAGCGCTTCGAGCTGGCGCTTGTTCGCCGACGTGACGGGCACGGCGAGGCGCTGCGGGAAAAGATAATTGCGCGCGTAACCAGCGGCGACGCGGACGTTGTCAGATTCACCACCGAGGCCGATGATGTTGTGCGTGAGAATAACTTCAGTTTTTGCCATACAAAAAATATTTGGTTGCGGAGTTTAAAATCAGAACGGAACGTCGTCGCTTTCGGGTGGGCCGTCGCCTTCGACGGGCTCAGCGGCGGGCGCGGCGGCCGCCGGACGGGCGGCACGAGGAGCAGAAGGCGCAGGTGCGCCACCTTCACTGCCAGGAGCACTGCCGAGAAATTGAACAGTTTCGGCAATCACGCCGAGCTTGCTGCGCTTCGCACCGGTGGCCTTGTCATCCCACTGGTCGAGCTTGAGTCGGCCTTCAATCATGATCGGGCGACCTTTGCGCATGTATTGACCGACGTTTTCCGCCGTGCGGCCAAAAACATCGACATCAACGAAAGTAACTTCTTCCTTTTTTTCGCCCGCTTCATTCGTCCAAACGCGGTTGACCGCGAGGCCAATCTTGGCGATGGCCGTGCCTTTGGGCGTGTAGCGCAATTCGGGATCGCGCGTCAGGTTGCCCATCAGGATGACTTTGTTGAAGCTGGCCATAAAACTTGCGGCGAATTATTTCGCGGCTTTCGGAGCGGGCGCAATCGTGAACAGGACGCGGAAAACGTCTTCGTTCAGCGTGAATTTCTTTTGCAACTGCGCGATGGCGGCGGGCGTCGCATCAAAAATGACGTTCGCGTAGAAACCGGCGCTATGGCGCTTGTCGGCAATGCGGGAAAACGCCTTTTTTTCCATCTTCTGCACCGTTTCAATCTTGCCGCCCACAGCGGTGATGTCGGTGGAAATTTTGTCGAGGGCGTCTTTAACGCCTTCTTCTTTGCCGTTCAAGTTCAGGATGAACAGACCTTCGTATTTTTTCATTTTTCTTCGTTTGTGGAGTCCACGACTCCGTTAAATTGGCTCATCGCCTTTTCGATTCCAGACGTCAACCAGGTTTCCACCTGATTGGTCGCCCGTTCCAAAACTTTTTTCAGCAACTCATTCTCAGACGCATCAAATTTCCCGAGAACGTAATTGGCAATCTGGCGCGAACTGTCTTTGCGCCCGATTCCAATCCGCAATCGCGCAAACTCGCGTGATGCCAGATGCTGCTCGATGGACTCTAAACCATGATGTCCACCGCTGCTGCCGCTCTTACGCAACCGGATTTCGCCAAACGGCAAATCCGCATCGTCCACGGCCACTAAAATCTTTCCCAACGGCAACTGGTAATAATTTACCAACGCTCCGACCGATTCGCCGCTCAAATTCATGAACGTCTGCGGCTCGCACAACAAAACTTTGTTGCCATTGCGTTCGGCCTTCGCAACGCGGGCAACGAACTTGCGCTCGTTTGCCCAATCCGACTGCCACTGCTCCACCAATTTTTCGACCAACAAAAAACCGGCATTGTGGCGCGTCCTCGCGTATTCCGCGCCGGGATTACCCAAACCCACGATGAGAAAAATATTTTCCATTCGCAGGCGAAGCGGCTTGCGCCGCGTAAATTATTTCTTCTTGGCTTCGGCCTTCGCTTCCGGCTTGGCCTCGGCTTTCTTGTCGCCAGCCTTCGCATCGGCCTTGGCCGGAGCAGCACCTTCGGCGCCTTCTTCCTTCTTCTCCTTCGTCATTTCGACATCGCCAGCAGCCTTGGCATCGGTGGTGGCGGCAACTTCTTCTTCGGCGCGCGGCGCGGCCACGGCCACGACGGTGCGAGTCTTCTCGCCCATGATTTCAACACCGACCGGCGGAACGATTTCACCGAGGTGGATGGATTTGCCAATTTCCAGCGCGGTCACGTCGAGCGTGATCTGTTCCGGCAAATCTTTTGGCAAGCAACGCACTTTTAATTTGTGCAAAATGTGTTCCAACGTGCCGCCGCCGTTTTTGACGCCAGCCGGTTCGCCGGTGGTTTCAACCGGGACGAAGATGGTGACTTTTTCAGTTTCGGCAACTTCGTGGAAATCCACGTGAACGACTTTGCCGCTCAACGGATGGTGCTGAACTTCCTGCACGAGCGCGAGGCGCTTGGAGCGGGCGTCTTTTTCGACCGTCAAATCTACAAGCAAATTTTCGGAAACGGAGTGATTCAACAAGTCGGCAATTTCCTTCGAGTTGACCTCGAGGTTTTGCGGGGCGGCTTGACGACCATAAATGGTGGCGGGCACGCGTCCGGCAGCGCGGAGTTTGGTGACTTCGGCGCGTTGCACTTGGGAACGCGGATAGGCTTTTAAGGCGACTGATTTCATTTTGTAAATTGTAAAATTGTTTCTCGGCAACGCTTAACTGGTGCGTCCGCCCTTAAATTCAAAGAGCGAGTTCACCGACGAATTCGTATGAATCCGTTTGATGGCTTCGCCCAATAATCCCGCAACGGAAAGCGTCGTTATCTTTACACCGTCAATCGCAGGGCGTTGGACTGTATCAGTTGTTATTAATTCGTCAATGGCAGAATTGCGCAATCTTTGGATGCCTGTGTCGTTCAAAAGCGCGTGGGAAACGCAGGCCATGATGTTTTTGGCGCCTTTCGTCTTTAATATCGCAGCCGCCGACGTCAACGTGCCGGCAGTTTCAGTCAAATCGTCCACGAGCAATACATTTTTTCCCTCAATTTCACCAATGACCGCCATGCTTTCCACTTCCGTCGCGCTCTTGCGACGTTTGGCGACAATGGCTAATTCCGCATCCAAAGTCTGTGAATACGCATGCGCCATTTTGATGCCGCCGGCATCAGGACTGACGACAACGAGATTCGATAAATCTTTTTTCTTTAAATAATCATACATCACCGGCGCGGCGTAGAGATGATCCACGGGAATGTCAAAAAAACCTTGAATTTGTTGCGCGTGCAAATCCATTGCTAAAATCCGGTTTGCGCCGGCGGCCACGAGCAAATTCGCGACGAGCTTTGCCGTAATCGGCACGCGTGGTTGATCTTTGCGATCCTGACGCGCATAACCATAAAATGGCATCACCGCCGTGATTCGCTTTGCGCTGGCTCGGCGCAACGCATCCATGATGATGAACAGCTCCATCAAATTATGATTCGTCGGCGGCGAGGTAGGCTGGATGATGAAGATGTCTTCGCCGCGGACATTCTCCTCGATTTTCACAAACGTCTCACCATCAGGAAACGGCGAGATGGTGCAGTTACCGAGAGGCACACCGATGGATTTGCAAATGGCGTTGGCGAGAGGTTGATTAGCAGTGCCGCTGAAAATTTTCACAGGTAAAAAATAAATTGCCGCCGGTTAAAAAAAAAGAAAACCCGCCGGACTGGCGGATGAACGTGACAAAATCGTAACAACCACCCTGCCCCGCGCAAGCCGAAACTGTTTCAGTTTAGCGACTCAATAAACAACTTTGTCTGGTTTAACCTTCCACTCCGCGAAGACTTTGCCCGCCTCCACCCGCAGCAACTGTTTCATCGGAATCAACCGCTGGGAAACCGGCTGCGCCACTTCGCGATAAATTAATTCATCATCAAAACCAATCTTCGCGGCGTCACGTCGCGAGTTGGCGTAATAAACTTTTTTTAACCGAGCCCAATAGATTGCCGCAAGACACATCGGGCACGGCTCGCAACTGGTGTAAAGTTCGCAATCGGCAAGCTGGAAAGTTTTCAACTTACGGCACGCCGCGCGGATGGCCATAACTTCAGCATGAGCCGTGGGGTCGTTAGCCGAAGTCACACGGTTCCAGCCGCGCGCGATGATTTTTCCGCGCCGCACCACGACCGCGCCAAATGGCCCGCCTTGCCCGGATTGCATTTTAATCAGCGACAGCCGGATGGCTTCACGCATGAATTCCTTGCGCATGAGAAATTTTTAGCAGGTGCACCACCTTTTGGAAACAAATTGTCCCGCGAAAATTTCCATTCGCTTCGCCGGTAGCGCGAATAAAAAGGCAGGGATGACGATAAAGGTATTTCGTCATCACGGCAAACTTGGACTGATTACCGTATAATCCACCCGCCGCCGACTACTAGATCGTCCTGATAAAACACTGCCGCTTGGCCGGGCGTAATGGCGCGAGCCGGGGTGTGCAGCTTCACTTTCACACGATTCCCATCCAACGGCGACACCGTGGCTGGCGCGCCAGGATGGTTGTAACGAATCTTCGCAGTCACTTCGATTGGCTCCGTCAGTTTTTCAAACGGATGCCAGTTGCAGCGGTCGGCGATAAATTCATCGCGATCGAGTGCAGCTTCATCGCCCACCATCACGCGATTATTTTCCGCATCCAGTTCGACGACGTAAACCGGCTTGGCCGTCGTGATGCCCAAACCTTTGCGCTGGCCGATGGTGTAAAATTCAATGCCATCGTGCTGACCGAGCACATGGCCATGAACATCCACGATGTCGCCGCGATGCTTTTGCACGAGATTCGCGGATTGGAGAAAGCCGCCGTAGTTTTTGTCCGGCACGAAACAGATTTCCATGCTCTCTTCCTTGTCCGCCGTCTTGAGATTGCAATGCCGCGCCACTTCGCGCGTGTCGCTCTTGGTCTTTTCACCTAATGGAAATAAAATGCGCGCCAACTGATCCTGCCGGAGTGAAAAGAGAAAATAACTTTGATCCTTGCGCGCATCGAGGCCCCGTTTGAGCAAATAACGCGAACCATCCGCATTTTTTCCCACGCGGGCAAAATGTCCCGTCGCGATAAAATCCGCGCCGAGTTGATCCGCGCGGTCAATGAGCCGGCCGAACTTCAAATTCTGATTGCACATGACGCACGGATTCGGCGTGCGCCCGGCCTTGTATTCGTCGGCGAAATATTGGATGACGTGTTTCTGAAAATCTGCCGATTCGTCCACGAGGTAATACGGCACGTCAAGTTTGTCGCAGACGGAGCGCGCATCGGTCACGGCCTGTGGTCCGCAGCATTTGTCCTCCGCGCGGTTCACGCAATCCTGCGGCCAGAGCTTGAGCGTGATGCCGATGACATCGAAGCCCTGTTCGATCAAAAGCGCCGCCGTCGCGGAGGAATCAACTCCTCCGCTCATGCCACAGACAACGCGCTGACGCTTTGGCGAATTCACAGACGGACATTATACAACGCACAGGCGGCGTGTAAAATGGTTTGCGCTGGCGGCGAAAACGGCGTGACCGGAAATGACTTTAGCGATTCAAGAAGGAGACGCCCAATTTCAAAAGCTTTTGCACATCGGCATCGGACTTCGCCTCGGCGTAGATGCGCAGCACGGGTTCGGTGCCGGAGCCGCGCAGCATGAGCCACGTCGAATCGGCGGCGACAAATTTCACGCCGTCGCGCGCGTCCACTTTTACGAGCGGCGAGCGCAGTAACATTGCCGGCGGATTGTTCTGGAGCGACGCCATGAGCGCGGCGCGTTTCTCCAGCGGATACTGCGCATCAAAGCGCGCATAGCGGTGTGGGCCAAATTCTTTTTCCAGCCGCGCGTAAATCCGGTTCACGGAAACTTTCTCCATGGCGAGCATTTCCAGGAGGAACAAGCCCGCCGCCAGTCCGTCGCGTTCGGGAATGTGATTTGCAAAACCAACCGAGCCGCTTTCTTCAGCACCAAACAGCGCGCCGGGCTTCATCAATTCCGGCGCAATGAAGCGGAAACCGATGCCGACTTCCGTGAGCGGCAAACCCCACGCGGCGCACATCTTGTCCACCATCGCCGTGGTATTAAAAGTTTTCGTCACCACGCCACGACCACCGCGATTTCGCACCAGATGGTGCAGAAGCAACGCGATGACCTGCTGATTCGTCAGCGGATTCCCCCGCCCATCCATCGCGCCAATGCGGTCGGCATCGCCATCGGTCACGAGGCAGATGTCATGGGGATTGCGACGTAATTGCGCACTGCCCAGCGCGTAATTTTTCGGCAATGGCTCGGGGCAAATGCCGCCGAAGAGAATATCATGCGCGCCGTTGAGCGTCGTCACCTGACAGGAAGTTTTGGCGAGCAACGTTTCAAACACGCCCGCACCGACACCGAACAACGCATCGTGCGCCACGCGCAATTTCGATTTGGCAATCAGCTTGAAGTCCACCAGCCGTTTGATGGCGGCGAAGTGCGCGGGACGAATGTCCTTGTTGGTGATGAGTGATGAGTGATGAGTGATGAGCGGCGGGCTTTTATCGAGGAATTTTTCGACGCCTTTGCATTCTTCCGCGCTGCTGCTGCCGCCAAAGTGCGACTTGAGTTTGAATCCGTTGAACTGGGGCGGATTGTGGCTAGCAGTAATCATGACGCCGCCCACGGCGCGGAGATTTTTAACCGCGAAGGAAATGCACGGCGTGGGTGTCGGCTCCGGCGTGAGGATGACTTGAAAATTATTTCCGGCAAAAACTTCGGCAGTGATTTGCGCAAATCGGTCGGACAAAAATCGGCGGTCGTAGCCGATGACGACTTTAGGTTCGCGGCGGAAAATTTCCGATTTTGGATTGCGGATTTCCGATTTCCAAAAATCGGCCGTGGCTTGGGCGACGCGGGCGACGTTGGCAAACGTAAAATCCTCAGCAATGACCGCTCGCCAGCCGTCGGTGCCAAAACGAATTGCTTCCATGCGCGCAGTCTGGCTGAAAACCGAATCGCTGCCAAGCCCCTGACCCACGAATCACGCGGCGGCTTGACATAGGCGGCGACTCGTTCCATAAACGAACCATGCGTTTAGGATTTACCTGCGTCGTGAGTCTAGCGGCACTAACTGCCGCCATTCGCGCGGATGAAAAGTTTCCGTTGCTGAAAGCGGGCGGCACCACTTACACCAATGTCACCGTCACCAGCGTTTCGGTGACCGACATTTATTTCACCTACGATCAGGGCATGGCCAACGCGAAGTTGAAAAACCTGGAGCCGGCGCTCCAGCAGCATTTTGGCTACAATCCAACCAACGCGAGTGCGGTGGAAAAGAAACAAGCCAAAGATCAGGCGCAGTATCACCAGCAATTGCTCAAGCAACCCGCCGCCGAGGACATGACGCGTAGCGAGACTCCCGCCGCCGCCGCCACGGGCAAAAAACTGTGGGCGAAATCATTTCTGAACCAGAAGTTCCCCGGCCTCGTCGTGGAAAAATGGCTGACGGCACCGCCGGATCTGCGGGGGAAATTTGTGCTAATAGATTTTTGGGCGACGTGGTGTCCGCCGTGCCGGAAGGCCATTCCGGAATTGAACGGATTCCAGAAAAAATACGGCGACAAACTGGTGGTCATCGGTATTTCAGATGAAACCGAGGCGGCGGTCCGGCGGCTCACGGATCCCCAGATTGCATACACCATCGCCATTGATGGCAATGCCGTTACCAAAAACGCCATCGGCGTCACGGGCATTCCCCACGTCATGCTCATTGACCCGCAGGGCTACGTTCGCT
>JBAXIY010000127.1:0-7735 GCA_037138135.1 Verrucomicrobiia bacterium
TTGTTCTCATTACCTCAAGCTATGCGTTGTTTCAGGCAGCCAACAACACCGTCATTATGACCGGCATCCGCCCAGACCAGCGAGGCGTCATTTCTGGCATGCTCAGCTTGTCGCGCAATCTTGGACTAATCACGGGTGCGTCCGCTATGGGTGCGGTGTTTGCACTCGCATCGGCGACAACCGATATCAAAGCCGCAACTACTGATGCCATTGCCATCGGTATGCGAACCACATTTGCAGTTGCGGCAATTCTTATCCTCATCGGAATCGTAATCGCAATTGGAAGCCGTGCTCGCGCGCGGCGAATCGTTCCTCAATAGCCTAAATAGGAAGAGGCACGGCACGCGCTACCCTAGGTCAGCATCCGCAAAAATTCCCAACTGCAACGCGGTTGCGGCCAAGCTCCGTCAGGAGCGAAATCTTTGTAGAACTTCCGCATCAAACAATTCTCCAGCCCCGTCGGGGCGAAATATGCCGCTCCTGACGGAGCTTGAATTCTTGTTCGTTTCTCAACTACAAAGATGCCGCCCCGCTGGGGCTTTCACGCGCCGGGCGGCGGCAGAAATTTCCGCCCGAATTTTTTGCAATCTCCATCGCGCATATGATGTCCGGCGTCGACTTAATTGCCGTAGTTGAACGGATCGGACAGTTTTGGATCCATCACGAGATTTGTGTCCGTGAGCGTGTTGAGGAACGCGACGAGCGCGGCTTGTTGTGCCGTCGTCAAATTCAAGCGCAATGGCTGGCCGCCGGGGCCGACCAGCGGCGTCGAAAGATTCGGGCCGCTGACGATGCCGGAACTGTAAAACGCCACGACCTGCGCGAGATTGGTGAATCGTCCGTCGTGCATATACGGCGCGGTGAGCGCGATGTTGCGAAGCGAAGGAACTTTGAACAATCCATTTTGCGCCGTTACACCGGTGATGCCGCCAACGCCCAAATCCACGTAAGGAAATTCTAGTCCGTTGTTGTTGAGCGTGGTCGTGGGCACGAAATTTTCCGTGCCGTGGCAGATGGCGCAGGTGGCGGGCGGGTTCGGCGGAAAATTGGTCTGGCCAAAAAAAATCAAGCGGCCGAGATTTTCCTGCGCGGTGAAGTTGGCGAAATTATTGGTCACGCCGATGTCGTATTTCGATTGCGTCGTGACGATGGATCGGACGAATTGCGCGAGCGCCTTGGAAATGCCGTTCGTGGTGATGGCCGGCGAGCCGAACGCCAGCGCGAACAGATTGGTGTAATATGGCTCGGCGGCGAGGCGGTTGGTCAGCGCGTCGAGGGTCATGCCCATTTCAATCGGATTTTGAATGGGCATCAGTGTCTGGTCTTCCAAGGTGTTCGCGCGTTCGTCCCAAAAAAAGTGCCGCCGCTGATACCAGCGCGCGTTGCTCAAGCCCATGGCGTTGCGCGTGCCCACGCTGCCATTGTAGCCGACGCTAAACTGGCGCGGATCGGAAAAACCGTTGGCCTGCACATGGCACGAGGCGCAGGAAATCGTCTGGTTCGTCGAGAGCCGCTTGTCGTAAAACAACACGCGGCCCAGCGTCGCACCGGCATCGGTCGTGGCATCGGCGTTGGGACCGATGGTTACCATATTGTCCTCCGCAAGAACCGGGTTCACCGAAAAACTCGCCGGCAAAACCGGGCTGGCGTAATTGTAATTCGTCGCCGGCAACCCCAGCGCATTCGTCGTAGCTTCGGCGATGTTCTGCTGCGTGGAATCATAAAATGCGCGGTAAAATAAATTTCCACCCACGCCGTTCGGGTAGCTGCGATGGTAAGTGCCGTTGAAAACCTTGACGCTTTCCACCGTCGTCCAACTCGTCAGGTTGCTGGAGCTCTGCACGACCCAAACTTGATTGCCGGAATTACTGATGCTCAGGCTCATCGCGCCGCCGTTGATTTGGCCGAGGCTTAATTGGGCGTTGGTGCTGATTTGCGCCGAGACCGCAGTAATTTTGAAAACCGCCATTAAAACCGCGATGCGGCCTGCGAAATGAAGGGCTGGGTGCGTTTTCATGCGCGAAGTTTGCACAGCCAACCTTAAGAGAACATGAAGTGCGGCTGATAATCAGCAAGCGCGCACTCTACGCCATGGATTAATCTCGCTTGTTGAAAACGCGATGCGCCACGCGGTCGCTCTTGCGGCGGGTTTGCCAGCCAGCTTGTTTTTCGGATTCGCGGAGGTAACTCATCTCGCGCTGAAGCTTGACGTAGCTATCGTGGCGGTCGCGCGGGAACGTGCCGGCGGCTACGGCGGCGAGCACGGCACAATCCTTTTCCTGTGTGTGCGTGCAATCGCGGAAATGGCAGCCCGGTGCAAGCGCTTCAATTTCCGGAAACGTTTCCTTCGCGCCTTGCGTGGCATCCCAGATGTGAAATTCCCGCATGCCGGGCGTATCAATCACCACGCCGCCGTTCGGTAGAAAAATCATCTCGCGCCACGAAGTCGTGTGACGGCCTTTGGAATCCTGTTCGCGCACCTCAATCGTCGGCATCAAATCTTCGCCGTAAAGCTGGTTGATGAGACTCGACTTGCCGACGCCGGAAGTGCCGATGAACGCGACGGTTTCGCCTTTCTTGATGAGCGCGGAAAGTTTTTTGATGCCGCGGCCGGTGAGCGCACAAACGGCGAGCACCGCCGCCTCGCCCGCCACTCGCGCGGCCTCGGCGATCTTCGTATCGAGTTCCTCGCTCTGGCATAAATCTATTTTGTTGAGCACGACCACGGGGCGCGCGCCGCTTTCGTGCGCCATGACGAGCATGCGTTCCAGGCGCGCGGCATTGAAGGTCGAATCCGCTGCCGTGACGAGAAAAACGGTTTCCACATTGGTGGCGAGAATTTGCGCGGCGGATTCGCGGCCGCTCGACTTGCGGACAATTTTAGTGCGGCGCGGGAGGATGGCCTGGATCATGGCCTTCTCTTCGTTCGGCACGAGCTTGATGGCGACCCAATCACCAACCTTGGGCAGCACGGAATGATCGCGGCGCGATTCGTGGATGAATTTTCCGGTGACCTGCGCGGTGAGTTCCGCGTCCACGGTCCAGACCCGGTAGAAATGTTTGTCTTCCACCGCGACGCGCGCCGGAATAAAACCCTTGGCGAGATGCGGCGCGAACTGTTCGTCGCGCTTGGCGTTCCAGCCCAGTTTGGTCAGGTCGCCCATGGTTGGCGTGCGGTTTGAATCATATTTTCAGCGGCGGCGTTTAGCATAGCCGAAACGGGGCGGTTGGAAAGCGCGCCGTCAACGACTCGCCCGCCGGGGTGATTTGCGCTATATTCCGCGCATGAATTTGAAGAACACGGAAAATTTCCGCGAACGCCTGGCGCAGCTCCGCGAGGCGCTGTTTCAACTGCATAAGGCGCTGGTGGATTCCGAGCGCGTGAGCTACGAGCAGAACATCGGCACGATTCCGTCAGCGAACCATTTTCTGCAACTGCTGACGAACGACCCGTGGTTTGCGTGGCTGCATCCGCTTTCGCAACTCATCGTGACGCTGGACGAGGCGCTGGATGCCAAAGCGAAAACCCCGCTGACGACCGAAGCAGCGCTGGCGCTAGTCAAGCAGACACGCGAAATGCTCGTCGCCTCCGAGTCCGGCGAAGGTTTTACGTGCCACTACTTCGACGCCCTGCAACGCGACCCCGATGTGGTGATGGCGCACGCTGCGGCGGCGAAGGTTTTTCGTTCTACGAATAAAGCCGCGTGACCTTCAGCCCTTCACACCTTTTTCCTTTTCGCGCAGGCAATGGGTGAGATATGGCAGCAATTGTTTTTTGCGCGACACGACATCGCGCAGTTCGTAGATGCCCGGTTCAAGGCGCGGATGGTCAATGCGCTTGATGAATTTCTCATCGCCGACGACGAGCAGCAGCGAGCTTTGCGTGGCGACATCGGTGACGAGCAGCGTGGAAAACAGATACGCGCGTTTGGCGCGGTAATCTTCCAGCGCGGCGAGCAGTTCATCTTTGCGCTTCCAAAATTGTTCAAAGCCGATTTCCTCAATCTGCGCGACGCTGAACTTGATGCTTTTCTCGGCGTATTCCTTGCAGTCGGTGGCGACGGCTTGTGGCGCGGGCTTGAGCGTGAGCAGGGAGCCGCTGGCAAAAAGTTTTTCCGTGAACTCGCGCGCGTTCACCTGCGAAATGGTTTCCAGCTTCTTCAAAACTTCCGCGTCGCGCGAAGTCGTCGTCGGCGACGTCAGATTGAGCGTGTCGGAAACGACGCCGGCCAGCAGCAAGCCAGCAATCGCTTTGGGCAGTTCCACGCCTTGCCGGAAAAAACAGTCGGCGACAATCGTGCTGGTGGAACCGACAGGTTCGTTGCGGAACAAAATCGGTTGCTGCGTGGCCAGCGCGCCGATGCGGTGATGGTCAATGATCTCGATGATTTCGACCTCGTCAGCGCCCTGCACCGCCTGCGAGAGTTCGTTGTGATCCACCAGAATCAATTTCCGCGTGACGGTCTTGAGAAAATCGGTTTTGGACAAGATGCCGACCATCTGGCCTTCGCCATCCAGCACCGGAAACGCGAGATAGCCGGACGCGGTGGCCTCTTCGCGCACGGCAGCGAGCGGCGCGTTTTCGCGGAAGCAGAGAAATTCCTCGTTGAGCACATGGCGCACGGCGACGGCGGCGCGGCAGAGCGCGGCGGTGGTGGCGCTGTCGTGGGGCGAGGTGATGACGCTGACATTTTTTTTCTGCGCGGCTTCGACGGTTTTCGGTTCGACCGTCAGTCCGCCGGTGACGATGAGCAAGCGCACACCTTCGCGGATGGCTACGTTCTGGATGTCCCAGCGGTCGCCGACGATGACGCAGCATTTTTCCGGCGGAAACTGGTCGAGGCGCGCCGCAAAAGTCTCCAACCCCATCGCCCCGATCATCAGAATCAATTCCTCTTCGCGTTCCGGCTCGATGCCGGTGAGCAACTGGCCGTCGAGCGTTTGCGTCAGGCTCGTGAGAGAACATAACATTTCGCGCGAGTTGTGGTCGACGCTGGGATTACGGCTCACCGCCGGGAAAAGAAATTTGCTCAGCTTGAAAAGCGACAGCAGGCCACGGCATTTCTGCTCCGCATCCATCACGGGCAGGATGCGAAGATTTTTTTCGTCCATCAACCGCAACGCTTCCGCCGCCGTGGAGTCGGGGCGCACGCTCAGGATTTTCCGCTGCATCACATCGGAAATTTTCGGCGAAACATCGGCGACAAATTTCGGCGCGGGCACGCCAAAGGTATTCAGCACGAAATCAATCCGGTCATTCGTGTCGCCGCAGCGCGCGGCGATGGCCTCGGTCATACCGGTGCGCCGCTTGAACTCCGCATACCCGATGGCAGAGCAGATGGCGTCCGTGTCCGGGTTGCGATGGCCGATGACTAAGATTTCACTCATGTAAAGTTAGCGGAGGCTAACCAGAATCAGTCGTGGCAGCAAGCCGGAGGAGATCAGGGAATCACCACGCGCAGCTTTTGTCGCTCCACGGAAAACGTCGCCGGCAGATTGCCGATCCATTCGCCATCTAGTTCAAACGCGGCGGGCGACTCGCTGGTCAGCTCAATTTTTCCCGCGTTCAACCGCTGCACATGGGCCTCGGCTAATTTTCGTTGCCACAAAAATTTCGGCGCAAGCCGCATCAACAAGGACACATCCACTTTCGGAAACGCGCAGGCATCCAGCCAACCGTCGCACAAACCGGCGTCAGGAAAAATTTCAAACGGGCCGCCATAAAACCTTCCGTTGCCCAGCAGCAGCAATTCGCCGGAAATTTCCTTGCCGTCCGCCTTGGCCGTGATGCGCGCCTGTTTTTCCGTGAGTGCCTGAAAGCCGGCCACGAGATAAGCCAGCGGCCCGGCGCTTTTTTTCAATTTCCAACTGACGAGTTCGATCGCCCGCGCGTCGAGGCCGGCGCCCGCAAGCTGCATGAAATAACGTTGCGCCGGTTTGCCGTCCTCGAGAAAATCCGCGCGACCCAGATCAATTTTCATTTCGTTCGCGCGCTTTAGCACGCGCCAGGCGCGCTCAAGCTTCAGGGGGATTTTTAATTCGCGCGCAAAGACGTTGACCGTGCCCAGCGGCAGCACGCCGAGCCGTGTGCGCTCGAAACCACCTGGCTCGTCGGCGATGCCGTTTAATACTTCGTTCACCGTGCCGTCGCCGCCCGCCGCCGCGATGACATCATAGCCGGTGGCGACCGCCGCGTGCGCAAACCGGCGCGCATCGCCCGGCGCAGTGGTGGCCTTGAGCGCACATTGCTGCGACAACTCGTTCAGAAATTTTTTGAACCGCCGCGCCTTGTTGCCACGGGCGGCCGGATTGAAGATGACGCAGATGCGCATGCCGGAATGATTTTCGTTTCTCGCCGATAGTCGAGCCGAAAGACGCCGTTGGCTTGCGCTTCAATGACATTTTTCGGACACTGGCACCATGAACGAACTCTCCGACTGGAAAATTCCGAAGTGGCCATTCCTGCTGGCTGGCGCCGCGTTGCTGGCCGTTGCCGCCCTCTTGGCCTGTCGCCCGGCGCATGCAATTACGCAGACGGAAGTCATCATCGCCACCGCCAGCGTCGCGCTGGGAGCGTTGCTCGGCTGCCTGCCGTTCATTTTAGAATATCGCGCGACGAGCAAACTAATCGAGGTCCATGCCGTCAGCACCGTGGCGGAACAGTTGCATAACTTGAAAACATATTCTGCGCAGATTGCCGCCGCCACCGACCAGTGGGCGCTCGTGCAGGACGCAACGAAGGGCAGTGCGGAAAAGACCGTTGCGGCCGCACAGGAAATCGTCGAACGCATGGTCAAAGAAGCGCGTGAGTTCAGTGAATTTCAGGCGAAGATGAATGACACCGAAAAAGCCGCGCTCCGGCTGGAAGCAGAGAAGTTGCGCCGCACCGAAGGCGAATGGCTGCAAGTAGTCGTGCGGATTCTCGACCACATTTACGCGCTGCACACGGCCGCCGTGCGCTCCGGCCAACCAGAAGTTGCCGAACAAATCAGCCAGTTTCAAAACGCGTGCCGCGATGCCGCGCGCCGCGTCGGACTGACGCCGTTTGCAGCGGAGGCGGAAGAAAAATTTGACGCACAAAAGCACCGCGCGCATGGCGTGGAAAATCCACCAGCTGATGCTGTCGCCGACGAGACACTCGCACCGGGACTGACCTTTCAAGGCCGGCTGATTCGGCCTGCGCTAGTGCGTCTGCGCGAAGCAAGCGTTTGATTTTTTGCCCGTAATTTCTCTACAACGGACAAAATGAAAAAATCACCAGCGATAAATGATTTGCTCAAGGTCATGGCGAAGCTGCGTTCGCCGACGGGTTGTCCGTGGGATCGCGAGCAGTCGCACCTGACGCTGCGGCGGCACGCAATTGAGGAAGTTTATGAATTGATCGACGCCATCGAGTCGCGCGATGACATCGAGATGGCGGAGGAACTGGGCGATTTGCTGCTGCAGGTGGTTTTTCACTGCCAGCTTGCGCGCGAACGCGGGGCGTTTGATTTTGAAAAGGTCACGCGGCATCTTGTGGAAAAATTGATCCGCCGCCATCCGCACGTTTTTGGCAAAACCAAAGTCAAAGACGTGGACGAGGTTTGGGCGAACTGGGAAAAAATCAAGAAGGCCGAGAAAGACGGAACGCACTTGGAGCGAAAGTCGGCGTTTGACGGAATTCCGAAACATCTGCCGGCTTTGCTCCGCGCGGAAAAACTTTTGAAGAAAGCCAAAAAGGTCTTTGCAGACGGCC
>JBAXIY010000128.1:0-7588 GCA_037138135.1 Verrucomicrobiia bacterium
GGACGAATGCCGATTTTAGGGAGGGAACCGTTGAAGACAGAGAGTTTCATAAAAGATAATTAGTTAAGAATTTAAATAGTTAGTTTTTATTTCAATGTGATTTTATTTACCCGCCGACACTTTGGCCACCTTATCCGCGATTTCCAAACAGACCACCGAGGCGATCTTATCCGGAGCCGACGCGGGCAAATCGATCGTGGCGCCCGCACCGGTCTGCCCGAACTTCAATGCCTGCTGGCGATCAGCAAGCAGGTAGGCCTTGGTGATTTTGCTTTGCAGGCCGGGCAGAACAAATTTTCCGTCCGTCGGCCATTTGAAAATAATGAGATAGATTTTTCCGGGCTTGGTGGTGCAGCGCCAGTCGTTGGCGGAGGACACGGTGGTTTCGTGGCCGTATCCGTCCTTGGCTTTGACCGCTTCGCCCAATTCGCCGCCAAACACCGTGGCAGAGGAACCATAGATCGCCTCGCCGTTCACTTTCATCCAGGCGCCGACTTCGGCCAACCGCTCGAGGCTCGGCTGCGGAATCAGGCCTTCGCTGGTCGGGCCGACATTGAGCAGATAATTGCCGCCTTTGCTGGCGATGTCGCACAAGTTGCGGATCAACACTTCCGTGGATTTCCAATGATCATCATCGCGCTTGAAGCCCCAGGTGTTGTTCATAGTCATGCAGGTTTCCCAATCGCGGCCGGGGAATCCTTTCGCGGGAATTTTTTGTTCCGGAGTCTCGGTGTCGCCCTTAAACCCGCCGCCAAGCCGGTTGTTCATGATGACATTGGGCTTGAGGGATTGGACGGCGTCGTAAAGTTTCTGAGCGCGATCCTTGTTCATTCCCGTCGGCGTGTCCCACCAGATCACGGCGGGAAACTCGCCATAGTTGGAGCAAATTTCCTTCACCTGCGGCACGGCCACCTTGGCGATGTATTCGTCCATGTCGTGCTCCTGCGCCTTGTCCCACTTGCCGCCGGCCGCCGAACCGCCGTTGTTCCAGTCCTGCGCCTGCGAATAATAGAAGCCGAGTTTGACGTCGTATTTACGGCAGGCTGCGACCAAATCCTTCAACGGGTCCTTGCCGTAGGGCGAGGCATCGCAAATATTCCACGGGCTGGCCTGCGAGCAGAACATCGCAAAGCCGTCGTGATGTTTCGAGGTGATGACGATGTATTTCATGCCGGCATCCTTGGCGGCTTTCACCCAATCATCGGCGTTGAATTTCACCGGATTAAATTCTTTCGCGAACTGCTGGTATTCCGCCATCGGAATTTTTCCTTTGTTCATGATCCATTCGCCGATGCCCTTCACCGGCTGATCGTGATAAAATCCGGCGGGCACGGCATACACGCCCCAGTGGATGAACAGGCCGAACTTCGCGTCGCGCCACCAAGCCATGCGCGCGTCGTGCTGCGCCTTGGTTTCAACCTTGTCGGTGCGATTCGTTTGCGCCCGGGCGACGGGCAGAGCGGCCGCCAGCACAAGCGCGGCGGCGAGAAATAATATTTTCCGATTTTTAATCATATAAATGAGTGGTGAACACCGCCTACTATGCCAGACGAGCGGCTAACCGTCAGAAAATTTGCATGGACAAGGACGCAAAATCCTTGGACTTAACACAGGTTTTTCCGTCAAGTGGCGTGCGTGGCGCGGTAGGCAGAAGGTGCGACCCGGCATAGCCGCGTGAACACCCGGCTGAAGTAAGCCGCATCGGCAATGCCGACGGCGGCGGCAATTTCTTTCACAGAAGCGTGGCTGGTCAGCAACAGATACTGCGCGCGCTCAATTCGCCGCCGCATCAGATAATCCAAGGGCCGGACACCGACGACTTGCTTGAACCGATCCGAAAAATACGTTGGGTGGAGCTCCGCCACCTCGGCCAAATGCCCCAAGACAATTTTCTTACGCATATTGGCGTGGATGAATTCCTGCACGGCGAGAAACTGCCCCGTGACCCGCGCGTGAACGCCCTCGTGATTCCGTGCGGACTTCAGAAATTCCGACAGCAGCAGAGTCAAGGCGCCGCGCGCCGCAAAGCCGTTCAGGGCATCGTCCGCCGGCGCAGCAGATTCCGTCAGTGCCGGCAAGCGTTGGTATTCCTCGCGGCGCGGATCGTAGCACGGCAATTTCCGTTCAGGATAAATGGATTCGATGCGCTGGAACAGCGCCAGCGCCTCGGTAGAGGAATTGATCTGGCGCTCGCAGTCGAGTAATGAGAACAAGTCGATGCCCGTCGGCAGCCGCGCAACGAAATGCAGGTAGAAATGATCCAACCGCCGCGGGCAGGAACAATCATGCACCGTGAATGGCGGCACCAGATGCATCTGGCCCGGACGCAAGATAAATTTGCGCCCGTGATGCCGCACCACGGCCTGCCCGCCGAGGACTAACCACAAGCGGGAGAATGGACTTATCACATTCTGGAAGTTCCACCAACGCCCCGCCACCGTGCGCTGCACCGTCAGCACCCGCACATCAAGCGAGTTCAGCAATTCGTGATTGAGCGTGGAAGTCATCGGGCGCACCGGCCAGAAAAGTAAAGCACCGCCGCTGCCGTTTCGAGGCGGATTTTTCTGAATTCAAAAACCGCGCAAGTCACCAATCCCGCGCTGGCCATCCCAAAGGAGGTTTGCTAAATTCGCGGGCAATGAATTTTCTGGTGGGAACATGGCTAGGCGAATGGCTGACAGGCTTAGGGCGTATCACCCTGCTCGCGCGCGATGCCATCGCCTCCGGCCTCACGTTCAAATTCTCGCGGCGAGATTTGCTTTACCAGATTTACTTCATCGGCATCAAATCGCAGTCCGTCGTCATCGTCACGGGCGCCTTCACTGGCATGGTGCTGGCGGCGCAAACGTATTTCCAATTTCATAAAGTCAAAATGGACACGGCCACGCTGGCGGTGGTGAGCGTCTCGATGTGCAGCGAACTCGGCCCGGTGCTGACGGCGCTGATGGTTTCGGGCCGTGTGGGCGCGGCGATCGCAGCAGAAATCGGCACGATGCGCGTGACGGAACAGATTGACGCGCTGCGCACGCTGGCGACGCATCCGGTGGATTATCTCGTCGTGCCGCGCCTGATTGCTTCAAACATCGCGCTGCCGCTGCTCACGGTGGAAGCCATGGCGGTCGGCATTGCGGCGAGCTATGTCGTAGGCGTGCACCTGCTGGGCATCGATCCGACCTACGCCTGGTATAACATGCTCAAATATTCCAACGACGCAGATGTGATGATCGGGCTGATCAAGTCGGTCGTGTTCGGCGGCATCATTGCGCTGGTCGGCTGCTACAAGGGCATGACCTGCGGACTGGGCGCGGACGGCGTGGGGCGCGCCACGACGGAAGCGGTGGTCTATGCCTCGATCACGGTGCTGATCTCGAATTTTTTCCTGACGATGGTGCTGGAACATCTCTGCGTGCTGCTCGGCTTATGATTGAAGTGCGCCAGCTTTATAAAAGTTTCGGCGGACAGCCGGTGCTGACGGATGTGAATTTCCGCATCGAGAACGGCGAGTCGGTCGTCATCATGGGGCGGAGCGGCGGCGGCAAAAGCGTTTTGCTCAAGCACATCATCGGCCTGCTGCAACCGGATCGCGGCGAAGTGCTGATTGAGGGCGAGAACATCGTGGCGATGAACGAGCGCCAACTGCTGCGCGTGCGCGCGAAGTTCGGCATGGTGTTTCAGGGCGCGGCGCTCTTCGACTCAATGACGGTGGCGGAGAACGTGGCGTTCCCGCTGGAGCGCAAGCGCCAGTTCACGCCGGGAGAAATCGCGCGACGCGTGGCGATTGCGCTGGAGATGGTGGATCTGCCTGGCACGGAGCGCAAGAAACCGGCGGAACTTTCCGGCGGTATGCGGAAGCGGGTCGGGCTGGCGCGCGCGATCATTTACGAACCGCAGATTGTGCTTTACGATGAGCCGACGACGGGGCTGGATCCGATTGTGTCCGATAGCATCGACAAGCTGATTATGCGCGTGCGCGACCAATTGAAAGTGACGTGCATCGTGGTCACTCATGATATGCGCAGCGCGCGGCGCGTGGGCAACCATGTGGTGATGCTGCACGAGAAAAAAGTTTACGCCAACGGCACGCCGGAGGAGATTTTCACCTCCACGGACGCGGTAATCCGGCAGTTTGTGGACGGCGTGGCGGATGCCAAGGAAAGACCAATTTAACCATGGAAAAATCGCGATTGGAAATCAAAGTCGGGCTGTTCATCTTCATCGGGCTGGCGCTGCTGGCGGTGATCCTGATTCAGTTCAGCAAGAGCGCCAGCCTGTGGCGCGGCACCTACGATCTGCGTCTGCACGCGGCCAATGTGGGCGGCATCAAACCGCGCGCGGGCGTGCTGCTCGCCGGCGTGCAGGTCGGCAGCGTCGAAAAAATCCGGCTCGCACCAGACGGTAAGAGCGTGACCATGTTCCTGAAAATTTACAGTGAATTTCCAATTCACCGCGACGCACGCTTCGTGATTGAACAAGCCGGCTTCCTCGGCGACCAATTTATTTCCGTCATTCCCACCACAAATGCGCCGCCCTTGTGGGCGGACGGGGACGATGTGGACTGTCAGTCGCCCTTCAACATCCAACAGGTCGCGCGCGACGCCGCCGGCTTTATCCAGCGCATTGACGAGACGGCGAAAAAACTGGACGCGTCCGTCACTGATCTGCGCGCGCAGGTTTTGAACGCACAGACTCTAGCCAGCTTCGGCACCTCAATCACGAACATGAAAATGTTCACCGAACAGGCGCTCGACACGGTGAAAGACATCAACGCCATCGTCAACACCAACGGCGCGCAAGTCGGCTTGGCCGTCAGCAACGCGGTGGCGTTCTCCGGTGGCCTCCTTGAATTGCAAGCTGCAGCGCGCGCGCTGCTCGCCACGAACAGTGTCAACATTAATCAGGCGACGAAAGACATCGCCGACGCTACCGCCACGTTCAAACAACTGGCCGCCGATGTGCAGGCGGGTAAAGGCCTCGCCGGCACTGTGCTGCAAAATCCCGAACTGGCCACGAACGTGCAGGCCATCGCCGCCAATCTGACCGTCACCAGCAGCAACTTGAATCGCCTAGGGCTTTGGGGCATCTTGTGGGCGCATCCACCACCCGCCACCAACGCCATGAACAACAACGCCACCCTCGCGTCACCGCGCCACCGCCCATGACACCGCTCTGGACCATCCGCCTGCTTTTTCTCGGCCTCTGCATCCTCGGCGGCTACGCGATTAGCCAAGTCCGCCCAGAATACGTCAGCCACGAACACGGCCAGATCATCGGCATGATGATCGGCTTCGGGTTCGGCGGACTGCTCATTGCCGTGGATGAAATGCTGAAAGGTTTTTCGCTGCGCGCCTTTTCCGCGACCACGTTCGGACTCATGCTCGGCTCCGTGGTTGCGCTACTCATCGACCGGTCCGGCCTGTTTGAAAACACGGCCGACACCACGCGTCTACTCATCCGCCTCAGTCTGTTCCTTGGTTTCGGCTACATCGGCATGGTGCTGGCGATGCGCAGCAACAAGGAAGATTTTTCGCTCATCATCCCCTACGTCCGCTTCTCGCCGCAAAACAAGCCGGACAATCTTCTGCTCCTCGACACCAGCGTCATCATTGACGGACGCATCGCGGATTTGATCGAGGCGAAATTCATCGAGGGGCTGGTCATCGTCCCGCGCTTCGTGTTACTGGAGCTTCAGCAAATCGCCGATTCTGCCGACGAGGTCAAACGCGCGCGCGGACGGCGCGGTTTCGAAATGCTCAACCGCCTGCAACACAACGCCAAGATTGAAGTCCGCATCCACGACGGCGATTTTCCTGAGGAGAAAGGCGTGGACGCCAAACTCGTCCGCCTCGCGCGCAACCTCAACGCAAAATTGTTCACCAACGATTTCAACCTTGCCAAAGTAGCTGGCCTCCAGAGCGTCACCTGCGTCAATCTCAATGAAATCAGTCACCTGATGAAGGCCGCCCTCATCCCCGGCGAAGTCATCCAGCTCAAGGTCGTCCGCGAAGGCCGCGACAAAGGTCAGGGCATCGGCTACCTGCCCGACGGCACCATGGTCATCGTCAACAACGGCCAGGAACACGTCAGCCAGACCGTCAGCGCACATGTCTTGAGCACCGTGCAGACCGGCGCGGGCGTTCTGGTGTTTGCGGAAGTGAAACCGGAAAACGGCAAATGAACCTCGTCACCATTGCGAATGTGCTCAATCCCGCCGAAGCCGGATTACTTTGCTCACGCTTGGAAGCCGCCGAGTTCCATCCGTTCATGCCCGATCAATTTTCAGCGGTCAATACGGATGGCTACACGCTGGCCATTGGCGGCATCCGCATCCAAGTTCCGGACGACGAAGCGGCCGACGCGCGCGACTTTTTAGCCGCGCCTGACGCATGAACTTTTCACGCCAGCTCCGGCAGCTTAAAAAGCTTCTACCCGGCGAAATTTTTCTGGAACCCGCCACGCTGGCAAAATACGCCGGCGATAAATGGTTCGCGGTTCATCAGCCGGATGCCGTCGCCCTGCCCCGCTCCGCCAAATCGGTTTCCAAAATTCTCGCGTTCACGCACAAACATAAAATTCCCGTCACACCGCGCGGCGCGGGTCATGGCTACGTCGGCGGTTGTGTGCCGATGCGCGGCGGCATCGCGCTCTCGACCGAGCGGATGAAAAAAATCCTTGAGATTAATCCGGCGGATTTCGTCGCGGTAGTGCAACCGGCAGTGAACACAGCAGAATTTCAGGCGGCGGTGGAAAAGCTTGGACGCTTTTATCCGCCGGATCCGGCGAGTCGCGCGAACAATTCGCTCGGCGGCAACATCGCCACCAATGCCGGTGGCCCGCGCTGTTTGAAATATGGCGTCACCCGCGATTACGTGCTCGGCCTCGAAGTGGTTTTGACCAATGGCGATATCGTAAAACTCGGCGGACGCACGCACAAAAACAAAACCGGCTTTGATCTACACCGGCTGTTCGTCGGCTCGGAAGGTCTGCTGGGCGTCATCACGGAAGCGACGTTGAAGTTGCTGCCGCTGCCGCCGTTCCGCGCGAATCTGGCCGTGGGATTCAACTCGATGAACGCCGCCGTCCGCGCGCTCCAATCCATTTTCGCTGCCGGTTTTTTGCCGTGCGCCGCCGAGTTGGCGGATCAATTCACCCTCGCCGCCGCCGCCAAACGCACGAAAAGCAAACGCCTCCTTGGCTGCAAGGCGCATCTCATTGTCGAACTCGATGGACAAGAAAATTCCGTTCGCGGTGAGATTGCCGCCGTGGAAAAAATTGTCCGGAAACAAAAGCCGCTATTTGTCGAACGCGGTTTTGGCAATGAGCAGTGCGAGGCCGTCTGGCAGATCCGCCGGGAATTTTCTTACGCGCTCCGCGACACCGGGCTGACGAAATTGAACGAGGACATCGTTGTGCCGCGCGGCCGGTTGGAAGATTTATTCAAGTTCGCTGCGGCGTTGCAAAAAAAGCATGGCCTGCAACTGGCCTGCTTCGGCCACGCCGGCGATGGCAACATCCACACGAATGTGATGGTGGATTACACGCAGCCCGGCGCGAAGGCGCGCTCGGAAAAATGTCTGGATGATTTGTTCCG
>JBAXIY010000129.1:0-7410 GCA_037138135.1 Verrucomicrobiia bacterium
TTTGCGCCTGTAGCTCAGTTGGATAGAGCACCTGCCTTCTAAGCCGGTTGTCGCGCGTTCGATTCGCGCCAGGCGCACCACTTACGGTTTGCGTTTACTGAATTTTCCCGTGAGCAGATTGAACTTCCTCTAAAGATTAAAACAAATCAGATAACTATTAATTTAGTGGAATGGTGCGCGCTGCAGGTTTCGAACCTGCGACCCCTACCGTGTGAAGGTAATGCTCTACCACTGAGCTAAGCGCGCACGGGGTTAAAAAAATAATGGATTTTTTCAAGACGGCAAGTGTTAATGCTTCCGGTGCTTAGCGCAGAAACTACTACTTTAGTTCAAAGTCGTGTTCTCCCTTAATCTTCCCGACACTCACTACAATTCGGTAGGTAATATTATTAGTCAGGGTTTGGGCATGGCTGCCAGCAACTGCCGGCTTAAGCCCACGAATATACTGGCCGTAATAAAATGTTTTTACCGGCACCGAATTGGAATCAGAAACCAGATGCCAAAGCGGAATTACTTTTGAATTGACTTGATACTCTGCCAGTGGAACCACGGTAATTTCCGTAATCCGGCTCGTCTGGCTGAGTCCAAAAATCAAGTTCGGTATGCCGCCACTTTGCTCTTTACGATGCCGTATATTGTTGCGATTGGTATGAAATATTTTCAAAGTTGGCGACTGAAACCAATCGGCAAAATAAAAAGCGTAAACCGCCGCCAGAACCACGGCGACAACAATCAGAAGTGAAGTTTTTTTAGACATGACAAATAATTTTCGGGCAAAGTCTGCCAACAATGCCAGTCAGACGTTTGGAGAACTCATGTGGTTATGAAAATCCTAGTTTATTTACATCGAAGCCGACACGTTGCATACCAACTAGTCGCCAGCCAAAAATTATCGGATTGCATTTGATTTATCGCGTGGCAAAATAGTGGACTAAATTGTCGGGGCGTAGCGTAGTCTGGCTAGCGCGCTTGCTTCGGGTGCAAGAGGTCGTGAGTTCGAATCTCACCGCCCCGACCAATTCCTAACTTTCAGACTTTCGTTTTCAAATTGCCGAATGGAAAAGCCAAACCATCTTGTAGTTCAGCTGCCTTCTATCATTGAACCGCTTAACTTGACCACGCTTTTCCCGCGCTCACAACCTTTGGAAGTCGAGCTAGGCTGCGGTGACGCATCGTTTTTGGCGGAATATGCGCGGCGGCATCCAGCGAAAAACTTTATCGGCGTCGAACGCCTGCTCGGCCGCATCGAGAAACTACATCGCAAAGGGAGCCAGCTCGGACTGACCAATGTTCGCGGGGTGCGTATTGAATCGGCTTATTTTCTGCAATACCTGTTGCCACCGCAGGCGGCGATGGCGCTGCATATTTATTTTCCCGACCCGTGGCCGAAGAAGAAACATCGCAAGCATCGCCTCGTGAACAAAGCTTTCCCCGCGCTCGCTCGCCACACGCTGAAGGTCGGCGGCACGGTTTTTTTACGAACGGACGATACGGATTATTTCCAGCAGATGACCGAGGTTTTTAGCGCGGCGAAAGATTTCAGATCCGTGGAATCGCCAATAGAACTTACCGAAATCGTCACCGATTTCGAGCGGGATTTTAATGCGCAAGGAATTCCGACATTGCGGGCAGCCTACCAAGTTTTGAACGGTTAGCCTAAAATGTTCAAACTTTTTCACACATCAATCACCGGACCGTTGCCGTCGCGGGGATTTTTGGGCGTGCCGGACGGCGGGCCGCGCCGCACTGAAACCCGGGCATTGCCGGTCAGCACGTTCAGGGCGATGGAAACGATACTGATAATGAGCGCGCCAAAAAATGCGTAGCGAAAGCTATCCACCGAAAAGCTCGGCTCTAACAAGCGACCCACAAAATATAACAGCAGCGCATTGATGACCAAGGTGAACAGCCCCAGCGTAAAAATCAGCAGCGGCAGCGCAATCAGCATCAATATGGGGCGGACAAACGCATTCAGGATGCCTAGCAAAAACGAGGCCATGAGCAGGTAGCCGATGTGCTCGTAGGTGATGTGACGGCGCAGGATAACCGCCGCCACCAACACCGCGAAGGTATTGATAATCCAACTCTGCAAAAACCGCACGGTCTTTTGGGTTTGTGGACTCATCGTCAATGTTGACCGGAAGATGCGGCACGCTGGACTGAAAAACAAGGAACGATTTTGGTGGCGTCCCACGCCGATTCCCGCCAGATTTCCAGCGGGCATGAAAACAATTCTTTTCTTCTTTTTATTTGCGATGGCCATGGCCGTTTCCGCCGACAGCGTGGTGGCACCGGGCGCAAAACTGGAAAAGCTCGCGGGCGATTTTCTTTTCACGGAAGGGCCGACCTGCGACGCCAAGGGAAATTTATTCTTCGTGGATCAGCCGAATGATCGAATCATGCGGTGGAGCACGAAGGGCAAGCTGACCACCTTCATGCAGCCGTCCGGCCGCGCCAACGGAATGTGTTTTGACGCCAGCGGCAACCTCATCGCCTGCGCCGATGAGCACAACGAACTTTGGTCCATCGCCCCCGATAAAAAAGTCACGGTGCTCGTCAAAGATTTTCAAGGCCGCTACCTCAACGCACCCAACGATGTCTGGGTGGCTCCCAACGGCGCGATTTATTTTACCGACCCGTTTTACAAGCGTAAATGGTGGGATCACGCCACGATGGCGCTAACCAACGAGGAAGTGTATTACCTGTCGCCGGACAAATATACGTTGGCGCGGGTGACGGATGATTTGAAGAAACCCAACGGCATTACCGGCACACCGGATGGCAAAAACCTTTTCGTCTCGGACATCCGCGCCGCCCAAACGTGGCGCTACGACATCGCGGCCGATGGTTCGCTGACGAACAAAACTTTTTTCTGCGCGCTCGGCTCGGACGGGATGACGATTGATGTGGAGGGAAACCTTTATCTCACCGGCAAAGGCGTAACCGTATTCGATAAAACTGGAAAACAGATTGACCACATTGACGTGGCGGAAAAATGGTCGGCCAACGTTTGCATCGGTGGCAAGGCGCGCAAAACTCTTTTCATTACCGCCACGGAATCGCTTTACTCAATCAAGCTGCGGGTCAAAGGCGCGAATACCGCGAAGTGAATTATTTCCGCCCGCGTTTTGATTTTCGATAACTGACCGGCTTGGCTTCCGGTTTTGTGCCGTCAATCATGTGTTTCAGTTCCTTGATTTGGTCGCGGAGCAGGGCGGCTTTCTCGAACTGCAAATCCTCGGCGGCTTTCAACATCTCGCCTTCGAGTTCGCGGATGGTTTCGGTCGCATCCAGGTCGGTCGTGGTTTCGCGCAACATTCCCATGGCCGCCGCGTGCTGATCTTCCTGCACGGCCAGACTGTCCTCGACGGCGCGACTCACGCTGCGGGGCGTGATGTTGTGTTCCTTGTTGTAGGCAATCTGGCGCGTGCGCCGGGCTTCGGTGACGGCGAGAAATTTCTTGATGCTCTGCGTCATCACATCGGCGTAGAGAATTACTTCCCCATTCAAATGCCGCGCGGCGCGGCCGGCGGTCTGGATCAAACTGGTTTCGCTGCGGAGAAAACCTTCCTTATCTGCGTCGAGAATCGCGACGAGCGAAACTTCCGGCAGATCCAAACCTTCGCGCAATAGATTGATGCCTACGAGCACGTCGAATTCGCCTTTGCGGAGCGAGCGAAGAATTTCCACCCGCTCAATCGCATCAATATCGCTGTGCAAATACTGAACGCGGATGCCGATCTCGCGCAGGTAATCGGTGAGTTCCTCTGCCGTGCGTTTGGTGAGCGTGGTGACAAGCGTGCGTTCTTTTTTGTCGCCACGCTTGCGAACTTCTTCCATCAAATCATCAATCTGTCCCTTGAGGGGCTTAATCGTGACTTTAGGGTCAATAAGTCCCGTCGGTCGCACAACGAGTTCCGTGACTTTACCCTGCGACCAGCCAATTTCACGCGGCGCGGGCGTGGCGCTGACGTAGATGGTCTGGTTTTGCAGGCCTTGAAATTCCAAAAAGTTCAGAGGGCGATTGTCCAACGCGCTCGGCAGACGGAATCCGTGATCCACCAAAACCGTCTTGCGCGATTTGTCGCCTTCGAACATTCCGCCGATCTGCGGCACAGTGACGTGAGATTCGTCCAGCACGAGCAGATAGTCATCCGGGAAAAAATCAAACAGCGTCGTCGGTCGCGAGCCGGGCGGACGGTTGGCGATGTGGCGCGAATAATTTTCAATGCCGGAGCAGAAACCCATTTCCTCCATCATCTCCAAATCGAACTCCGTCCGCATCTTGATGCGCTGGGCTTCAATCAATTTGCCGTCGCGCTCAAACTCCGCGATGCGCGTGCCGAGTTCTTCGCGGATGGCGAGGAGCGCGCTCTTCATCTTGTCGCCGGTCGTGACGAATTGCTTGGCCGGAAAAATCATATTTGACTGCAGCGACTCGGTTTTGTTTCCGGTGAGCGGCTCGAAGCGCGTGAGCTTTTCAATAGTGTCGCCGAAGAATTCGATGCGCAAACCGTCCTCGCGGCCGGCGGGCCAGACTTCCACGGTGTCGCCGCGCACACGAAAATTGCCGCGCTCGAATGCGATATCGTTGCGCGAATACTGCATATCCACCATGCGCGAGAGCAGTTGTTCGCGCGACAGCTCCATGCCTACGCGAACCGGAATGATGAGTGCGGCGTAATCTTCCTTGCTGCCAATGCCGTAAATGCACGACACGCTCGCGACCACGATGACGTCGCGTCGCGTGAAGAGCGAAGCCATCGTGGAGAGTCGCAGACGTTCGATGTCGTCGTTCACGGCGGAATCTTTTTCGATGAACGTATCGGTGCGCGGGATGTAGGCTTCCGGCTGGTAAAAATCGAAATAGCTGACGAAATATTCGACGGCGTTGTTCGGAAAAAAACTTTTGAACTCGGCATAAAGCTGCGCGGCCAAAGTTTTGTTGTGCGAGATGACAAGCGTGGGTCGGTTGATGTTCTTGATGACATTCGCGATGGTGAACGTCTTGCCCGAGCCGGTGACCCCAAGCAAGGTTTGATGCTTCGCGCCGGAAACTATTCCAGCGGTAAGCTTTTCAATGGCCTGCGGCTGGTCGCCAGCCGGCGCATAATCGGAAACGAGTTCAAACACGGCTTGAAAATAGACGCGAATTCCGGCGTGTCAAACGCGGTGAAAGATGAGTTGAAACTGGCTGCGATTTCCGCAAACATCAACTTCATCTGCCATGAAATTATTTCTCGTCCCCATCACTTTGCTCACAACCCTCCTGCTAGCCCATGCGGATATGAAAAATGCCATTCCACTTTGGTCGGACGGTGCGCCGGGCGCGCTCGGCACTTCGTCCAACGACATTCCCACGCTCACGCCGTATTTGTGCGAGTCAAATGCCACGGGCGCGGCGATGGTGATTTGTCCCGGCGGCGGTTATGGCAGCCTCGCCCCGCACGAAGGCAATGATTATGCCCTCTGGCTGAACCAGCACGGCGTCACCTGTTTCGTTTTGAAATACCGACTTGGCTCGCACGGCTACCACCATCCTGCCATGTTGAACGACGCCGCGCGCGCAGTGCGCTGGGTTCGTGCCCACGCGGATGATTACAAGATTGATACGAAGCGCGTGGGCATTATGGGTTCATCAGCGGGCGGTCATCTGACGGCGACGCTGCTGACGCATTATGAAGCGGGCGATACAAATTCCACCGACGTGATTGAACGCCAAAGCTCCCGTCCGGATTTGGGAATACTCTGTTACGCCGTCGTCACGATGGGCGAGTTCACCCATCAAGGCTCCAAGAATAATTTGCTCGGCAAAAATCCGGCGCCGGAACTGGTGAAACTGCTTTCCAACGAACTGCAGGTGACATCGAACACACCGCCGTGTTTTCTGTGGACGACATTTGAGGACAAAGCCGTGCCAATGGAAAACACGCTGCTATTCGCCGAGGCGCTGCGTAAAAATCATGTGCCGTTCGCCCTGCACATTTATGAAAAAGGCGGACACGGCATGGGGCTGGGCAACCACAAAGACCCTACAGCCCCGCTCCATCCGTGGACGGGCGACTGTCTGTTCTGGCTCCGCGAACAAAAATTTTTGCAAGCGGATTGATTTACCCTTCGCCAGTTTTCAGCCGATGCCAATGCGCTTGCCGGCTTTGCGGTGATGATACTGCTCGCCGATCCACGCGTAAGTTTCCGCCAGCCCTTTGTTCAAGGTCGTGCTCGGTTCCCACTTCAGGACTTTTTTGATGAAGGTGTTGTCGGAATTGCGGCCAGCCACGCCGAGCGGTGCGTCGAGTTTGTAGCTGCGCTTGAGTTTCACACCGGCGATTTTTTCCACCTTGCTGACCAGCGTGTTAATGGAAACAAGCTCGCTTGAACCGAGGTTGATTGGCGTGGCGATGAGTTCATCGCAATGCGTAATCATGTCAATGCCCTTCACGCAATCGTCAATATACATGAAGCTGCGCGTCTGTTCGCCGTTGCCCCAGATGTTGATGCTCAAATCCTTTTTATCGATCGCTTCGATCACCTTGCGGCACATCGCGGCGGGCGCCTTCTCGCGGCCACCGTCCCAGGTGCCGTTCGGCCCATAGACATTGTGGAAGCGCGCAATGAATGTTTTCATGCCCCGCTCATGCCAATATTCTTCGCAGAACATTTCGCTGACGAGCTTCTCCCAGCCGTAGCCGCGCTCGGCCATCGCGGGATACGCATCGGATTCCTTGAGCGCGCGCACATTCGGATCTTTTTGCAGCAGCGTGTTGTAAGCGCAAGCCGACGACGAATAAAAATACCGGCGCGCGCCCGCCTTGTAAGCCGCCTCGACCATGTGCGTGTTGATGAGAATCGAGCGTAGACACTCGACGCGAAATTTTTCGATGAAACCCATCCCGCCCATGTCCGCCGCAAGATTGTAAACTTCCACTGCCCCTTCGCACACGCGATGGCAATTCGCCTCGTTGCTCACGTCGAGGCAAATATTTTCCACGCCGGGAACGTGCAGATACCATTCGTAAATCGGCTTCTTATCCACCGCGCGGATATTCGTAAATCCCTTTTTCTTGAAGTAGAGGGCGAGATTGCCGCCGATAAAGCCACCGGCGCCGGTGATGACGATCAGGTCGTCCTTTTTTAAAGGGGCGTCTTTTTCAACGACGCGTTTGGTGTGTTGCATATCCGCCAACTCTACCAAAACCACATTCACCGTTGCCAACTAAAATTTGTCCAATCAGTGCCGTCCGCGAAAAATTGCGCGGAAAACTCGACATCCGCCGGAGAGAAATTAAAATCCCGCGCATGGCAAAACCTACCCTACTCGTTCTCGCCGCCGGCATGGGCAGCCGCTACGGCGGTCTCAAACAAATTGATCCCGTTGGCCCCAACGGCGAAACCATCATTGACTACTCC
>JBAXIY010000130.1:0-7354 GCA_037138135.1 Verrucomicrobiia bacterium
CTTGCGCGACTTGATCAATGCCCATGAACGCGTCCACTTCCGGCATCAGCTTGGGGAGTTCGTCGCGAAAGCGTTGCGAGAGACAGCCGGAAACGATGACGGCCTGACCGCGCTGGTTGGCATCGCGGAGTTCGACGGATTCGAGAATCGTGTCCACGCTTTCTTCCTGCGCGGAATCAATGAACGAGCAGGTGTTGACGATGACGGCGTCGGCGCTCGCGGCGTCGTTGGTGATTTCCACGCCGCTTTTCATGAGCGAGCCGAGCATGATCTCGGCGTCCACGAGATTTTTCGCACAGCCGAGGGAAATCATGCCGACGCGCACGGGCTTGGAGCTGGAATTTTTCTTCGTCACAGTCGGCGGAGGTTAGCAGAGTTTTGACGGGTGGCAATCTTGGGAAACAGCTCGCGGAGATACCCGCTAAATTATTTAGCGGCAGAATTGGTTGAAACCGAATTGGTGGAGGAATTTTCCACCGCGTTCATGGTGACGGCCTCCAGCAGACTGGATGGCAGGCCGAGTTTGGTGACAAGTTCGGCGCGAGCGGCGTAGGGCACGCCACCCTTCGGGTCGAGCAACTGACGCAGCACAGCCTTATTCAAAGTGTCGTAAGGCGGCAATTGAATGCGCTCGGCATTGCGACCGCGACCGGATGTCTTGTCGGTGTAATTCTGATAAACGCGAACGGCGAGACGTTTGAGATTTTCGTAGCGGTCGTCCTGACCGGTCGCCAAATCGTAATACGAGCGAGTCAGCAAGCCCTGCACGGCAGACGTGACGCGTTCCTGCGAAGTCTCACCAATGTCAATCTGAACCACGGCCACCGCATATTCGTCGAGCGTGAGATTTTTCGGCAGCGAATCCGGCTGACCGTCAATGATGGCCTTATCGGGATATTTATCACCGAGATACTTGAACCATTTCGTCGCCTCGGCGATGCGGTTGTTCTCATAGAGAAAATAGACGGCGTCGCGCAGAAAATTCCGGTGCGCCCGGCTGATGTTGTCACGCATGTTTGCGTCATCGGACATCATCTGTTCGTAAGCAGCATTGACGTGCGCGGTCAGGTCGAGATTAGGCCCCAGCGAATAGGTTCGGCTCAACGGATCAATGATGATGCGTCCGTGATGAAAGGCCTGCAGCATGGATTGGTAAATAATGCGGCGCAGTTTTATGAGGTCGTCGGCCTGCACCTTGCCAGGATTTTCCTGCGCCACCGCGAGGCCGCGCGCGCCCCAGTAAATCGCGTGCGCCTCCGGCAAGCGCCAGTCGAACGGCCCATATTCGGCATCCACTTTTTTGGCGAAATCCGGCTCAATTTTATATTTCTCGCGGAGCAGCACGGCGTTGGTGCGGGCGGCGGCATCCGGTGGATTGAGCAACAGATCAAAGTTCGTTCCCTCCGGGCCAAAGAACGGTTTCATTTCCCGCGCCCACTCGCTTTTGTAATACATGTTCGCGTCGTCGAGATTCGCGCCCATCTTGTGTTGAAACTGCCAGGCGAGTTCGCGGTAGAGATCCACGCTGGTCGGGTTGTAGCGCAGGCCTTCGTCGCGCATCAGCTCGATGCCGCGCTCCACCCAGCGCCAGCGGTCGGGAAAATCCTTGAACTTGACCGAGATGTTGTAGGACAAGTTCCAGCCCTGAAAAATCCACACGGAAGGAAAGGTTGGCTCCAACTTCGTGATCCAATCCGCGAGCTGCACGGCTTCAAAAAATTTGTCGTCCTGCTGCAAATCGTTCGCGCGCATCCAGAGAAAATTCGAAATCAAACCGCGAAAGCTGCCCAGCGCAACCGTGGTGAACGCCAGCATCGGCGGGGCATTTTCCAATGCCGCCGTCCGCGTCAGGCCAAGCGCCTCCCGGTCGCGGTTCAACGACTGCTGCATCCGGCCGGAAGTGAACAGCAGCGCGCCAGCCAGCAGCAGCAATAGAATTTTTTTGACGCGTGAATTCATTGGGTTCCCTGCGCGGTGGCGAGTTCACGCCGGTTGAAAAAGTAGATGCCCGCCAGCGCCAACACCCCGCCTACCAGCAAAACAATTTGCGCGAACGCCCCGCCGAGTTCGCCCCAGGTGATGCTACGACCGGTGCTCAAGGACTCGATCGGCGAATAGTTTTTCACCAGACTGATGACCGCCACCACGCCTTTGAAAGCCGGAATCAAAATGAAGTCCACTCCGGAATGACCCGCCTGACCGGTCTCCTCGTTGCCCGCCGCCACTGAGCCGGACGACACAGATTCCGCCAGCGTGCCGCTCGATAAACCGACCAACAGCATCGCGAGCGCAAAGAAAGTCGCCACCGGAAATGACAGGAAACTTGCCGCCATTAAACCCAGCGCCGCGAGCAGTGCCATCCAGCAGAAAATAATTCCCAACCCGCGCGCAAAGTTCAGCGCGAAGCTGCCTTCGGGATACAAAACCTCCAGACCGTCCGTGAGCGGAAAGAGCAGCGCGGTCTGATTCGCGTTCACAAACGTGATGGTCAGCACGCCGTTCGCGTCGAACAAATCCGGCGGAATCGCAAATTCATGGAACGTGTCCGGCGCGAGGCTCATCGGTTCGCTGCGCCAGAACTTGGTTTTTTCCGGCACACCCACCTGCCACAGCGCGGCGTAAGTTCCCGACGCGCTTTTTTGCGCCGCATTGAATTTCACCCGCAGTTGCAAAGGTTTTCCCGCCAGATAATTTTTGGCAAATCCGAGATCAATCTTCCAAGCACGTTCATAGCCGGGCGGCACGATTTGTAATTCGGCTTTCACCTGCTCGCGGATTTGTCGACGCACTTCGGACAAATCCGCTTTCTCAATCGGACTGGATTTGAGGCGCGCCTGCAAAGCCTTTTCCGTTGTGTCCTCAATTTCCGCCGGATTGACCGGCTCTTTGGCTGATCCGCGCGCCACCAAAACTTGTTCGCGCAAAATTTTTTGTTCCGCCGCCGGCAATTTCCCCGCGCGCCACTGCAATAAGCCAAACACACACACGCCGGAAATCGCCAGCAAGGCCGCGTTCAGCGAGACGATGCCGAGCCACTTGCCCAGCCAGATTTGCCAGCGCGCGATCGGCTTGGTCGCGACGACCTGCATCTGACATTCCTCGATGTCGCGTGCCAACGTGCCACACGCCAGCCAGAGTGTGGAAAGCCCGAGCAAGCCCGTGATCGCGCTCAACGTGTAGGTCAAAATGATCTGCGTGAAACCTTGCGCCGTGCCGTCGTCCTGAATGACCAGCGGTAGGCCGACCACCGCCGCCACCAGTAGCACGGCGATGACGAGGAACAGCTTGAACCGCAGTGCGGCCTTCCAGGTCAATCCGGCAATGGTGAAAATCTTTTGCATCAGCAGTTAGACACTAATTTCACTAATTAACACGAATCAAATCTCAATTAGTGAAAATTCGTGCAATTCGTGTCTCATTTCTTCCCTCCGAGCAGCGACGAGAGTTTTTCATCCGCCTTGGACAAGTCCAACGGCTTGCCGGCTTCTGGTTTCGGCGCAGTCTTTTCAGGTTGGGGCGCGGGAGCCGCTGGCTGTGCCAGCGCGGATAATTTGCTGTCGTCCGCTTTCGGCGCAGTCGGTTCGGCAGAAACTTTTGGCGCGGGTGTTGGCGCGGCCTGCGGCAATGACAGTTTTTCCAGAACGCGATCCGCCGCTGGTTGCGCTTCCATGCCGCCGCGCAAATACTCCGCCACCCGCGCGCCGGACTGCGCGCCGCTGGTTTCGTTTGCAGCCCGAGCTTTGGCCACGACATCGAGAAAATAACTTTCCAGATTCTGCGTCGGATTATCCACGCGCACTTCGCCGGTCGCAACATCTTGACGGATGATCGCCAAAACTTTCTCCAAAGTTTCGCGCGGCAAAATCGGGGTCGTGATACGCAAGGTGTCTGGTTCGGCAAGCAGGTCTTTCAGTGTGCCGGCGGCCTGAATTTTTCCGCCGTAATAAATCACCACGCGATCGCACACGTCTTCTACATCTGACAAAAGATGACTGCTTAAAATCACCGTCTTGCCACGCCGCGCGAGGGCGACGATTAAATCTTTCACCTCGCGACAGCCAATCGGATCAAGGCCGGCGGTGGGTTCATCGAGAATGATGAGGTCGGGGTCGTTGATGAGCGCCTGCGCCAGCCCAATGCGCCGCTGCATGCCTTTGGAAAATTCGCCGACGGCGCGCGTCTGCGTCTTGCCGAGGCCAACCATGTCGAGCAATTGCTCCGTGCGCTGGACACGCTCGGCTTGGCTCAAATGAAACAGGTTTCCAAAAAAATCCAACGTCTCGCGCGAGTTCAGGTAGCGATACAAATAAGATTCTTCCGGCAGATAACCGATGCGCATTTTGGTCTGCACATGACGCGGCGAATGGCCGAAGACTTCCAGATGTCCCTTGGTGGGATTCAGCAAGCCGAGCAGCAGCTTGATGGTCGTGGATTTGCCGGAGCCGTTCGGCCCAAGCAACCCGAAGATTTCACCGCGCCGCACTTCAAAATCTACGTTGTCCACGGCGCGCGCCTTGGGCCGGTTCCAGAAATCTTTGAACACCTTCGTCAGGCCGCGCACGGAGACGACCACCTCGGCGGATGGCTGATTTCCAACTTTCGTTTGCGGATTTAGTTCGGTAAGCGTCATTTTTGTTTTGCCGATTCTACCAATCGGCGGAGGGTTTCGGCCAGCCCGCGTTTGTCCAATCGCTTATTGGCAATTTCAATCATGGCTCGATAAACCGAGCCGTCATCTTTCGGAAACGGTTTGCCATTCAATCTCAAAAATGAAATCGCTGCGGACGCTGCCGTTCGTTTATTGCCATCGGTGAACGCCTGCGACTCGGCAATATGAAAGGCGTAGGCGGCGGCGATTTCAAACAGATTTCCCCGCCCATACCAAAACGTATGTTGCACCGAACCTAAAGCTGATTCGACCAGTCCCAGTTCGCGAATCCCCGCCGCGCCGCCATAACGCGCCAGCGATTCAGCGTGGAGATACCGAACCTCGGCTAACGTCAGAAACCTCAGCTCATCCACGGGTTATTGGGCGAGCTTGCGAAACAGCTCGTCGTTGGTGGTGAAAACCTCATCGGCGAGGCGCTTGAATTCTTCGCTGACATTGTCGGTGGATTGGTTCGGAGCGATTTGCCGCTCCAGCGTGTGAATAAACGAGACTACCTGCGCCTGCTCTTCGCGGGGCAGGTGCTTGATGGTTTCGATGACTTCGATCGCGCTCACGAAATTACTTTAACCACGTTTGGCTTGGACGGCAAGCCGTGACGCACCGCAAACCGGCGTGATGAACATTAAATTTCCCCTTTGGCTTTGCGTCACCGCCCTTTATCTTGCGCGGCCATGTGCTTCCGTTTTTTTTGGCTGCTGCTCGCCGTCGCGCTGTTTGCATCGGCGGGACGCGCGGCGTTCATAAACGGCCACAGCTACCAGTCGCTTGTGGATTGGGCGGACGCCAACGGTTTCCGCACCGCGTCGCGGCACGGCGATGAGATTGTCTTGACCAACCGCACGGCGCGGCTGGTGTTCGACAAAGATTCACACATGGCGGAAATCAACGGTGTGAATGTAGCGCTGTCGTTCCCGGTGGCGGCGGACAAGGGACAATTTTCCATCGCGCAACTGGATTTGGCCAACACGGTCGCGCCACTGGTGTTCCCGCAAAAAAATTCAGGCAAAAAGATTTCCACCATCGTTCTTGACCCCGGTCACGGCGGAAAAGATCCAGGCAACCGCGTCGGCTCGCACTATGAGAAAACAGCGACGCTCGGGTTGGCTCAGGAGTTGAGCAGTCAGCTAAAAGCCTCTGGATTCAAAGTAATTCTCACGCGCACCAAGGATAAGTTCGTGGAGTTGACGGAGCGGACGGATCTCGCCAACCGCGCGAACGCAGATTTATTTGTGAGCTTGCATTTCAACGCCACGGAGTCGGGTAAAGCGGACGTGAGCGGGCCGGAGACGTATTGCATCACGCCCGTGGGCGCAAGTTCCAGCAACGCGCAGGGTGTGGGCGCCAATTACGGCGCGACGCCGGCAAATCTATCCGAGAAGAAAAGTTTGCTGCTCGCCTATCAAGTGCAGAAATCGCTCGTGAAAAATCTCGACGTGGAGGATCGCAGCGTGCGGCGCGCACGGTTTGCGGTATTGCGCGACGCGGAAATGCCGGCGATTCTCATCGAGAGTGGCTACATGACACATCCGGTGGAGGGCAAAAAGATTTTTGATTCCGCCTATCGCAAACAGACAGCGGCGGCGATTGTGAAGGGAATTTTAGCGTATCAAAAACTGACCGCACCGCCCGGTGCGCCGCCGACCAGCCTGACGAACAAAGTTTCCACAGTTCGGAAGCCAAGGTGATTTTTTCATTCTGCATTCTGCATTCTTCCTTCATCATTTCCTAAATGAGCATTGCAACTAAAACGGGTGACAACGGCACAACAGCTTTGATGTATGGCCGCCGCGTCGCCAAAAACCATCCGCGCGTGGAGGCCTACGGCACGGTAGATGAACTGAACGCCGCGCTCGGCCTCGCCCGCGCCACGGCGGAACATGACTTTGTGCGCGCCAACCTGCTAGCCATCCAGCTCGACCTCGTGATTCTTATGGGTGAACTCGCGGTGGCCAATGAGGATCTGGAACGCTACGTCAAAGGCGGATTCACGCTCGTCACGCCGACGATGACAGCGAAGCTCGACGTGCTGGTGAAAGAAATCGAATCGCAGAATGTGAGCTTCAAAGGCTGGGCAACGCCGGGGGCAACGCAGAATTCCGCCGCGCTGGACGTGGCGCGGACCGTCTGCCGCCGCGCCGAGCGCCGCGTGTGCGATTTGCAAACTGTTGGCGAGATGAAGAACGACGAAATTATCATCTTTCTGAACCGACTGTCGGATCTGCTGTGGCTCTTCGCCCGCTGGGTCGAGACACAGGTCAAAGCCTGACGATATTGGCTGGGTGTTCGTAATCCTAATCGCAATCGGTTGGAACAAATGATTAAGATTAGAATTACGATTAGGATATGGCCCGGACAACTCCGCACTTTTCAAACGGACGTTCTCTGACTATGCTTCCGTTTCCATTGGACTTCGGCGAGGGCGAAAGCTCGCGATTCCAGAAAAATTTCACATGGCACTGATTGTTCAAAAATATGGCGGCACGTCGGTCGGCAATCCCGACCGCATCAAGAACGTCGCCAAGCGCGTCGCGGAATACCATTCGCGCGGCGACCAGATTGTCGTTGTCGTCTCCGCGATGAGCGGCGTCACCGACGGCTTGATCAAACTCGCGAAAGACATCGCGCCGCTCCCGAGCGAACGCGAGATGGACATGCTCCTCGCCACCGGCGAACAGCAGACCATCG
>JBAXIY010000131.1:0-7313 GCA_037138135.1 Verrucomicrobiia bacterium
GAGGATTGCGTCCAGCCCAGTCCGTCGCCGAAGGTGGAGGAGTATTCGCCGAAGGAGGACGATATGTTCACGCCGTATCTCTTCATGGTGATTCACGCGGTGGATTACATCCGCAAGGACGGCTGTTTCGGCACGAGCGAACTGAATTTTTTTCTCGGCAAAAATTTTCTCGTCACCTTCCACGACGAACCGTTGCGTAGCGTGGCCGCGATCGAGGAACGCGCGCTCAACGGTTCGATGAACATCGCGCGCGCGCCTGATCGCCTGGCGCATTCGTTGCTCGACAATCTAGTGGACAACTACAAGCCCGCGTTGGACGAGTTGTCGCTGGAGATTGCCGAACTGGAACAACTGGCATTCCAAAAGCCGAGCAAGGAAACGCTCAATAAAATCTTGCAGGTGAAGAAGGAAGTGTTGCACCTGCGTCAAATCATCGGACCGCAACGCGAAGTGCTGGGACGGTTCGCCGCCGGGGAATTCAAATTAGTGCGCCCGCATCTCGTGCCGTATTTTCGCGATATTTACGATTCACTCTTCCACATCGGCGAGGTGGCGCATGGCTACACGGATTCGCTCACGGGCATTTTGCAGGTGTATCTGAACATGTCGTCCAACCAGACGGGCGAAGTGGTGAAGTTGCTCACGCTCATCACGGTCATCACCACGCCGCTCATGATGATTGGCACGTGGTATGGGATGAATTTCAAGGACATGCCAGAACTAGATCACGCGCACGCTTACCCGACTGCGCTGGTCTGCATGTTGGTTTCTACAATCGCGACCTACTGGTATTTCAAGAAGAAGAAGTGGTTTTGACGCCGGGCGCGGTCACGGATTTTTCCAGCCCTCAGCCATGAACAATTCCGTATTCTCGATAATCTGATTTCCCGTCGCCGGATTTTTCACGCGCACAAACTCCGCCGCGTGGTCGCCCACCAGATGCGCGACCTGCGAAGCCCAGACCATTGTGTAAGGCGTTTCCGACCAGCCGGAATTGGCCAGCGGCGCGGGCGGCAAGTTGGCGGGCGCAACCGTGCCGGGATCCGGCACATCCATCCAGCCCAGGCTGGCCAAAATCCACACGCGATGGCCGCTCTGCAAGGTCGTGACGATACGTTCGAGCACCGGTTGATTGGCATTGGTGTTTTGGATTTGTAGTTTGACCAAATCGTAACGGTGCGTAGCGTGATCAGTGAGCGGCGGCAAAGTGTCCCACGCCGTCGCGCCATGGAAATAATGGCCGAACGTGATGCCGCAAAACCACGGAACAATCACGACATAATCTTCGTGTGCCGCAGCGTGGTTTAACTCCGCCGCCCAGCGGTCAATGTTCGTAAAGCGTGTGTGCAAATCTCGGTTTGCCGCCGGCACGGCAATCACGGCGGTGGCCAAAACTAATCCAAAAAACACGGCGCGCATTTTTCCACGCGCGACGGGCAAGCCAATTTCAAAACCAACCGCAGTCAGTGCCAGCAGCGGCAGCAAATACCACGACTGCGACGGGAAGGCGGCAAGCCAGAGAAATAAAACGTAGCCTGCGCCCGAAAATAAAACCGTGGCGCCAGCGAATACCATCAAGTCGGCGTCGGCCATTTCCGCCGCGCTTGCGGGAGTGAGAACGCGGCACCATCTTTTCGCTGCAAAAAAAATCAACGCGCCAGCGAGCAGCCCCCACGCGTAGAGGTATTGTTCGAGCGGAAAACCGAGCGCGTCCTGAAACGCGGCGAAAAAACGCCACGATTTCAGTCCGGTTCGCAGCACCGCCGCTGAGCTTTGGCCGGTGATAAACCCAGCGACATACGGGAGCAATGAAAATGCGGCCACGAGTCCGGCCAGAAGAATTTTCCCGGCGGGAGGCCAAAGTTTTTTCCGCCAGCACACCGCCCACGCACCGATGCAAATTGCGCCGACGAGAATGGCGTTGTGAAAAAGCGTCTGCACGCTCAACGTCGCCAGCAACGCCAGTCCGGCAGTGCGCCACCACGACGGCTGGCGCAACAACGCAATGGCGGCCACCGCCGTGAGCATGATGAGCAGACAGCCCAAGCCATAGGCGCGCAGGGAATCGCCAAAGACGATGAGCGTGCTATTGAACCCGAGGAGCGCGAGGCTGAGCAACGGCGGCGAGCGGCGCGTGGTCCAGGCGGTCAGCCAAAGGGCGGCGAGAATGCCCAGACCGATGAGCGTTCCCAGCAGTCGCAGGGCTAAATCACTGCTGCCTAACCCCAACGCCGACCAGCCGCGCACCAGCAGCGGCATCATGACGGGAAAGGAATCTTGTTTCATGGCCGCCAGCGACGGGCTGTGCGCGAGGTTAATCAGGTTCACTTCATCGCGCCAAAATCCACCGGTATGCGACAAAAAATAAAAGTGAAACCCGGCAATGATTGTGGTGAGTAAAATGGCCGTAAGCCAGTCGGGCTGACGCCAGAATTTTTGATCAGTCGGCGGCGCGGGGCAGTTTGGCGTCATGAGCTTCAATTGAACAAATCAATTTGCGGGCGACAAGGGAATAAAATTTTCACGCGGCACACGGCTTAAAGAAATTTCCACTGCGAAAACGTCGCCGCTTGGCCGGCATAATTTCCGCATTCGTCGAGCAGATTCCAAACCGTCGCCTGCGCGATGCGGAAGCGCCGGCCCGTTTTAGAAATGCGGATGCCGGAATAATCGTCAATGAAGCCGTTGGCGGTGACGGCGGCCAGAAGTCGGGCGCGCTCCTCGCGGTTCGGTGCTTCGGCGGTCAAACGCGACGGCGTGCGCGTGAGTTCGTCCCACGGCATTTCCCAGAGTGCAAGCGCGGCGGCGTTGCCATAATTCAAAACCGGGTCAGCTTCCGTGCCGTGCGAAACAAGGACGAACGGCGCTTCAAAAACATTTTTCGCCAGACCGAGCGGATTGAACAAACCCGGCAGCAACGGGCGTCCGGTCCAGTGATTCAGACTACGGGCGATGCGCTGGGTTTGCGCGATGATGGATTCGCTCTGCCAGATTTCGTTCACGTAGTCATGGTGAATTTTTCAGCGGCGGACGGCAATGCGTTTTGCAGGCTGGCGGTGGAAAATTGTTTTGTGTAGAGTGCGCGAAACTGTAAAAAACTATGGCTGCCAAAATCGAAATTCCCGAGGAACTGAAAAAAGATTTGCCGCAAAACAAGTGGGGCAAAATCATCGGGGCCACGCCCATTGTGATGACGGTTATCGCCACGATGCTCGCCGGTCTCGCCTCCAGCGAGATGACCAAGGCGCAATATGATCGTTCGGCCGCCGCGCAGCTCCAGTCCAAAGCTGGCGACCAGTGGAGTTATTATCAAGCGAAGAAATTGCGCAGCGCCGTTGCCCGTAACACGCTGGATTTGCTCGTGGCAACCGCTGATGTAAATCCGCTGACGGCCGAGGCGTTGTCGGGCGTGGACAAAACCACTCTTGCCGCATTAACCAAAAATGAACTGCCGGTTGCAACCCCAGCTAAATTTGATGACGGCGTGAGCGCCGCGGTGGCGGTCATGGAAAGTTCCAAGCCGGAAAGCGAAGTCTCGGCGGCGCTGATCAAAGTCAAAGATGCCACACTCGCCGACGCGCTGGTGGCCGCGAAAGATGCCGCCACCGCGTTTGATAACGCGGCCAAGCCCATCAACAAGACCGTCGACAAGCTGGATGAAACTCTGATGAGCGGCGACAAGGGCACGTTCCGCAGCTTCAGCGCTGCGCGACTGCGTTATTCTGCCGCACGTTATGATGCGGAAGCCAAGTTGAACCAAGCCGTGGCGAACATTTACGAATTGCAGGTGCGCAAGGGCAACATTTCCGCCGAACATCATCATCAACGCAGCGCTAAATTTTTCTTCGGCATGCTGGCCGCGCAACTGGCGGTAATCGTCTCCACCTTTGCCATCGCGGCGCGGCAGAAAAGTTTGATCTGGTCGCTCGCCGCCGCCGCCGGCATGGCCGCCGTGTCCTTCTCGGTTTACGTTTATCTGCGCGTCTGAACGACGCGTAAATACAAAGGCGGGAACCGCACTTGGTTCCCGCCTTTTTACTTTCTACTGCTCCCGGATTATTCGCTGACGGTGATGGCTTTCGGCTTGGCTTCTTCGGCCTTGGGCAAGGTGACGGTCAGAATGCCGTCTTTGTATTGCGCCTTGACCTTGTCGCCGGAAACCGCCGCTGGCAACGTGAGCGCGCGGGAGAATTTCCCGTAATAGCGCTCTTGCCGGTGCACTTCCGTGTCCTCGTGAATCGTCTCCGTCTTGCGTTCGCCGGAGATCACCAGCGCGCCGTCGTGCAGCGCGACCTCGATATCCTCGCGCTTCATGCCGGGCAATTCCACGCGCACACTGAAGCTATCTTTGTCTTCGTGCACATCAAGCGCGGGCGCCCACGCCGCCAACGGCGCTTCAAACAGACGGTCGAGTTCATCCTGCAAGTTGGACAGGCGGCCAAACGTTGGCCATGCCACGGGACGCGAACATTGTATCAGTTTCATAATTATTTTCCTTTTGGTTAATGGTTAATTTTTCGGACAACCTCCTTTTAGCTTGAGGAATGCCAACCATGCCAACGGCGGAAAAACCAATGAAATCATAGGTTTTTGAAGATTGCGTTTTCGGGTGAACGGGCGGATTGGAAAAATTTGGCACAGCCAATTGTGCCAACGCGCGTTTGCGCTGGCGCGGTTGGCACAATTCAAACGCATCGTTCCAGCCGGATCGGAAGGACCAAATCCCACCCCAAAAATTATTTTTCACTTGGACAGCCTTTGTCCAACCCCCTCCCGCAGAATGGCGGCGTGAATTTTAGTTTTGATACCACCACAACTTGCCTCCCGCAGCGGGATGGCCGACGGTTTTCTGCCGCGAAGTCGCCATACTTCCCGGACCTTTCGCCGTCGCCATTCCGCCTGCGGGAGGATCCATCCCGCGCCCCGGCGGCGACCTTCCACCGGCGGAAACTCACCTTCCGCCCATCGGCGCTCAACTTCCATGCGTGGAGGTTAAGGTTCCAAGCGTGGAAGCTCACCTTCCGCGCATGGAAACTGACCTTCCACGCCTCGGCGTTGAGCTTCCACCTGTGGAATACCGCCATTTTTCGGTGGAAACGCCCATTTTCAACGCATTTCATCAATTTCCGGCCACTTCCGGCCGGGAAAATCTGTGGCTAAAATTTGGCGTCTTGGCGTTAAAACCCGTTCGCTTATTCCGCGTGGTTCGCGGTTGATTCGGAGAGTTGCGGAATCCGTGCTAATTCGTGCAATTCGTGTCAAAAATTTGCGCCTTGGCGGCTTGGCGGCTGAAGATTGGGGACTCGTGTCACTCGTCCCTCCGTATCCGTTTTACCGCCGGAACATTCCCGGCATCGCGCCGCCCATCTTGCCCATCATCTTGGACATCTTGCCCATCTTTTTCATCATCGTCTGCATCTGAAAAAATTTGTTGAGCATCGTGTTCAACTCAGTCACCGTCACGCCGCTGCCCGCCGCGATGCGACGACGACGGCTGGCGTTGAGCAAAACCGGATTGCGCCGTTCCTTGAGCGTCATCGCGCAGACCATGCCTTCCATGCGCTTGAATTCCTTTTCCTGCTTGCCAATATCCATTTGCTTCAGCGCGTCGCCACCGCCGGGCAGCATCTTCACGATGCTTTCGAGCGAGCCGAGTTTTTTCATCGCGCGCAACTGTTCGAGAAAATCTTCCAGCGAAAATTCGCCTTTGCGCATTTTTTCTTCCATGCGCTTGGCGTCTTCTTCGTTGACGGCTTCGGCGGCTTTCTCGACGAGGCTGACGACGTCGCCCATGCCGAGAATCCGCGACGCCATGCGTTCGGGATGAAACGGCTCGAACTCGTCCAGCTTTTCGCCGACGCCCGCGAACTTGATCGGCTTGCCGGTGACCGATTTTAAACTCAACGCCGCGCCACCGCGCGCATCGCCGTCGAGCTTCGTCAAAATGGATCCAGTGATATTTAGCGCTTGGTCGAAATGTGTCGCGACGTTCACCGCTTCCTGACCGGTCGCCGCATCGAGCACGAGCAGAATTTCCTGCGGCTTCACGAGGTCGCGCAGGCGCACGAGTTCCTGCACGAGCGGCTCGTCAATCTGCAACCGGCCAGCGGTGTCGAAGATGACGACGTTGCAATTATTGAGCTTCGCAAAATCCAGCGCCTCGTGCGCGATTTTCAAAACGTCCGTCTCGCCGCGCTTGATAAACACCGGCACTTCCACCTGTTTACCCAATGTTTCCAACTGATCCATCGCCGCTGGGCGATAAACGTCTGCCGCGACAAGCAATGGCGCGCGGCCTTGTTTCTTGAGCAGTTTGGCAAGTTTGCCGCTGGAAGTGGTTTTACCTGCGCCATGCAAACCAACCATCATCAGACAAGTCGGATTGCCGGAAAGATTGAGCGCGGCGTTCTGCGAGCCAAGCAAGTCAGTGAGTTCGTCGCTGACAAATTTAATAATTTGCTGGCCGGGCTGAACGCTGGTGATGACTTCCGCGCCAAGCGACTTGGTTTTGACGCGCTCGATGAAATCGCGCGCGACCTTGAAATTCACATCGGCTTCGAGCAGCGCCATCCGCACCTCGCGCAAGGCGTCGCCGACGTTGCTCTCGGAAATTTTGCCGAGACCGCGCAGGTTCTTGAAAGCGTTCTGAAGCTTGGTGCTTAACGAGTCGAACATCCGGCCAATTTAAATCAAATTTACCGGCCGCACAATTTCAAAGGGCGAGCGGCGCGGCGTCCGTAATTTTGAAGCCACGCGGATTGACAAGCGCGAGCTGACATGGCTTAATACGCGTCCCTTTCGTGGTAGGTTATCCAAGTGGCTAAAGGGTGCAGACTGTAAATCTGTCGGCTTACGCCTTCGATGGTTCGAATCCATCACCTACCACCATCTTTAATAAATACCCAATGGAATCAATGGTTCCATTGGGTTTTGTTTTTCTGCAATTTAAAATCCATAACGAAATTGCATAACAAACACAGCTATATCTCATCGTATTGGTGATGTTTGACGGTGTCGGAAATCTGGAAATTTCCCAAAAGCTCTCCGACAGATGTTTACAACAATTGGCGAATTTCAAATGGGAGTCCGTTTCTCACCACAATACCATCCGCCCCATTATTCTTTCTGCCCAAAACCCCTCGCATGGCTGGCTTATTCGCAGCAAATCGTGCCCGGCTTGAGGTTTTGACGGGCTGTTATCCCTAGTCTAAGCCCTAACCCGGTCTTTGCCGCGCAGTTCAAACCAACCTCCCGCTGTAACAACCTTGTCGCCCGCGCGGGGTTGGATAAACTGCCGCGACGATGTCCGACCA
>JBAXIY010000132.1:0-7222 GCA_037138135.1 Verrucomicrobiia bacterium
GCGCGTAAATGTCTTCGCGGTCAATGAAGCTCATCTCGATGTCCACCTGCGTGAACTCCGGCTGGCGGTCGGCGCGGAGATCCTCGTCGCGATAGCAGCGGGCGAGCTGGAAATATTTTTCCACGCCGGCAACCATGAGAATCTGTTTGAACTGCTGCGGCGATTGCGGCAGCGCGTAAAACGTGCCGGGCTCGCGACGGTTCGGCACGAGAAATTCGCGGGCACCTTCGGGCGTAGACTTGAAGAGCGTGGGCGTCTCGACTTCGAGGAAGCCCTGTTCGTCCATGTAGCTGCGGGTGGCGATGGCGACCTTGGAACGCAGCTTGAGATTGCGCGCCATTTCGGGGCGACGCAGATCGAGGTAGCGATATTGCAGGCGCAATTCCTCGTTCACCTTGCTGGCGACCTCGGGATCATCGACGGCAAAGGGCAACACTTCCGCCATGTTCAACACTTGGAGCGCGGTGACGCCGACTTCGACTTCGCCGGTGGCGATCTTGGCGTTGTTCGTGCCGGCGGGGCGTTGGCGCACTTTGCCGGTGATGCTGACGACGCATTCGCTGCGGAGCGACGCGGCTTGCGCGAAGAGCTCGGGCGTGAGATCGCTCGGATCGAACACCGTCTGCGTGCGGCCTTCGCGGTCGCGGATGTCGATGAAGATGAGGCCACCGAGATCGCGGCGGGAATGAACCCAGCCGGACAGCGTGACAGTTTGCCCGATGTGAGCCGGGCGCAGTTCGTTGCAATGATGCGTGCGTTTCATGAAATTGTTCGCAGGAGCGAACGCGCATTGTGGCTGCGGAAGCGGCTGATTTCAAAGAGAAATTTCGGCGCGAACGGTTAGTGTGCCTTGCCGCCCGCCCCGCGCTGCCGTTCTTTTTCGGGATCAAACCGGTCGATCTGCACTGGAATGACGAAGGGGTTGGACAGCGTTTTCACCCGCGCAAAACCCACGTCTTGGGCGCGGATAAGTGATTCTGCAAAATCGCCGAAGTCGTAATACTTCGCCAATTCGCTGATCTCGTTCTGGTTGTTCAGGTGCGAGACGAGGATGTTTTCCGTATTGGCGAGAATGTTCGGGTGGATGCTGGAAACTTCCTGCGTGGCATAGACGATGGCGATGCGCGCCTTCGCGCCTTCCTTCGCAATCGTCGGCCAGATTTCCGTGAGCGCCTCGTGTCGGCCAATGATGTTGTGCGCCTCCTCTACGTAAATGACGATGTGTGGCGGATAATGCCCGGCGTTAAACGTCGCCATCGAACTGCGAAGAATGTGCCGCGCAATCCGTTTGCTCAAACGCTCGCGCTGCACCGGATCGCCCACGGACAAATCAAGGATGACAATTTTTCCGTCCAGCAGATGATTGTAAATCTCGTCGCAGACATCCGTCTGGCGATTGGGCGCGTGGTAATCCTTGAACGGTTGCAATAGCCGGTAGCCGGGAATGTAGCCGCCCTGATCATTTTTTTGGAGCAGCAGATTGATCAGCACATTCGTGTCCGGCTCGACCCACGACTGGCCTTTTCCGGTGATGAGTTCGTCCTGAATTTGCCGCACGAGATTGAACCATTCATACGCCTGCGTTGCGGTCAGGCCGTCCGCAGGATTGACCGACGGATTCACTTTATTACGGACGGCAGGATTGACCTCGAAGGTGATTTTGAAATTCGGCGGCAGTTCGTAGCCCGCGCGCGCCAGCATCGCCTGATAAGCAGCGAGTTTGAGTTGATACATCGCCTTCTGCCGCTGAAACTCGTGTTCGCTGCTGCAATCCTCTTTTACCGGCGGCACAAAATCCATACTCAAGAACGCCTCCAGATCAGCCGAACGCGGCACCTTGCTCGCCTCTAGCAACCCGCGCAGCGTGCTGTGCCCTTCGGAAATCTGAACGAAAAAATTATTCAGAATCAGCTCAAACCCCGGCGTCGGCATCATGCGGTAACGCACCGTATCGCCCGGAAAAACTTCCGCGAGCGAACCCTTGTCCTGCTGGTTGGCGTTCGCGTATTCGCCATTCAAATCGTAGATGATCTGGCCGATCTTCAGTTTGAAATCCGCGCCCGTGTGCTGCACTACCGAGACGAGTTTCTTGACCGTATTGGACTTGCCGGTGCGCGTCATGCCGAACACCGCCGTGCGACGCGCCAGAAAATCCACGGCGTTAAGATTGAACACCGCCCGCGCCGCCCGCTCGCCGCGATGCAGTCGCTCCGTGGACGCGTAACGCACTGTGCCGATGGGAAAATGTGGCAGCTCTCCCCGCAAACCCAGCCGCCGCGCCTCTTCCTGCGCCGCCGCGATGCGTGCGGGACTCAAATAATTTACAATCGCCTCCAGCGCCGCGCCTTCAGGCCGATAGACCGCCAAGCCCGCCGCCTGCGCGAAATTTTCCACGTCGCTGCCCAACCGCAATTTCCCTTCCTGCAAATAAAACGTTCCCAGCACGCGGCATTGCAGCAGCCCAAATTGAAATTCCTCCACCGTCAGTTCTCCGCCGGACGCGGGCGCGCGACTCTTGAGCTTTTCCAATTTGGATTGTAGCTCCACATCCGGCGGCGTCTCGGCGGAACCGGTTACGCGCAGCAATAAAATTTCTTCCGGCACAGTCACCGCCGCCGCGAGTAGAAAGCAATTATGCGGCACACCGTTGGCTTGCGCCTTCCAAACATCACTCGTCAGCACCAGCGCGCGCGAAAAGTCGGCCACGCCGAGCCAGCCAACGAATTGATTTTTCTGGATCAGCCGCGCGAGCGGGTCAAGCGACGAGGTTTGAGCGGGATTGGACATGAATATTTTACGGTCGTTAATCCATCTGTAAATTTGCCGTGCCGGAAGCTTGCCGCAACCGCGCCGGATTTCAAAAGAATTTTACAGCCAATTCCCCGCTCGCCACGCGCCATGCGGACAGTTAAATTTCCGCCATGCTGACGCTGCCCAAGCCGGAAGTCATTATCACTCACGAGAGCGACCTCGACGGACTCGTCGCCGGTCTACTGCTGCAACGGCTCGCGCAAAAAATCTACGGCGAGAAAGTTCCGCTCGCGGCGTATCACTACAATTACTGGAAGCAACGCGACCTGCGCGAGCGTGCGGCGTGGGTGACGGATTTCACCTTTGAGACGCGCATGGACAAGCAGGATTGGCTCGTGGTGGATCATCACGTCACCGAAGTCGCGCCCAAAAACGCGCATTTGCACCACGACATAAAAAAATCTGCCGGCCTGCTCTGCTACGAATTGTGTCAGCAAAACGGCCTGGGCTCGCCCGTGCTTGACCGGCTGGTGCATCTGAACGACGTGGCAGATTTGTTTCTGGAGAAAGACCCGGACTTCGACGTGGCCGGCGATTACGCGGGGTTGGTGAAAATTTATCAGTTCTGGAATTTGCACGGACTCATCGGCGGCGAACTGGAAAAACTCCTCGACCATCCGCTACTCGAAGTCATGGCGGTGAAACGCCGCGTGGAAGATCCGATCGGCTACGAGTGGAGCAAAAAAAACATTTCCGAAATCTCGCCGACGCTCGGTTATGTGGACAACATCGTAGGCAATACCAATTCCATTGTGCACCAATTGCTCGAACGCGGCGCGACAAAATACACGGTGCTAGTGACATTGTTCCGGCGGTCGAACGCCATTTTTGCCAGCTTCCGCAGCCGCAACGGCGAGGCACGCAAAGTGGCGGAGAAATTTCAGGGCGGCGGCCACGCGAATGCGGCGGGCGCGCTCCTGCCCAAATCCGTGCGCACGGTCGAGGAAGGCGTGGATTTCCTGCGCCAGATGCTCAATGCGAAACACGAGACCGGCTTGAACAATCTGGAAAGTTTGTTCGCCGGTTTGGAAGTTGAGAAAAAGTGAGGCGGCCAAACTAATTCACCGCGCCTGCGTCAGCGTGACGGCGACGTATCGCGCTTCAGGAATGATAAACTTTTTTACCTCCACCGTAACCGCCAGCGGTTTGAACTCCGCCAAAATTAAACCGGCAATGTCCGCCGCGAGTTTTTCAATCAGCTTCCACTCGCGACCTTCGCCCAATTTTAACAATCGCTGGGTGACGGCGTAATAATCAATCGTGTCCGCGATGCCGTCGCTCTGCGCGGCGGCGGTAAAATCGGCTTCCATCCCGACGGTAAGCAGCAAGCGCTGCGGTTGCGCGCGTTCCCCGTCCGGCACGCCGACGCGGTAAAATACTTCGAGATCAACGATGGAAATTTGTGACATTTACGATTTGCGCTTTTTGTTTTTTGAATTCAAAACAGCTTCCAACAAAACCCTGGTCGGCCGATTCAGCTTCAATTTTTTCGCCGCCGCCGGTTTGAGCCATTGAAATTCCTGCGCCTCTTCGTTCAGGATCACGCGCGGATTTTTGGAGACGCAACGGCAGGTGTAATTCAGCAGCACAAAATGTGCGTCGCGGTAAAACTCCTTGGAGCCGATGCAGTCCTGCACGATCACAAACTGGATGTCCGTAATCTTGAGACCAGTCTCCTCCATGATTTCGCGGCGCAAGGCGGCGAGCGATGGTTCGTTGCGCTTGATCTTGCCGCCGGGAATGCCCCATTTGCCCGACCATTTGTGCGTGCGAATCATCAGCACTTCATTTCTGGCGTTGAAGATGAGCGCGCCGACGGTCGCCAGCGGTGGCTCGGTGCTGGTGGACAACGGCTGGAGGCGAAAATTATTTTTCTCAAGCACGCGCCGGAGTTCGTCGAGATGCTCAACGATCAAGTCCGGCTGGGCGGCGCGCAATTGATCCAGCGTGTTGTAGCCGGTCAGCACAGCGCACGAATGAATGCCGCCATGCCGCGCGGTCTCAATGTCGTGCTCCATGTCACCGATGAACAACGTTTCGTCCGGCTTGAGGTTGTTCTCAATCAGAATCTCGTGGATTTTTTCGCGCTTGTCCCAAACATCGGTGTAAGGCTTGTCGAGAAACGCGTCAAAACCCGTGACCTTGCACTGCGTTGCAAAATAATCGCTATGCACCGTGCTCAAAAGAAAGGTGCGGAGCTGGTGCGCGCGGCAGAATTCCAGAAATTCCCGCGCGTGTGGCAGTTCCACCACGGATTCTTGCGACTGGCCAAATTCATGATGAAACCATAATTCCAGTTGTTCCATCGGCACATCGGGCGTGTGGCGGTCGTAGAATTTCTTGAACGGCAAACTGAACTCCGCGCGGAACTGATCGAGCGACATCGCCGTCTTGCCGGATTGCGTGAGGACGTAGTTGGACGCCTTCAACACGGCGGGCAGATCATCCACCAAAGTTCCCGACCAGTCGAAAATAATGTTGCGGATCACGCGGAGAATTTAACAACAAAGGCGCAAAGACACCAAGTGAAACAAATTTTTCTCTGTGTTCTCGGTGACTCTGTGGCAAATTTTGCCCGCAATGCTGATCGCCTTTCACAAACCTTACGGCGTGCTGTCGCAGTTCACCAGCGATGGTTCGCCCAACCGTGCGCTGGCGGAATTTGGTTTTCCCAAGAATGTTTATCCCATCGGCCGACTGGATGCGGATTCCGAGGGCCTCCTGCTCTTGAGCGACGAAGCGCACTGGAACGAGAAGCTTCTGCACCCGCGCCACGCGCACGAACGCGAGTATTGGGCACAGGTGGAAAAAATTCCGACGCGCGCCGCGCTTGATCGCTTGCAACGCGGGCTGGTGATTCAAGGGCACAAAACGCTGCCGTGCCGCGCATGGCTGCTCGAGCCGCAGCCTATGGTAGGGTCATCGCGCTGCGATGACTTTGGTGGCAGTCCGCAAGAACCGGCGCAGCGCACCGTCCCTACCAGAATTCCGCCCATCCGTTATCGCAAGAGCGTGCCCGATTGCTGGATTGGTTTGGAACTCGTCGAAGGCAAGAACCGACAGGTGCGGCGCATGACAGCGGCCATCGGCCATCCGACGTTGCGGCTGCTGCGCGTGCGAATTGGCAATTTCTGGCTCGGCGATTTGCCCGCCGGCCAGTGGCGCGAATTATCCGCGCTGGATACGGCGAAAGTTATTTCCGGAAGTTAAACGCCTTGCCGACCGCCGCGCGATTGCGAACGAATCCACCCACCACCAGCAAGCCGCCAAAGACGCCCAACGCCACGTTGACCGGTTCCGGCACGGGGGGCACGGGGGTAATGGTTGTTCCGAAGCTGACGCTAAAGCCATTCAGCGTGGAGAGGTCGCTCGGACTTCTATCCGCAAAGAACAGTGTCCAAGCCCCGTTCGGGTTTGCGTCGTTAAAGGCGGTCAGACTGCCCGAAGCCGGTAAGTAAGATCCCGTCAAGGCTCCACTTCCGCCCGTCGGCACCGACCCGCCAGCCGTGGTGTTAAAGACGACATTGTTCAAGCCCGAACCGCTCACCGCTTGGTTCATTTGCATCAGATACGCGATCCCTGCCCCATGCGACAGATACACCGTCAAATCTCCGTTGTAGCCCCCGCTGATGTTCAACGTCACCTGCACCGAACCCGGGTTGATGGTCAAGCCCGTGGCCGCGAAGTTCAGTCCGTAGGCCACTCCGGATTCATTGTTGTCCGGTATGACTGTGCTCAAGGCCGTGCCACTCCCGCTCACGTTGCCGGCCGTAGCCGTGTAGTTAATGCTGTCGCTCGTGGTGAAGCCAATTGTCGCCAGCGCAGGTAAACTGCCGCTCAACACGATCGCCGCCATCACTGCCAACTTGCTGTTAAGAGTTTTCATATTTTTATTATTTTAAGTTTGGGTTGTGGTTGGCTTGAGTTCAATAGGCTGGTGTGACCGTGCGGTAGAACAACTCGCCCGGCGACGGTGGTAATGGATCGCTCACTTGGAATACGCCGACGCCGTAGCCCAATGAATTGTCCGACGGTGCCGTGTAGAACCCTTCCTTGACCCAGCCCGATCCAGACGATGCCGAGTTGGTCTCTACGGTGTAGCTGGTGCCGGGCAGACCTGCAAACCGAACAATAGAATTACCCGATCCATCGGTCGTGACCAATACCGCGTTGGCACCCTGACCGCCCACGCCGTTGGTCGTGACTGTCACGCTCACCAGCATCGTCTGCGAGCCGTAGCCATCCCCAAACGTCACCGTGAAGCTGTCCGCGCCGCCGGTATAATTCGTCGGTGTGTAGGTTAAACTACCACTGCCATCAATGCTGCTCGTGCCGTGCGTCGGAGCCGTCGTTACCGTTGCCGTCCACGGACTTTCCGGGTAAATATGCGCCGTCTGGAGCGTGCTGTGCA
>JBAXIY010000133.1:0-7097 GCA_037138135.1 Verrucomicrobiia bacterium
CATAAATCGAGTCGAACAAAGTAGGGTAAAAGCTGAATAATGCAAGTCGGCGACGCACCCGGAATGGTTTGTTAACGCGTGCGGGGCGAATTCCGGATAGGAAAACAAATTGTTACCCGCAGTGATGTTGCCGGCTTATGCTAAAACGCTGAATGAATCAAAAGATAATTTGAATGGCAGAACTGATTGTGCCACTAAAACCCGATACTTTGGCTTGACGGATTTTACGGTTGTGCCATTTTGCTACTCGTAAAACTAATTTTCGCCAATGGCAGCAATCAAATCCAGTTTTCTTGATAAAGTGCTTGGCCGTATTGGTCGATTAGATGCGGAAGGGCTACAAACTGTCGTTCAGCGGCTGGCACGTGAGCGCAGCTTTCTCGAAACGTTGTTCAATACTATTGAGGATGGCGTGTTGGTGACGGACGAACAGGGGCGGGTGATTTACTTTAATCAGGCGGTGACGCAACTTATCGGCCTACAGCCGGGGGGCGAAGGTCAGCACATCGTGGAGCTGCTGCCAGAAGTAGATTGGGAAAAAATCGCCCTGGCAGACACCGCGGGCGGCGAGCACGTCACCCGGTTGGAAATTGAAATCCACTACCCGCGTCCACGCTTTCTTCGGCTCTATGCCGCGCCGCTTGATGGCGAGGCGACCGGCAGCTCCGGCGTGGCGCTGATTTTGCATGACGCCACCGAGGCGCGGCAAAAAACTTTCGCTGCGATTGAGAGCGAACGCATTCAGGCGCTTACGCTGTTGGCGGCAAGCGTGGCGCACGAGATCGGCAATCCGCTCAATGCGCTGCACATTCACCTGCAATTGATGGAGCGAGAGGTGAAGAAGCTGACGAGTGACGAGTGGCGAGTGGCGAGTGATAAGAAAAACGCCGCATCTGCCGCGCGTCGTGTGCCGATGGACACTACGGAAGTTGCAAAAAAACTGGAACAATACCTCGACGTGGCCAAAGGAGAAATTAACCGGCTGGATTATATTCTCACGCAATTTCTTGGCGCAATTCGTCCCGCGCCGGTGCAGTTGAAACTGGCATCGCTCAATGCTGTGGTGGAAAAAACTTTGGATTTGCTGCGGCCGGAAATTGAAAATCGCGGTGTGACGGTCAAAACTAAATTGGCGCGCCACCTGACTGCGACGCCGATTGATACGACGCAAATCCAGCAAGTGCTGGTGAACCTCGTGAAAAACGCGGCGCAGGCGATGACCACCGGCGGCACGCTGACGTTGCAGACGGGCGAAACCAACGATGATGTCTGGGTGAGCGTGGCGGACACGGGCGGCGGGATTCCGCAGGAACAGCTCAACCGTATTTTCGAGCCCTTTTATACGACCAAGAAAAAAGGTAGCGGACTTGGGTTGATGATTGTGCAGCGCATCGTCCGCGCTCACAACGGCCGCATCGAGCTGGACAGCCACGTCGGTCGCGGCACGACCTTCCGCGTGTGGTTGCCGCTGCATGAACGCAAGCCGCGCTTGCTCGAAGACAAGGCCAAAACTAATTAAGCACCGATGTCAAAACTGAACAACCAGCCAAGCGATGACGCTCGCGACCGAAGATTTTTGGAAATTCAACGGTTGAAATCAAACGCATCCTGCTATGATTCAGCATCTGTGTTTATCTGTGTGCATCTGTGGTTAAAATGAAGCCGACCTTGCTCATTGTGGATGACGAGAAGACGACGCGCGAAGGCTTGCGCGCCGCGCTCGAGGAACGCTACGACGTGTATATCGCCGAGGATGCGAGCGCGGCGATGGGCTTGCTAGAAAGTGAAAATTTCGACGTGATGCTGACGGATTTTCGCCTGCCAAATGAAGACGGAATGAAACTAATTGCGCGGGCGAAGTCGCTGCCGAAGCCGCCCATCTGCATCTTGATGACCGCTTACGGTTCCGAAGAACTTGCGGTGAACGCAATGAAACACGGCGCGGACGACTACATTGCAAAAGGCCGTTTGCAGATTGAAGAATTGGAAATGCGCATCGCCCGCGCGCTGAAACAGCAAACGCTCGAAGTGGAAAACGTTTCACTCCGCAAGCAGCTTGATTCCAAATTCGGTTTGGAAAACATCGTTGGCGAATCGCCGGTGATGAAAGAAATCTTCGATGTCGTGCAGCAAGTGGCGCCGACGCGTGCGACGGTTTTGGTGCTGGGCGAAAGCGGCACGGGCAAGGAACTTATCGCGAAGGCGCTGCACCAGTTGAGTCCGCGCGCCAAGCAGCCGTTCGTCACGGTGCATTGCGCGGCGCTGTCGCCGACACTTTTGGAAAGCGAATTATTCGGGCACGAGCGCGGCGCATTCACGGGTGCGCACGAGCGGCGGATTGGCCGGTTTGAGCAGGCGCAGGGCGGCACATTATTCCTTGATGAGCTGGGGGAAATCGATGCGACCGTCCAAGTGAAGCTGCTGCGATTTCTGGGCGAACGGACTTTTGAGCGCGTCGGCTCTAACAAGACTTTGACCGCCGATGTGCGGCTGGTGGCGGCGACGAATAAGAATTTGGAAGAAATGGTGAAGGCCGGAAAATTCCGCGAAGATTTGTTTTTCCGATTGCGTGTGGTGGAGATTGAACTGCCGCCGTTGCGGGAGCGGACGGGCGATATTCCGTTGCTGGCGCAGAGTTTCTTGCGTGAGTTCGCCAAGGAAAACGCCAAAGCGGTGAACGATTTCACGGCGGATGCGCTCGAAGCGCTGTTGCATTACAATTGGCCGGGCAACGTGCGTGAGTTGCGCACCGCCATCGAGCACGCCGTGGTCTTGAGCCGGGGTGAACGCATCGCGTTGCGGGATTTACCGCCGTCGGTGCGGCGGGAAGGTGCCGCCAGTGAGGCCAAGATTTTTCAGGGAAAAGACCTGACTGTCAAAGATGCAGAGAAGCAATTAATCGTGCGGGCATTGAAGGAAACCGAGGGCAACCGCACGCGCGCGGCGCAAAAAATCGGCATGAGCCGCCGAACCTTTCACCGGAAGCTGCACGCGTATCAATTGGAAGGCTTTTGATTTATGACACTTTCCGAACTGGTTCAGCAAATGATTCGTGCGTTGGAGGTCGGGAGGTTTGCCCGCTGGCTGCAACTCTTTCCGCTGGTGATGGCGGTTATCGGCTTGGCGATGCTTTACGATTTAACTTCGTATCGCTGTTTTAACTCGCCGGAGGCCATGGATGCGGCACAAGTGGCGCGCCATCTGGCCACCGGCAAGGGTTACACGACCGATTACATCCGTCCGTTCAGCGTTTATCTTTTGCAGAAACACAATCGCGAAACGCAATCGACCAATGCGGTAAACCTTGTGGCCATGACCGGCACACAGCCCGACCTCGCGAATGCACCGGTATATCCGACGGTGCTGGCCGGGCTGATCAAAGTGGTGCGACCGGACTGGAAAGTTCAGACGCGCAAGCTGTTTTGGTCGGAAGGCGGGCGGTTCATGCGTTATCAGATGGAATTCATCATCGCGCTGATGAATCAACTGCTGTTGGTGGTGGTCGTGGCGCTGACGTTCCTCATCACTCGGAAATTATTTGATGGACCGACGGCGTGGCTGGCAGCGGTATTGACGCTCGGTGCTGATTGGCTGTGGCGGTTCAGCGTATCCGGCCAGTCCACGCTGCTATTGCTGGTGATTTATTTGGGCTTGGTCTGGTGCCTGTTAAAAATTGAGGAACTTGGTCGCGGCGAAAAGCCAAATGTTAACCGGCTATTTATGCTCGCCATCACTGCCGGAGTTTTGGCAGGTGCCGGAATGTTGACCCGCTATGCGTTCGGCTGGGTGATTGTGCCGGTGGCGATTTTTCTCACGCTCTTTGGCGGGGTGCGTCGCCCTGGGTTGGCGGTAGCCGCCAGTCTGGCCTTTGCCTTTGCCGTGGCTCCGTGGATTATCCGCAACCTCGCCGTGTGCGGCGCGCCCTTTGGCATTGCCGGCTATGCGGCGGTGGAAGGAACGTTTGGTTTTCCGGGCACGCAACTGATGCAATCGCTCAACCCTGAATTGGCCACCGCCCATTGGCTGCTGCCCTACATTAACAAATTCTTGGTGAACACCCGCTACATCTTGCAGGACGATCTGTTGCGGATTGGTGGCAGCTGGGTGGCCGTGCTGTTTTTTGCCGGCTTGTTGCTCGGAATGCGCAACACCGCCGCCCGCCGGCTGCGCTATTTTACGATGATGTGCCTGGGCATGTTCGTGGTGGCGCAGGCGTTGGGGACTACCCAGCTATCCTCCATCACACCCGATATTAATTCGGAAAATTTGCTGGTGCTGCTCACGCCGTTGGTCGTGATTTTTGGGGTGGCGGTATTTATATCGCTGCTCAACCAAATGCAAACACCGTCGCGCGAGGTGCGCTTTGCCGTCATGGGATTGATGGTGTTGGTCTCCTGCCAGACCTTCATCGCCAACCTGCTGCCGCCGAAAATTTCACCGGTCGCCTATCCACCTTATTACCCTCCGGAAATCCAGCGCGTCGCCAACTGGCTGCGCCCGGACGAAATTATGATGAGCGATATTCCCTGGGCGGTCGCCTGGTATGGCCAGCGGCAATGTGTCACGACTACCATCAATTCCAAATATGAATTTTTTCAGTTTAACGACTACGTCAAAAATGTCAGCGGCCTTTACCTCACGCTCAACACCTTGAACCAAAAACTTTACTCTGAATGCTTGCAAGGCGGCGGCGACAGCTGGGGCAATTTCGTTTTGAAGTCCGTCACCGCGAATCAGATTCCGCCGCAGTTTCCACTGAAAGTTGCGCCCGCCGGATTGCTTTCTGGCGTGTTTCTCACCGACCGCCAGCGTTGGGTGTCCCAATAAACCCATTACGCCGCCGCGCGCCGCAGCCGATCCGCGATACCCGACCACTCCGGTGAATTCGGCGGCAGCTCCACAACGATTAGCTCTGCACCCGCCGCATCGCAGCGGTGCAATTCTGCGTAGAGCGCCCGCGCAAAAGCCTCCGCATCGTGTGGGATCACACTCACGTTTTCCGCCGCAAACCCACCGGGAATTTTCGTGTGCGCGATGATGTGGCAAGTGATGAGTGACGAGTGATGAGTGATGAGTTGCGCTTGCAAATCAGCGTCATCCTGCCAGTCAAGCACCAGCAGCTTGGCCTTTGGCGAATAGTGTTTATTCAACAAGCCGGGACTTTTCAAAGCCGCCTGACTTTGGACTTTGGAGTTTGGACTTTGGACTTCACCACAAACCGCCGCCAGTGATTCCGCATAAATCATTCCGGGCCGCAAAATATTTGGCGGGCTAACCGTCAAATCCAAAACCGTCGATTCAATGCCGACTTGCGACTGTCCGCCGTCCACAATCAAAGAAATCTTTTCAGCCAACTGCGCGTGAACGTGCCGCGCATTCGTCGGCGAAATCTGGTTGGATAAATTCGCGCTCGGTGCCGCCAACGGAAAACCGCATTCGCGGATGACCGCCTGCATGAACGGATGGCTTGGCCAGCGCACGCCCACTGTCGCGCCGCCAGCGGTCACGTTGTCGGGGATGTTTTTTGCGCGCGGTAACACGAGCGTCAACGGCCCCGGCCAGAAAGCTCGAGAAAATTTCTCCGCGAGCACCGGCCATTGGCTCACGCAAGCCTGCGCCATTTCGTTGCCTACCACATGAACGATGATGGGATTGTGCGCCGGCCGGCCTTTGATTTCGTAGATTTTGGCAACGGCCTTTTCATCCAGCGCGTTGGCAGCAAGACCATAGACCGTTTCCGTCGGCAATGCCACGACTTCACCGGCGCGCAACAACTCCGCCGCGCGTTTGACGGCGGCATTGAACAGCGTTGCCGTGTGCGTTGGTAAAATTTCTGTGGTCATGCCGTCAAAAATTGTAGAAGAGGACGCGCGGAGGCTCAAACTTTCCCGCAAAAAATGCGCCGCAGCAAGTAAGCGCCGCGTCAATTATTCGTAGCGCAGCGCCTCAATCGGGTCGAGCCGCGAAGCTTTCCACGCCGGATAAAAACCGGACACGATGCCGATGGCCGCACTGGAGATACACGCGATGCCGACCCATGCCAACGGTGTGAGCGTTGGCCAGCCAGTGAAGTGTGCGGTGACTTTGGCCGCCGCGATGCCGAGCGCGATGCCGATGATGCCACCCGCTGCACTCAAGGTTACCGCCTCGATTAAAAACTGGATCAGGATGTCGCGGCCGCGCGCGCCGACCGCCATGCGGATGCCGATTTCACGCGTCCGTTCTGTGACGCTGACAAGCATGATGTTCATGATGCCGATGCCACCGACAACGAGGGAGACGCTGGCGATGGCGCCGAGCAGGATGGACATCACCTTCGCCGTGGACGTGGCCATCTGCATCAATTCAAGCTGCGTGCGCACAGTGAAATCTGGTTCAAAACTTTTATGGCGATCGCGCAGCAACGTGTTGATGTCGTTTTGCACCTGGGTGATGTCGTCCTTGGTGGCGGCTTGCACGAGAATGGAATCTACATTGATGCGCTTGGTGATGCGGCGCATGTGGCTGGAATATGGAATTACCACCACGTCGTCCTGATCCGAACCGAACAAGTTAAAGCCTTTGGAACTCAACACGCCGACGATTTTGAATGGAATATTACGGACAATCAGCGTCTGGCCAACCGGGTCTTGGTTTTGAAAAAGCTGATCTACGACGGTTTTGCCGATGACCGCCACTTTCGCGAGGCTGCGCACGTCGCCCTCCGTGAACATCGCGCCACTTTCGAGATCCCAGTCGCGGATTTGAGTGAAGTCGGGTGACTCACCGCCGACCCGAGTGCGCCAGTTCAATCCGTTGGCGAGCACCTGCATGCCATCTTTGATCTCGGGGCTGACGGCGACCACGTTTGGGACTTCGTTTTTAATTGCATTGGCATCCTCAACCGTGAGCGTTGCCGCGCTGCCCCAACCGCCGCGCGAACCGCCGCCGCTGCTGCTGCCCGAATACACCGTGACGATATTTTGACCGAGGCTCGCGACCTTATCCTCCACTTGTTTCGACGCGCCCGTGGTAACGCTGACGGAGGCAATGACCGAGCCGACGCCGATGATGATGCCGAGCATCGTCAGCAGCGAACGCATCTTGTTCCGGCGCAG
>JBAXIY010000134.1:0-7085 GCA_037138135.1 Verrucomicrobiia bacterium
ACGTAGGAGCGGCTGCTGACGGTGATGTTGTAGCCCGCCTTGGCCAGCTTCTGGATGGCGGCTTCCTGCAAACTGCCCTTGGGCAGTCCAAATTTTAATTTCTTGCTCATGTAATTATTTTTTCACGCAAAGGCGCAAAGCCGCAAGGAAAACCAATCGTGAAAATCTTTGCGCCTTCGCGTCTTCGCGTGATTTATTTTCCCATTCTGGCGCAGCATGGCGACATCTTTTTTGCCTTTCACCACGCAATCCTTGCTTACTTCACACTGGCAATCGACCAGTCCTCGCCGGTCTTCTTCAGCGTGAAGGTATGAAAGCCCTGCACCACCCCGCCCGCAAACCACCGACCAATCACATCCACGGTTCCGTCAGCATTCGGTTCATTGACTTCGGCACCAAGAATCATCACCGGCTTGCCCGTATCCTTGTCCAGCGGCGACTGCTTCGATCGCAAATCAATGCGCTCGCTCGGTTTGATCGGCGGTTGCTGGCGGGCATATTTCTTCATCATCGCCGCAACCACAGTGTCGTCCGCCTGCAGGAACAGCGCCGTATAACTGTTGTTCGCCGAAATAACGCGGTCCAACAGATAGCTCAATACCAACATATCAACTTGTTCCTCGTCGGCCTTGGCCAAGCCCTTGACCCGCATCTCGGGCGAAACCATTGCTGACGGTGCCTTCACTTCGCTAGCGAAATAAATCTTATCAGAACTCGTGCCGCAACCGGCTGAAAACAATGCCGCAACCGCTGCGCCAAAAATAAATTTTGTTTTCATATTTTATTCCAAATCACCCGCCGGCCGATCACCGAAATCTCCTTGCGCGCCAGCGCCGCGACGCAGCGCGGATATAATTCATGTTCCGCCACATGAATGCGCTGATGCAAACTTTCCGGCGTATCGTTGTCCAGCACCGGCACCGGCGTCTGCCCGATAATCGCGCCGGAGTCCACACCCGCGTCCACGAAATGCACCGTGCAGCCCGCCACCTTCACGCCATAATCCAGCGCCTGTTTCCACGATTGCAGACCGGGAAAGCACGGCAGCAGCGACGGATGGATATTGACGATGCGTCCCTCGAATGCGCGCAGAAAATCGCCTTTCAACACGCGCATAAAACCAGCCAGCACAATCAAATCTACCTTGGCATTTTGCAGTGCGGCGACGAACGCGCGTTCCGCCGCCTCGTCCAGCTTGGTGCGAAAATTTCCCGGCGGAATGAACTGCGCGGGAATTTTCCGGTCGCGCGCGTGCGTCAAAATTCCCGCCGACTCGACATCGCTCAAGACCACGGCGATTTCGGCCGGAATCTTTCCCGCCGCCACCGCGTCCGCGATGGCCACAAAATTAGAGCCTTTGCCCGAACCGAGGACGCCGATGCGAAAAGAAGTATTCACAGAATTTTATTCCTGCGGATAAACCAGAATCCGGTCGTGGACCAGCACGATCAGGTCGTTTTTCTTATCGCCCGTCACGTCCGCCACGGCGCATTCGCGCGGCTCCGGCAGCGCGTTTTGCGCACCACGAAACGTATGCTGTTCGAACACTTCCCAACGGTCGCCGGGAACCAGCTTGCTCGCCGCGCTGAAATTGACGAGGTCGAGATAATGTTTACCCGTCTCCATGAAAATAAGTTGCTTGCGCCCGCTACCGGTCAAGTCGCCGGCAATCACGTCATTGAGATACCCATCCTTAATCGAAGTGTCGTAATCGTCCAGCCGCGTGAGCTTCCAAACGTCGCCACCGAGCGGCAGCCACGCCACGGAATTTTGCCCAGTGAACGCCACCGCCGCACCACCACCTAGCGCGACCGGCGTGATGGCGCTGAACGTCGTGACCGGCAGCTCCAGATTTTTGATCGCCTGCCAAACCCCGGCGGCATCGCGCTCGCACAAAGTCAACTGCTTGTGTTCCGCATCAAACAGGAACAACGACGGCACGGCATTCGTGCCATTCGCCACCGCCGCCGCGCCAATGATGCGGGCATCGCTGTCCGCACCGTTGATCTGATCTTTCACGGTGAACTTCCAATTCACCGCGTTGGTGGAACCGGCAATCTTCGCCGCCGGTTCCAGCACGACAGCGCGTAGAAAATTTTTCTGCGGCAGCAGCAATTCTGTTTGGCCATCGCCATCCACATCAGCCGCGGCGAGCCACGGCTGTTCCATCGCGCCACCCGGCGGATCCACATCCACTTCATCAAACTTGCCGTCCTTCTTTTGCAGCAACACCTTGATTTTCTCGTAGGGAATCAGCACCACCAGATCCGCGAGGCCGTCCTGATTCACGTCCTGAATCGCCAGCGTCGTCGGATTGGATTTGAAATTGTCGCTCAATTTCTGCGTCGCGGTCTTGCCATCCGCCGTGCGCGTCACGAGCGAACGTGCACCGTCCTTGTCCGCGATGATGGCGAGCGTCGGTTTCGCGCCCGACTTCAACGCGCCGACCGCCAGCGCGATTGGCTTGCCGTCCAGCGGCAGCGGCGTGGGAAACGGCAGGCGACCACTTTTATCGAACTGCGTCATCGCCACGGAATTCTCATCGCGGCTCAATAGAAAAATTTCCGGATGCCCGTCTTTATTCCAATCCGCCACGGCAATTTGCGAAACGCCCGCGAGGCTCGGAAATTTTTTCGGCGACGCCAGCGTGCCGTCCGCCGATTGTAAATAAACCGAAAGCTGCCCGCTTTCCGGCTCCGCCACAATCAAATCCGCACGACCATCGCCATCCACGTCCGCCCACAGCACGCCGCGCGCGCCGGCTTCGGATTTATTGAGCGGCAGGATTTGCAATTGCCCTTGCTTGAATTTTCCCGCGAGCGCTTCCGCCGGTTGCCGCGTGAACTGGGAGACTTCCGCGCGCCCCGTCGCCTGCACGATGTCCACGAGATAATTCATCGTGCCGCCCGCCAACGTATCCAGCCAGAATGAGCGGACGGGCTGCGTCTTGAAATAAATTTCCGGCCCGAGCTGGCCGCCGGCGATTTGCAGCCGCACGCGGAACGGCGTCACGCTGTCAAAATCCACGAAGAGCAAATCATTTTTGCCGTCGCCGTCAATGTCCGCCATCTGGATGGCCTTGGGCGTGCCGGAATACGGAATCTTCACCGGCTCCGCCAGCGTGTGATCTTTTTGCTGCGCGAGAAAAAACACCGCGCCGTTATCGCCCAGCAACGCGATGTCGGCCAGTCCGTCACCGTTCAGATCACCGATGGCGAGCGCGTTCGGATCCAGTCGGCCGTCCTCGATATGCCAGCGCTTCGGCTCGCTCCAGCCGTTCGTGCCGAGATTGTAACGAACGATCAAATCCTTTGTGTCGCCAAAATAAATTAGATCCGGCCGACCGTCGCTGTTCACATCCGCGACCACGAGCGCGGCGATGCGTTCCTCCGTGGGAATCGAATCAATGTGAAAACGCGAACCTGGCGGCAGATCGTTCAGTTCCGGTTTTTGCGCGGGCGCCGTGTCCACGCGATTCGTCTTGCCGGTGAGATTGTAAAGCAGGCTGATTTTGGAACGCAGATTATTGACCACCAGCAGGTCGTTCAAGCCGTCGCCGTCGAGATCGGCCACGCGCAGATTGCTGATCTGCTGGTCCACGGGGAAAATTTCCTTACCGCTAAAACCAAACAGATTGGTGCCGCTCGCCGCGCGAGCGGAAACCGAAAAACCGGCAGCCGCCGCGAGCGCGACGGCGAGACATTTCAGACAACGATTCATGCGCCGCAACCTGCCAGCGCCGACGGAAATTGGCGAGATTATTCGCCGATGAAGTGCAGCGCTACGCGGCGGGAATGCGGCTGCGTGCGGTGTTCCCAGAGATAAATTCCCTGCCACGTTCCCAGCGTGAGTTGACCGGCGCGCACGGGCAGCGAAAGATTCACCGTAGTCAACGCGGTGCGGAGGTGCGCGGCCATGTCGTCCTCGCCCTCGGCGGTGTGGACGAACAGCGGATCGCCATCCGGCACGAGCCGCGCGAAAAAGGCGTCGAGGTCGCGGCGCACGTCGGGGTCGGCATTTTCCTGAATGAGCAGCGAAGCGGAGGTGTGGCGCAGATGCAGGGTGAGAAGTCCGTCGCGAAATTTGTTTTCCGCAATCCACTTTTCCACGGCGCTGGTGAACTCAATCAGCCCGCGTCCGCGCGTAGCGAGGAGGAGTCCGTGGAAAGCTTGGCGCATGGAAAATTATTAACCACGAAACACACGAACTACACGAAAATAAAAACTGTTTCCATCGTCCGAAAATAATTTTTTCGCCAACTGGCTCCAGGGACGATTCCTCTTTCGTGTGTTTCGCGGTTTAATTCTGGGTTCTGAACTATGGCGTCACGGGCGCGCCTTTGTCGGCGAGCATTTTTTCGAGGTCGGGATTGTGCGGCTGGCCGGCTTCAATCGCTTTCAGATAATGCCAGCGCGCCATTTCGGCGAGCGGCGGGGTCTGGCTCAAATAAATCACGGCGAGATTGTTGTGGGCGGGCGCGTAATTGGGGTTCAACTGGATGGCGCGGCGCAACGCCGTTTCCGCCGCCTTGCGCTGACCTTGATGGCTCAAGGTAACACCGAGGTAATTTTGAATCTCCGGATTGTTCGGATCTATCTGCGCGGCGCGGCTCAAGGATTTGAGCGCGTCGTCATATTTTTCTTGTCGGAATTTGAGATAGCCGAGGGTGGAAAGATTGTAGGCATCGTCGGGCGCCTGCGCGAGCGCAGCCAGAACGTGCTGCTCGGCCTCGGCGAGTTTGCCCTGCTGCAATTCAATCGTCGCGAGATTGGCGAGCGCGATACCGTTGTTCTGGTCGTGATCGAGAATCTTGATGTAGTCCGCCTCCGCAGCGTCATATTCCTGATGCACGAAATGTGCCTGCGCGGAAGCGACCAATTCTGCGGTGCCAGCGGGCATTTCGTGAATGGATTTCTTTTCCGCATTGGGATTGGTCGGCGGCACGACGGCGGAGTTGAACAAGGCCAATTCCTCCGGTGTGTAAGGCACCGGTGCGGCCTCGGCCACGGCCAGCCGCGCGCGCAACGCCAGCACTTCGTCGTTCAACGCGGAAAGTTGCGCGGCGTTGTTTTTGCCGGAATTTGTCTGGTTCGCCAGCGCCAGTTTCTCAATCAAATTATCCCGGTCTTGCGTCAGCTCGCGAATTCGCGCCTCGTAATCTGCCACATTCACGCCGGCGTTGGTGGCCGTCAAAGTCTGCTGAAGTTTGTTTTGCAACGCGATTTTTTCCAGCGCGGCAATCTGCGCTTCGGACTGCAACGCCGCCACCTGTGCCTGCGCCGATTTCAAATCCGCAGTCAGCTTGACCGCATCGCCAGCCACGGCGGTGGGCGCGGCGCGCAAGGCTTTTAACTCATCCTGTAACTGCGCATTTTCGGCACGCAAATCGGCCAGCAACGCCACGCTGTTGGTGTCGGAAACGGGATTCGCCTGCAACCGGGAAATTTCCGCCGCCAATTTTTCCGCGCGTTCGTGCTCGTCATTAAAGTTTTTGACGGCCGCGAGCGTGTCCAACCGCGCCATTTCCAGCGCGTTCGTGTCGGGCACCAGCACGCGGATATAATTGGTGACGATGGTCGGACCGGCGTCCTTCGCAAAAACGGCAGCGAGATTGGTAACCACCACCGGCGATGTGTTGGTGACGTAAACGGTGACGGTGTTAGTGATGAATTGCGTGGTGACATTCGTCACACTTGGGCTTGAGCCGCGGCTGGCATTGAGCAAATCAATTTGCTTCATCAGCGAGCGGACTTTTTCCTGCGCGTCGGCAAGTTGGTTGGCATCAATCGCGGCGGGCTGGGCGGCGAGCGCCTCCCGGAGCTTGGCCTGCCAGAGTTCATTTGCGACCTGCGCGGCCTGCAACTGTGTGCGCAAATTGTCGGTTTCCGTCGGCAATTGCAGATTGGCCGGAGCGGGAGCATTCGTCGTCATAGCGGCCACACTTTTTTTGGCAGCAGCGACCATGCCCGCATGGCTCTTGAGTTCGGCAATCTCGTCGGCCAGATGATTCAACCGGAACGAAATGATGTTGGGATTCCAATTGGGAAATAATTTTTGAAACTGCTGCAATTGATTCTGGGCGTCACTGAGCGCAGCCACAGCTTCGCCCGGATCGCCGGATGCGACCAGACCATCCGCCTGTTGGATCAGCCCGTAGATACCAATGTATTTCTCATCCGCTTCCTGTTGGGCGAAGGCTGTGAACCAACCGCCCGCCAAAAGCACGGCCGCGACGCAAAGAAATTTCATGCCGCCAAAATGCCAGAGGAAAATTGCTTTGGCAATCGCGCCGCATGTCACCCAACTGTAACCTGCGGAATCATTGACCACGGAAAAAAGTTTTGCTAACGTCCCGCCAGTTGCGACATGAAATCCGCACTTAACCAGCACGTTTTGGTTTTGAACCGGCTATGGCAGGCCGTCAATGTTTGCACCGCACGCCGCGCGCTCACGCTCCTCTTCCAAGGTCAGGCCCAAGTGGTGATGAATAATCCCGACGGTTCCTTCCGCACTTTTAATTTTCAGGAATGGGCCGATGTCTCCACCGATGCGCCGTCGGACGATTCCATCCATGCCATCTCCTTCCGCATCCGCGTGCCGAAAATCATTTTGCTCTTCATGTATGATCGAATGCCGAAGAAGGAAGTGAAGTTCACCCGGCACAATATTTTTGAGCGCGACAAGGACACCTGCCAGTATTGCGGCAAAGTTTTTGAGCGAAAAGATTTGAACCTCGACCACGTCATCCCGCGCGATCGCGGCGGTCCGACGACGTGGGAAAACATTGTCTGTTCCTGCATTCCGTGCAACACCCGCAAGTCCAACCGCACGCCATATGAAGCCGGCCTGAACCTTGTGCGCAAACCGAAACGGCCGAAATGGCGACCGTTCGTGCAGATTAATTTCACCCTACACAAGCACGATAGCTGGCGACATTTCGTGGATCTTGCCTACTGGAACGTGGAGCTGGGTGAAGACGTGACCTCGTAGCCCCGCATTGACTTCACCGCTTTGATGGATAGGATTTAGCCTCTTGGCGTGCTCGTCTATCGGCTAGGACAACGGATTCTCAATTCGTGAAGACG
>JBAXIY010000135.1:0-7073 GCA_037138135.1 Verrucomicrobiia bacterium
ATCAGGCGCGGTAGCGTATTCACACCTTGGGCGCGCAAAAAATTCTTAAGCGTGAAGTTGACGGCGTCTTCATCACCGCAGTTGATCATCCAATCGTTCTTCCGTCCGTCCGCGTCCACATAAATTGCGTGGCCACCATTGAGCGGCAGCACAGTCAAATTGGTTTCCGCTCGTGAAGATTGCCATTGCCAGCAATATAATCCGGCGAGCAAAAACATAACTGAGGCGCCAAAATTGATTCTTTTTTTGGTCGAAAACCAGCCGCTGAAAATGGCGATGACGATGGCATAAAATAAGGCGATGCTGGCGAGTGACGGTTCGGGAACGTAAAAATAGGCGCCGGGAATTCTGGCCGCTTCCACGCTGACCCACGTCATCGCGACCATGAAAAACCACGCGGTGTGATTGAATAATTCCGTGAACCACGGGAGCCAGTGGCCGCACACCAGCGCGCCGAGATTGGCCATGAGCGCGAAGGTTCCGAGCGGCACCGCCAGCAAGTTCGCGGGAGTTGAGATGGGGCTGAAGAGGTGGAAGTATTTGGCCGAGAGCGGCAGTGAGCCGATCCACGCGGCGAAGGAAAGCCCGCAGTAGCGCGCGAGCTTTTGCGCGAGCCAGCGCCAAGACTTTTTCCAGCCGGAAAGGAGTTCATCAGGCAACAAGGCGTCGGTTTTTAATAGCCGGTCAAAAAAGTTATTTAATGGTGGCAGCATCAGCGCGATGACCAGCATGACGAAGAAGGAAAGTTGGAAGCTGGCTTCAAACAGTTGTAGCGGGTTGCAGAGTAAAATCACAAAGGCGGCGGCGGCGAGGGAATTGAGCAAGTCGCCGGGGCGTTTAAGCGCCCAGCCGCCGAGGACGATGGTCATCATGATGGATGCGCGGATGGCCGACGGTTCCCAACCGGTGGCGGCGGTATAAAACCAGATTGTCGGGACGGTAATCGCGCCACACCATGCGCGGGCGAGACGCATGGCCCGCAGCAGCGCCACGATCATGCCGGAGAGCAGCGCGATTCGCAGGCCGTCGATGGCGAACATGTGCATTGTGCCAGCGCGTAAAAATGGTTCGCCGATATCGCCGGTGAAAGCCGTGCGCCAGCCGAGTGTCATTGCCCAAATCAGGCGCAAGGGTTCGTCTTCATAAGGTAATCCAAGTGCCAGTGTGTTTTTAGCCCAGCTTAAAAAACGGTCGGTGAGCGGCGGGTTGGCCAAGTTGGGCGGTAGCAGTTGCCAGTCGTTGGTGGACTCGGTTTTGAGCTGGTAGTAAATGTCCCGCGCCGAGAGATAGTTTTGGAAATCAAATAGTCCTTCAGCGACGGGGAGCGGCGGGCGGGAGATGACGCCGACAATTTCCACGCGTTGTCCTGCGAAAAAATTTGTGCCGGGGACGCCGGGCGTGGTGACAAGGATTTCTCCGGCAGCGGGGATAAAATCGTCCGTGCGCTTGATTTCACAAACGCGGACACGGGCGACGTTGCGCCAGGCTTCTTGTTCGTCGCGGACGACATATTTCAGGCGCGGGGTTTCGGCGAGTTGGCCGCGCACACTGACCAGTGCCGGCGCACTTCCCAGCAAGGTCCGCAAATCGTTCGGTGAAACGACGGCGGTGTGGCAGATGAAATTGGTCCAGCCGGCGAACACAAGCAACGGCCAGAAGAGGGCAGGACGAAGTTTTGCAGATGCGATGGTAGCAAATAACAACAAGGCTGTTAGCCCGAGGAGCGCGGCGACCGGTGGTAGAAAAAATTGCGCGAGCAGCAGGCCGGCGGCGTAGGCCATGACAACGCTGGCGAGCGGGCGTTTCATTTTACCAGTGTTTGTAAAATCTTCCTATGCTCCAAAGCAGCAGCAAGCCGATAGCACCGCCGCTGGTATCAATGAATATGTCCGAGACCAGGGCCGTGCGGGTGGCGACAAAAACCTGATGAAACTCATCGCTGGCGGCGTAAAGAAAAACGAGGGCGAGCGACAGTCCAGCCTCATCCCAACGCCAGCGGCGGGAACCGCGATCGGTTTTCTGCGGTTGGCGGATGGCGCGCCAGAGGAGCAGGGCGAGCAGGGCGTATTCCGTCAAGTGGCCGATTTTGCGAAAGATGTGGTGGATGAGTTCGACATGTGTCTGCGGCATCTGCGGAAAGAGCCAATGTAACAGCGGTTCAAATAACGTGGACGAATGCTGATAAGACTTGGCATCGCCAGACGCAGAAAAAATCACGCACATCCACGCCAGCGGCGGCAGCCAGTATTTGAGCAAGAGTCGGAGTTTTGCCACGCGGAATGAAAGCGGGATTCTCGCGGCGCGGCAATCCGAAATTAAAATTGAATCATTGGTTTCAGATAGCTTCCGACCCCTCAGTTTTGATTGCGCCTTTTGCAACGGCGCAAATTCAAGCGCCAACATTTTCCAGCTAAGGAAAAAATGGTTCGTTACTAAAACGTAACCGCCTCGTCGTTGTATTGCCATAATTCCAAGTCACAGTGGCGCCACTATGAATGGCAACAAGGGATTCTTCAAACTGAACCGGTTCAACCTATTCTTGGCCTTGGGCGTGGCTCTCGGCGCGAATATGTCAATTCAAGCGGCCTCGCCGCTGGTGATTCTCAACGAATATAACGCCGTCAGCACCGACCAGTTTCTTAAGGGCGACAAGTTTGATCCGGCTTTTGGCAGCCAGCCGGTGGCCGGCAATGGCGGGTCGTGGTTCGAACTACTGGTGCTTGGTTCCAATCCGCAATCCTTGACGCCCGCAGGGACAACGATTGATATGGAAGAAAGGTCCTCCCAACAACAAAATAGGTTCTGGGACATACTTTGATGTTTATATTTTGCCTCGTTCTGTATCTTTTTATAATGTTCAATTTCAAGAGAATATTCCAGGAGAGTCATGGACTTGGCCAAATGGTCAGTCAGACTCTTCATCAAGCAAAATTTGTCCATTTACCTGTGATATGGATAACTATTGGCTAGATAGATGTATAGATTGGGGATGGCCAATAAGCTATTTATTTCAAAATGGAGCATCTTTAAGTTTTATTAAGCCGTGTCGAGTTCCCTGTGAATATCAGGATGATGCAGGCAAATGGGTGTCTTGGCTTCCAAGCCGAACAAATCCTTGCCAATTCATAGGAGGAACTCAAGCGGCCAAACAGGTCTATAATGCAACTTCCACGGCATATGGAAATTGGATGGGGCCGTGGCAATGAACACCAATACGAAACCCACACTACTGATTTCCATGAACACAAAACAGCTAGCTTGTTTCCTTCTACTTTTTCTTGGCGTGAGTATTTGCTCGCACGCTGAAGATCAACTATTAAACCGATTGCGCCTGTTCACATCACAGGTGCAGGCAGGCAAAATGGAGTTTACGAATGCAGAGGCTGGTTATCTTGAAATCTCGAAAGACTGTTCCACCTTGGAGGAAAAGGGGCAAGTATATCTGGCAATTGTCAATACAGTTGGATTCTTCAAAAGACCCCGACCGGATAAAATCGCCGAATACTGCGAACAAGCCTTAAAATATCCGCAGAGCATACTAGGCACCTGCCGTATCTATTCAGTCTGGGGTGGGTCTTTGAAAGAGCAAAACCGTGGCGTCATCAATGGCACGGGGAAAAACAACACAGGGAAAATTTCCGAAGTTCGCCGTCTGATTACTAAACCATGGTTGCAATGTTTGGCCATTATCCAGACCAACCATGTTCCTGAGAAAAGGCAGAGTCCACCTTCGGTTGGAGGCTTGGTTATTAATGGGCCTAAAACAGATGTGAATTATCAGACAACATATCAGGCAGCCATAAAAAGACACGACGAGCAATGGAACGCGCGCCAGCGGGTTGATTTTGAAAATGAATTGGTGGATTGCCGCGACTCGGTCATTAACGCGATGAGACAGCTTTACAGCCTGCCGCCTGAAGATTGGGAGGGATTGAAAGCCGAGGCGCTTGAGACGATGCACGATGCCAATGCCGTTGATGCGCTTATCGAAAAAGTGAAACAGCCGGTGACAACCAACCACTGATACTGGCAACAGTATGCGGCTATCGGGTAACGAGAATTAAAGGTGGACAGGATAGTTTGCGGCGGAATCGCCTGATTTATAGCTTGTTAAGCCGGTTTCGGTAGGCCGATGGGCGGGTTCCGCTAGGCCAAGCGCCCCTTGGAACCGGGCAAAAGGCTGGTTTGAATAGGCTTTTATCACCTTCCAAGGGGACGTGCCGCCGGTGGCAAGGGGAGTCAAGGCGGGTTGGAAGAGGCGGTTTGCCACTGCGGAGAGGCGTCAAGACCGGTTAAAAGGGGAGAAAATCCCATTGGGAGAGGTCATTTGGCGGGTTTGAATGAGCAACAGCACCGGTGGGAACCAGGGCTGAACCGGGTCTGGAGGGGCGAAAAAATGGTTCGCGAGTATGCCCGTCCTGTCGGTTGGTCAATTTTGAAAGGTAGATTTGGGGCTGGATACCGCTGGCAGGGAAAGCAGCCAGCAAAACAAACACAATGGAGAATATAAAAAATGCAAAATGAAATAGATAAAAAATTCACGGACGCAGAACTCAAGGCGGTTGACGACGCCCTGACCGTGTTGGAAACCACGCTAACGGATTTGCCGGTGTTGTCGGCGGATGACAAGGCGGCGCATGTGAAGGCCCCGGACAATTCACGCGGCTGGATGGAGGGCATGGTCATTCGCGCCCAACAAAACCTCGGCAAGCTGCCGCGCGACTTCGACCCGGCCTTGATGCAGAAAGATTTGGACTTCACCGCCGCCGTCGCGCCGCGCCTGCTCCGCGCGCAACGCATCGTGGACCGGTTCACGGGCGGAACATTTTTGGCGGACAGTGACACCTTTGCTGCCGCCTTGGAAGTGCGTCGCCAATTGAAGGATTCCGGCGTGGCGGGCGTGGACGATAATTTGAGCGACGGCCTGCAACGGTTCTTTAACCGTAGCAAGTCCGCAGCGCCCGCGCCAACCACCCCGACGAAGTAATTTATTCCGTTCCATTCACCCGTCGGAGCGAGAAATCGTCCGGCGGTTTTTTTCGCTTGGGTAGTTTGAAAACCTAGATCAGGCCAGTGATTGCGATTGCCAATCCGCTTTGGATTTGGCACAGAAATGAATCCGAAGGAAAAGCCTGCTGTCGTTCCAACCGGCCCCGTCGGATTTTTATGCTCAAACTGGGTGTCAACATTGACCACATCGCCACGATTCGCGAGGCGCGCTATCGCGGACGCGGTTTCGGCGAACCCGATCCGGTCGAGGCTGCGCGCATCTGCGAGGCGGCCGGTGCGCACGGCATCACCGCGCACCTGCGCGAAGACCGCCGGCACATCCAAGATCGCGATGTTTGGAAATTGCGCGAAGTCGTGCAGACGCGGCTCAATCTCGAAATGGCCAACGCGCCGGAGATTATTGAAATCGCTTTGAAGCTAAAGCCGGAAATAGTCTGTATCGTGCCGGAACGCCGTTTGGAAGTGACGACTGAAGGCGGGCTCGACGTGGTTGCGGCAGAAAAAGCTTTGACGGTGACGTGTCGAAAAATGAATGACGCGGGCATCGAAGTCAGTTTATTCATCGCGCCGGACGAGCAGCAGATTGCCGCCGCCGCGCGCACCGGCAGCCAGTTTATCGAGCTGCACACCGGAACTTTTGCGGAACATTTTGACGACGCAAAAAAGCGCGCCATCGAATTGCAACGGCTTATTGCGGGCGCGCAGCAGGCGCATGCGCTTGGTCTGAAAGTAAACGCCGGTCATGGCCTGAACTATGAAAATCTGGCGACGCTTTTTCAGGTGCCGCATCTGGTGGAGTTAAACATCGGCCATAGCCTCGTAAGCCGCGCGGTGTTCGTGGGCATGGAAACCGCTGTGAAAGAAATGCTCGCGGTGATGCGCGGCTATCGCGGCTGACTACGCCTTGTGCTGCATTTCGCCGTGGACTTTGACCACGGCCTTGAGCAGCGCGTCCCAATCCGCCTCCGTCGTTTCCCAGCCGGCGCTCATGCGCACCGCGCGGTGGGCTTGCGCGGATTTGTAACCCATCGCGGACAAAACATGCGACGGCTCTTCCTTGCCCGTCGTGCAGGCGGAACCGGTGCTGACGGCGAAACCGGCCTTGTCCAAACGGAGAACCCATTGAGATTTGCGGTCGCCGTCCGGCATCAGCGCGGAAACGGTGTTCCACAAGCGCGGCTGGTTGTGGCCAATGACCGTCGCGCCGGGCAGCGCGCGGAGGAACTGCGCCTCGAAATTATCGCGCCAGACTTTGCGCAATAAATGTTCGCTGCGGGCGATTTGTTTTTCGCGCATGGCGAGCGCCGCCATCATCGCCGCGATGATCGCAACGTTTTCCGTTCCCGCACGATGACCACCTTCCTGCTTGCCGCCGTGCAGCAATGGCGTGATGGCTTTGCGATGCGGAATTTTCAAAAAACCGACGCCGCGCGGTCCGCCAAATTTGTGCGCCGCGCCGCTGACGTATTCGCAATCGCCTAATCCTTTCAACGGCATCTTGCCGATGAATTGCACTGCGTCGGTGAAAAATGGAACTTCGTAAGCTTTGCAAATCGCGTGGATTTCACGCCAGGGTTGGATGACGCCCGTTTCATTATTTGCCGCCATGACGCTGACGAGGCCCGGACGCGTATCCGCCAGTTCAGTCGTGATCCAATCCACATCCACCACGCCGTCGCGCGTGACCGGAATCATTTTTGCGCGTTTGCCAAAATAGTGTTTCGCTGAATCGTGAATGCAAGGATGTTCAATCGCCGAAATCCAAACTTCTTCTTTCTCGCCGAGCGTCTTCGAGAAATGGTGCGTGACCATGTTGTTCGCCTCGGTCGCGCCGCTGGTCCAGATGATATCCAGCGGATGACAGCCCAGAAACGCCGCCAGCTTCTCGCGCGCATCAGCCAGTGCGATGCTCGCGCGCGTGCCGGCCTGATGCATGGACGACGGGTTGCCACCGGTTTTCTCGGTGATGTCCAGCCAAGCTTCGCGCGCCTCGCGCATGACGGGCGCCGTGGCGTTGTAATCGAAGTAAATCATCGGTCGGACAGGATACTTTTCGCGGCGGC
>JBAXIY010000136.1:0-7023 GCA_037138135.1 Verrucomicrobiia bacterium
ACGCCGTTGGTGGACACGACCGTCGCACTGTGCGGATTGCCGTCATACGTCACCGAGTAAGGCGTGACCGTCACACTCGCCGTCGCCTTGCTCACCGTGTTGCCGCTGGAAGTCGTGGCGACATTGACGGTGGCGGCACCAGTGCTGGTCAGTGCAACGGCGGTTGCGCTGTTATAATTGGCAGCGGCTTTCGTTGACGTGAATTCCACATACACCGTGGTGGCGGTCACGGCACCACCGCTCGGGGTAAGGGTTAAACTGGAAGTGTAAGAGCCGCCGCTGGTGAGGCAAACTTGATAGCCGGTCTGCGCGGTCACGGTCAAATTACCGCTCAGGCCGCTGCCGGAAACGCTCACGCTCGCCGGATTGGCAGGCGCGCCGTAGGTGGAGGATATGTTGCCGGTAAGCGTAGCGGCCGCACTGATGCCGGGCACATACAAATACAACTCGCCGGACACCACTTGCAAGGTGGGCGTGGCCCCGCTGACCACGCCGCTGCCGGTGACGCTCAAGGTGCCGGGCGTGCCCGAAACCGTGGCCGAGCCGCTCTTGGCGATGAGCTTGTAAGCGCCCGCCGCCAATTGTGAGGTGGTGTAAACCGTCACCGGCTTGCTGTTCAAGGCCAGTGATCCAGCCGAGCTGCCCGTCACCGTCAATGGAGCGGTCGAGCCGCCGCCGTAAGCGGTGAACTGCAGGCCAATGGTAGTGCCGCCCAAGGTCAGGTTCTTGTTATTAGCCACCGTGATGGTGCCGGTGGCATTGGCGCCGGTGGCGTCGGCTTTCAAAGTCTGGCCGGAACCCAGCGTCAAAGCCGTGGTGGGCGTGGACACATCGAATCCGGCCCCGCTGGCAACGGTGATGTTCGCCGTGTTGGCCAGCGTGCCGCCGGTGTCCAGCTTTAGCGTGCCGGCGCTGATGGTTGTGTCGCCGCTGTAGGTGTTCGCGCGGGTGAGGGTCCATGTGCCGGCGCCGTATTTTTGCAGATTGAATGCATACCCCCCGGTGTCCTGCACGAGGCCGCTGACCAAGCCGTTGCCCGCGCCAGTCAACTCAACGCCGCGGACGTTATCCGAAATGGATGAACCGATTGTCCCAGACAGTTCAATGGAATCGGCATCGGACTGGATGACCATCCCGGCCCCGCCCGTGCTGGTGACGGTCAAGTCGCTGGTAATCTTGTTCACGCCCGAGACGTTCTGGATGCAGGCTACCGCCCCGTCCTTGAAGGTGGTGCCGGCGAAGCCGTTAAAGGTGTTGGCGATGGTGTTGTTCCCCGTCAGGGCCAGTTGCAGAGTGCCGCTGTTGTTGACTGACTTCTGAATCGTGACCGAGCCGGCGCCGAGCGCGCCCGGGTTGGTGATCTTCAACGTCCCGCCGCCGCTGGCGATCGTGGTGCCGCCGGAGTAGGTGTTCGCGCCGTCAAGCACCAATGTGCCCGCGCCCGTCTTGGTCAGACTGTTTACTCCGTTGCCGTTGATGATGGGGCACTGGATCTCCAGCACGGTGCCGTCCACCTGAATTGTGTTCCCGCCGCTTTTGCCCAGCGCAAGATTGGGCGTGTGTCCGGCACTGTAGACCAGGATGGCCGCGGTGCAACCGGAATCCTGCAAGATGACGGGATTGGCCGCATTGTTGCCGCTTACGGTCAGGGTATGCGCAGTGCTATCATAAATGTGCCAACCATTGTAGCCTGACACCTTGTCCTTGAAATGGAGCTGGCCAATAGTCTCGTTCGCATTCAACCCTATCTCCTGCATCGAGTAGATTGTCCCGTTGATCGTTTCAGAAATGTTGATATCGCTTCCAACCGTGCCAAACACGGCGTTTTCACCCGCGGTGTCGGGGATATTAGCGGGAGACCAATTGCCGGCAGTAGCCCAAAGATGAGCGGTGGTATTATTCCAGGTTATGTCAGTTTGCGCCAGCGAGACGTTCGCGACCATCATAGCCGACGCCAGCGCCAGCAGGGCGATGAAGCGGGAGAATAGTGTGAACGATTGATTGTATTTAGTCTTCATAGGTTGTTTTGCTGTCTGTTGCAGTTTTGTCTTAAGGCGATCAAGCAATTGCATGGGGTATAATTTTCACAAAATACCAAATCGCCCGGCCAGCGCCTAGCTACTCAATTGAGTAGGTCTTGCCGGTCGGCAGCCCGGCGCCAAGCAGGCCACCCAGCGGACACCGTTACCGGAGATATTGCACTTAACAACCCCAGTAATTATTCACGTTTTTCCGGTTAACTGGCAGGAATAAACGTCACAAAAGCTCTACTGTCCGAACCGGTAGAACCGCTGCGGGTTGGTGGCGTGCGTGTCCAGGAACTGGATTGAGCCGCTCCCGTCGGAGTTGGTCGTGCCAATCAACCACCAGTTGGTCATTGGCACCACCACATTCGTGCTGGCGTAGAGGCCATAAGCCTGGCTCGCTCCACCCCGACCGCTCACGCTGAAGCTGGCCGGGCCGGCCGCCACAATGGCCAGGTTTGTGGCCGGGACCGCTGGGGCGGCCGCAGACACCACGGCGATCGAGCCGTCCAGCGCCAGCTTGTTGGTCCAGACCACGCCGCCGCCCGACGTGATCGTCAACGCCTGCCCGTTGAACAGCGCCTTGTTGAACAACACAAAACGATCCCCCGCCACCAACGCAATGGCGCCGATGTTCGTGACGGTCACCGTCCCTGCGCCAGCATTGGTCAAAGTGCCGCTGACCACCACCAGGTCGTTCGAGGTCGAGGCGGATTTGTTGACTTCGATCAACAGGTTACCCGCTAGCGTCAGGTTGTTGTTAATCGTCAGCGTGCCGATGGACCCGCCGGGCGCCAGCGTGCCCCCGGAATTGACGGTGACGGCACCGTTGATTGCTCCGGTGCCGCCCAGCCTGGCATTGGCAGCCAGGGTGACCGCGCCCACGTCGAGGGAACCATTGACCAGCAGCGTGCCGTTGCCCACGGCTGTGCCGCCGGTGTAGATGTTCCCGCCGGTGAGCGTCACGGTGCCGTCACCGGTCTTGGTCAAGGTGGCGGCCCCGTTCGTCTCCGTCAACACGGCGCTGACCGTCGCGGTCCGGCCGGCGGAGATGTTGAAGGTGTGCGTGCCGCCGGCGTCCAGGGTCAAGGTGGGAATGTCGATGGCCAGATCGGTGTCGGCGTCGTAGTTGCTGATCGTGCCGCTTTTCCAATTGAAAATCTGCGTGGCCGTTCCGGCGCCGCTCTGCAACGTCTGCGCGGCAAGGTTCCCCCCGTTCATCGTCATCTGGCCGACTACCGTGTTGCCAGAGCCCGTTTGCTGGTCGCCCAAAGTCAGCGTCTTGACGAGCACCGTCCCGCCGTTCAACGAGAAGCAGCCCTCCGCGCTCCCCGCGCCGGTGGCGCTACTAGTCGCCTGGCCAATCATGATCGTGTTGGCGTCCAGGATCCCACCGCCCATGATGAATGTGCCGCTGGCCGCTCTGGCGTTGTATCCCTGATGCTGGCCGAGGAGCAGTTGGTCTACCAGCGCAGTCAGCGTTGACGTCCCCGTGACATTGTTGGTCAAGTCGATTATACCTGTCGCGCCAGGATACTGGGAGCTGCTGTTGATTTCACCCACCGTGATATCGGCACGGTTAGTGCCGCCGACCGTGCCGCCAATCGTCAGTATGCCGGTGGTAGTCGTGGAAAACCCGAGCCACCCGGTGGGCGTCGAGCGACCGCTGGCAATAGTGCCCACACGGATCGTGTCCGCGTTGATTATGTTAACCCGGCCTAAGTAATTCGTTCCCTTGTTCCAGTTGCCGGTAGCGCTCCGATTGTCGCTGACCGTCTGTATGCCGAAGGTTTGCGCGGTGATCGTGTTGGTCGCGGCGAGCCAAAGGACGCCCCACTCCCAACTTGAGCCGCTGGCTGCCTGTTCTCCGCCGACGTCGAAGGTGTAATTAGGGCCGTTGTAAACGAACGTGCCGAGAGACGACATGTCCAAGGTCTGTCCCGCATAGCCGACCGTCCCGCCGATGCGGAAGTCTCCGCCATTGATCCGCAGGCTGCCGCCCGCCCCGGTCACCGCGCCGATGACGCTGTCGGCGACCGTGAGGTTGGTGAGGGTCTGGCTACCGCCGCTTATGTTCAGGGTGCTTGTTCCGCTGAAGTTGAGCTTATTGGCGGGCAGGCGGTTGTCGCCGCCGGAGAGAATCAGTGTGCCAACGGCAATCGTCGTCCCGTCGCTGTAGGTGTTCGACCCCGAGAGGGTCAGCGTGGCCGTGCCGGACTTGGTCAGGCCGCCCGTGCCGCCGATGGCCGCGCCGCCGATGCTGTAGGCCTTGATGCTGCTGTTGACCGTCACCGAGGCCGGGCTGACCGCGCTGACGATGTTGATGCCGGGCGAAGCAAAGCCGGTGTCGTCAAACGTCACCGGCGACGGGTCGAAGTAGGTGGCTGCGTTGCCGTTGGCCAGCCAGTTGGTCGTGGTCGTGTCCCACGCGTTCGCGTTTAAGCCGCCTTTCCAGACCCGGTTGATCAAGGTGCCAACCGTGCCGCTACCGGTCACGGTCAGCGTCACGCTGGTGGTGCCGACCGTGAGGGTGGCGTTGGTATAGACCTGATCCAGTGCCAGCGTGCCGGAACCAGTCTGCGCGGCGTAAGTCATCAAGGTGTAGGTGCCGGCCGGCGCGGTGCCCAGCGGGGTGTAGAGCGTAATCGTGTTCGCCCCGTTCAAGACCAGCGCGCCGGCGCCGCCGGAAATCGCAACCCGATCGGAAGCGCCGGCAACATTCGCGAGGTCGCATTGGACCGTAGCGCGGTCCAGCGTCAGCGCAGTGGCGCTGTTGTTGGCCAGCGTGAGCGTGCCAAAGCCGTTGTTGCCGGGCGAGAGGATGCCGCCCGCCGTGACGCTGACGGGGCCGTTGATGGTGCCATTGCCCCCCAGAGTCCCGGACGCCCCCACCGTCACCGCGCTGCCGGAGGCAGTCGAACCATTGACTAGGAACGTGCCGCCGTTCACGGTCGTCCCGCCGCTGTAGGTGTTGGCCGCCGAGAGCGCGAGCGTGCCAAGGCCGGTCTTGATCAGGCTGCCAGCGTTCCACCCGCTGCTCCCGCCCTTGATGGGCGCCGAAATGGTCAGGTCCGCGCTGGCATTGCCGGTGACCTCGGCCACGTTGAACGTGGTGCCCGCACTATTGAGGTCAATCCACGCGTTGGCGGTGCCATCGCCGCTGATCGTTGAAGCCGCGGTGTTCACCGTGACCGTCCCGCCCAGCGCGTAGGCGCCCCACGACGCGTTGCCGCCCTGGGCGTAGAGCGTCCCGCCGCTCAAGGTCAGGTTCCAGAGGGTGTTGAACCAGTTGCCGGCCCCGCCGTTGTTGCTGACCGTGCCGCCCGCGTTGATGGTCACCGCCGGACTGGTGGTGGCGGTGGCGTTGCCGAAGTTGTCCGAGCTGCCCAATTGCAGGGTGCCGCCGTTGGCAATCGTAATCGTCGGCGTGGACCATGAGGCGGCGCCGCTGCCCGACGGCTTCGCCAATTGCAGTGTGCCGGCGCCGACGGTGGTTGCGCCCGTCCAGAAACCCCCGCCCGTGAGCGACAGCGTGCCGGCACCGGCCTTGGCGAGGTTGGCGGTTCCCGCGACCACGGCGCCAATCGTAGCGCCCGCGCCGTTCGTAACCGTGACCGTCTTGTTAGGACCGCCGCCCAGAAAGAGGGCATTGGTTGTGGCCGTAACGGTGTAGCCGCTCGTATTGAAGGTCAGGCTATCCGCATAGGTTGTCCCGTTCAGGGTGACCACTCCCGCAGCGCCTTCGAACACGGCAGCATGGCCGTAACCGTCGCCCCAAGCCGTCATCGTGTAGGGCCCGCCAGAGCTTGACCCCCAGTTCGCATGGGACGCATCCGCATACCACGTCCCCGCCCCTGACCAGTAGAGCGGCGCCGAAGCCCAGACGAGCAGCCCTGACTGGAGGGCCGTATTGGAATTCTCTTTCGTGCCGAGCTCAACGATGCGCCCGTCGCAATCATAAACTCCCTGGGTGTAGTATGTGCTGTTGCTGAATTGGTTGACGTCGTAGCGCACAATGCGCGCGATCACAAAGGTGGCATGCGTCTGGTTGGACGCGATCAGCGAGTTCACATAGTCCGTCACATCCACGTAATTCGTCGCCCATGAGGAAGAATAGAACGACACCGGCCCAAGGAATTTCCCGCAGAGGCCCAAGCCGGTCCCGGTTCCGGAGGTCACTCCTTTATAGTTGTCCTCGATATCCACCATCGAGCCCAGGCCGGTGGCGGGGGCCATGGAGTCGGTGCTGGTGTAATACCGGCCCGCGCCCGGGGCCGCCGCCCAGGTGAGGTTCGTTTCCGACCAGGTCCCGCTGCCGGCGCCATAGACGTGCAGAATCTCGCGCGCCGTCGGGCTGGCGCCGATGTTGTGCCCGGGCAGCTTGAGCAGATAGCGATTCCCAGCGGCCAGACTGCTCAGGTCGAATTGCAGGAAGCCGATTCGCCGTTCGCTCGCCGTGGCATGGTGCAACGACACCTTCATGGTCGGCTCGGCGCTGTGGTTGGTGCCCGTCTCGCCCACCACCAGGTAGGTGTCATTCGTCGGACGCTTAAGGAGCACAGTGCCGGCGGAAGTGTTCTGGGGTATCCACACCAGCAAGGCGGCGTTGTTGGGCGCGTTGAACGTGACCTTCTTCGTGCCGTCCACGCTGAGGTAGTCGGTGATCTGGCCGGTGTTGTTCGCGTCCACCCGCGCCACACTGACGGGCGCGCCGGGCTGCACATCCAATGCGCTCAGGTCCAGCGTGGCGGTGGCGCCCGTGCCGTTCACATTGGAAAAATAAACATAGTAAGCGCGCCGGGCTGGGTCCCAAACCGCCACGAGCCGACGCTGGCTGCTGTCCCCGGCGCTGACCGTGTAGCCGAGCAGGGGTTTGCCGCCCCGGAAGTGGCGCGCATACAACTGGAAACACGCGCCTCCGCGCGTCACGCCCCCGTAGTTGTGATCGCCGAGGTCGCTGACATAGGCGGTCTTGTTGCCCAAGGTAAGCGAGGAACCG
>JBAXIY010000137.1:0-6833 GCA_037138135.1 Verrucomicrobiia bacterium
ACCTCCGTCCCAATCGTCGTTTGACAACGAATTGCGCCAAACCCTGCAATTTTTCGCCGTTTTCCACAAAATCCGCACTTTTCAGGTCGAAACGACGGTTGTTTCACCCAAATTGGCACAAATCAGCGACAAACGAGCGTCGCGCCATGCTGATTTGCCCCAATCTGCCCAAGCCAAGCGTCGTGCCGCTGTGATTTGTCCCCGTCAGGTCAAGCCAAGCCTCGCGCGGCGGTAATTTGTCCCCACCAGCCTGAAACGAGCCTCGCCCGGTGGTGATTTGTGCCAACCGTGGTAAAACAAGCGTTTGGTCGGTGATGATTTGTCCCAATCAGGGTAAAACGAGGCTTTTTTCATCCTGACGGCGGAGCGGCGGATTAAGAATATTCTTTTGCGTAGCACCTCCATCCCCGCCGTGACCGCGCGGCGGAGAAATTAAATGGCCGTGATGCAGTTGGTTGCAATCGGCAACCAGTTCGGGCGTTGAATGGAATTTACGCCTGACTGCATCACGGCCGGGGTCGCCTACCCAGACGACCCACGAGCATAGGAGAATTATTAAAACCAAATCTATGGGGTGTTTTACCCACGGCGGTTGGGGACGGTGGGTTGGGAATAAATTGTCACCAAACTGTCATTTGCCAAATTGCGGGCGCAGATTAAGAATAGGCCGCTAAATGGCGCGCATACTTTATAGCTGCTGTGGCGAGGGGCAGGGACATTCGTCGCGCGTGCTCACGATGACGCGGGCGCTTACGAGTCTTGGTCACGAAGTCAAAATTCTCGCGAGCAACAAAGCCTATCAGGTTTTGCAACCGCGCCTGCCGGACGTGCAGGAAATTCCCGGTTTCACTTTTGTTTATCAGAACAATCGCGTGGAACTCATGGCGAGTTTTTGGGGCAACGTGCCGTTGCTGCGCCAGCGCGGTCGGGTAATCCGCAGTATCCGGAAAACGATCGAAAGCTGGCAGCCGCATCTGGCCATCACGGATTTTGAACCGTTCCTGCCACGCGCGGCGCATGCGGCTGGTCTGCGCTGCATCGCGTTGGATCATCAGGGCGTGATTCCTTTCGCGCGACCGTCGTTGCCGGCAGACCAGCGGATTTCCGCGTTCGCGGCGCGCGCGGTGACGGGGCTGACGAATTATCGGGAGGAAGCGCGGTTCGCCACGTCGTTTTTTTATCCACCGATTCCCGCTGGCAAGAACGTGGAATTCTTTCCGCCCATTCTCCGCGAAAAAGTGCGGACGATTACGCCGCGCAACGATGGTTATGTGGTGGTATACCAGACGAGCAGTTCGTTCACGCGCCTGCCGGAATTGCTCAAGTCGTTGCCGTTCCGGTTCAAAGTTTTTGCGTTTGAACATGAAGGCGAGAGCGAGGACGGCAACATCAGTTATTTTCCGCGCTCGGACGTGCGGTTCATCGAAGAGGTCGGCGGCGCGTCGTGGGTGTTGACGAATGGCGGCTACACGCTGATGAGCGAGGCGTTGTTTTTGGGCAAACCGGTCTTCTCGCTGCCGGTGGCGTGGCAGTTCGAGCAATGGCTCAATGCGCGCTATCTCGACGACCTTGGCTACGGTGTGATGTGCGATGATCTGCGGGAATTTCCGGCGCGCATGCAGGTCTTCCTCGAAAAGATGGAACGCTGTCGCGCCACCATCGCCAAGGAAAATTTCACGGGCAACGAATTGGCGTTGGCGCGGATTCTGGAATTTCTGCCGGGCGGCAAAGTTTCGACAAGGTGAGGTGTGGAACGCAGGGCAGGGTAGCGTTTGGAGGCAAGGAATGCCGTTGGCTTTTGGTAACGCCCCTGTTATTTTTCGCGCTCATGTCCGCACCCACCAGCGCCAGTCCGTCCAAGACGAAAGTCTTTCTGCGCCGACTATTGTCCACGCTGTTGCTCTGGGCGGTGATTTTGATTGCGATGTTCTCCGGCAATCACTTCGTTTCCGACGGCGCGTTCATTTTGCTGGTCGTCTTTCTGGCGTTGACTGGATTGGTGGAATTTTATGGGCTGGCGGAAAAGCGCGGGCTGGCTAGCTTCAAAATCTCCGGCGTCGTAGGCGGATTGCTCTTGATGCTGGGAACTTTTTTTCACCTGACGACGAATCATTTGGGCATCAATGATTCCCCGGCGCGTGCCAATGATTTTGAGACTGGCTTCCTCATCCTGTTCGTGCTGGGCCTATGCGTTCGGCAGTTCGTCTCCAAATCCAACACTGCCGGCCTCGTCGCGATTTCCACGACGTTGTTCGGCCTGATGTATGTGCCGTGGCTGTTCAATTTCATCCAGAAGATCAATTTCTTTCCGTTCGCGCCCGGCAGTCCGGCGGAGGCGGGGAAATTCTTCCTACTGTATTTCATCCTCATCACCAAGTTCAGCGATATGGGCGCTTATGCCATCGGCTCGCTGATCGGCAAACATAAAATGATTCCGCGCATCAGCCCCGGCAAGACGTGGGAAGGTTTCGGCGGGGCAATTCTTGTCTCGACCGGTGCGAGCGTGGCGTTCGTTTATTTCTTCAACACGAAAATGGTTGGGATGAATTATCTACACGCCGTCATTCTCGGCGTGATCCTGAGCATCACGGCGGTCATCGGCGATTTAATCGAGTCACTTTTCAAGCGCGAAGCGGGTGTGAAAGATTCCGGCAGTCTGTTTCCCGGCATCGGCGGCATTCTCGACCTGCTCGACAGCCTGTTGTTCAACGCGCCCATCATGTATTTGTATCTGCGGCACATCCTCACGCACCCATGAAGAACGTCGTTTTACTCGGCAGCACCGGCAGCATCGGCACCAGCACCGTCAAGGTGGCGGAAGATTTGCCGGATCAAATCAGGCTCATCGGCCTCGCGGCGGGTGGTAATTCCGATTTGCTTTTGGCGCAGACCCGAAAACACAAGCCAGCCGTCATTTCTATTTCCGACCCAGCCAAAGCGCAGGAACTTCAAAATGCACTGGGCACGGCCACACAAGTTCTCTGCGGCAACGAAGGTTTACTTAAACTAGCCACGTTGCCAGCGGCTGACATTGTGCTCATCGCCATCGTCGGCACGGCGGGATTGCAACCGGCGCTGGCGGCGATTCGAGCGGGCAAAGACATAGCCGTTGCGTCCAAGGAAATTCTCGTCATGGCTGGCGAAATCGTGATGAACGAGGCGCGCAAACATGGCGTGCGCGTGCTGGCTGTGGATAGCGAACATTCGGCGATCTTCCAATGTCTCGACGGCAAACCAACCAGCTCGGTGCGTCAACTTTTACTCACCGCGAGCGGCGGGCCGTTCCGCGACAAAACGCTTTGGCCGAAAGAAAAATTTTCCGAAATCACCGTCGAACGCGCGTTGAAACATCCGTCATGGGTCATGGGGCGGAAGATCACGATTGATTCCGCGACCCTCTTCAACAAAGGGTTGGAGATGATCGAGGCGCGCTGGTTGTTCGACATTGAGATGGCGCGCGTTGGCGTGGTGGTGCACCCGCAGAGTATTGTGCATTCGATGGTGGAATTTGTGGACGGCTCGCTCATCGCGCAGCTTTCCACGCCGGACATGTGTCTGCCGATTCAATATGCGCTGACGTATCCCGACCGCGTCGCGAGCGACCGCGTGCAAACAAACTTTCCCAAGCTCGGGACGTTGACTTTTGAGGAACCGGATGTGGAACGGTTTCCCGCTATTAAACTGGCGCGCCGGGCAGGGGAGGCGGGCGGGACATTGCCCGCTGTGTTGAACGCGGCGAATGAAATTGCGGTCGAAGCGTTCGTGAACCGTAAAATCAATTTTCCGCAGATCACCGAAACCGTTCGACGGACGATGGACGCGCATCAAGTCGTGGAGCAGCCGACGCTCGATCAGATTTTGGTAGCGGATGCTTGGGCACGGCGCGAGGCCGCCCTGTGATAAGATTGCGGTAAATATATTCGTTGGTATTATCTCCCTGTTTCGACATGACAATTTTACGTTATATCTTCGTGGCGCTCGAGGTCGTGCTGCTATTTAACCTCCTCATCGGCGTTCATGAGCTGGGGCATTTTCTCGCCGCACGCTGGCGCGGGCTGAAGGTGGATCGCTTCGCCATCTGGTTCGGCAAACCCATTTGGAAAAAGAAAATCGGCGGCGTGGAATACGCGCTCGGCTGGATTCCCGCCGGTGGCTACGTGGCGCTGCCGCAAATGGCCACGATGGAAGCCGTCGAAGGCAAACGCGAAGAAGGCGCCGAGCCGCTGCCCAACGTCACGCCGCTTGATAAAATCATCGTCGCCTTCGCCGGACCGCTGTTCAGTTTTCTGCTGGCGTTTGCTTTTGCGGTCATCGTCTGGCAGGTCGGCAAACCGAGCATTGAAGCCGACAATTCCACAACCATCGGCTGGGTGGATCCGACTGGCCCCGCCGCCAAAGCTGGTTTGTTGCCCGGCGATACGATTCTCGAAGTGGACGGACATCCCGTTCACCACTTCGCGCCGACCTCATCCGACAGCGTGACGTGGGCCATAGTCACCAGCACCGGCACCAACATTGCCATCAAATACCTGCGCGACGGCAAAGAAAACATTGCCTACGCAACGCCATTTCATCGCACGACCAAGTGGTATCAACGCAAGGCGCTCCGGCAAATTCTTATTACCCCTGCTGGCAAGTCCTCGATTTTCGAAGTGGCTCCGAACAGTCCGGCGGCACTCGCCGGTTTGAAAACTGGCGATCAAATCCTCACGTTGAACGGTCAAAAACTTTACAGCCCGTTCGCCGTGGATTCCGCGCAGGAAGCCATGAGCAATGGCGTGGTCAAACCGCTCGCGCTCACCGTGCAGCGCGGGGCTGAAACCTTTGAACGCGTTCTGACGCCGGTCAAACCGCTCTCGCCGACCAACGCGTATCCGCTCATCGGGATTCTTTCCTGGCAGGGCGATACGAACAAGACGCTCGTTTATCCCAGCCCGGTGGAACAAATCAAGGTCAGCGCCGGCCAGATTTTCAACACGTTCGGCGCGTTGTTTTCCAAGAGTGAAATCGGGGTGCAACAACTTGGCGGCGCCGTGATGATCATCCGTGTCTACAGCAATCTGTTTCAGGACGAAGACGGCTGGCGGCGTGTGCTGTGGTTTAGCGTCATCCTCAACGTCAACCTCGCGCTGCTGAATATGCTGCCGTTGCCAGTGCTGGATGGCGGACACATCACGCTGTCGCTGATTGAGTGGATTCGTCGCCGTCCGGTTCATGCGAAGATTCTGGAACGCATTCAGACGGGCTTTGCGGCGCTGCTCATCACCTTCATGGTTTATATTGCGTTCTTCGACACCGGCGACTGGTTGCGCAGTGCGCGCGCCGACCGCGAGGCGCCAATTGTTTTTGCCGCGCCCAAATAATTTTATGCGTTACTGCGAATCTCCCTATTTTTACCAACGGCGTAAGACCCGCGAGATTGTCATCGGTGATCCGGCCAATGGCGGTGTCGTCATGGGCGGCGACCATCCCGTCGTCAAGCAGTCCATGATTACCTGTGACACGATGGACACGGCGCTTTGCGTCAAGCAGACGCTAGAACTCGTCGCCGTCGGCTGCCAGATCGTGCGCATCACCGCGCCGACCGTGAAGGACGCGGCGAACTTGCAGAACATCGTCGCCGAACTTCGTAAGCAAGGCTGCAATGTGCCGATTGTCGCCGACATTCATTTCAAACCCGAAGCTGCGATGGAAGCTGTGAAGTGGGTGGAAGTCGTCCGCGTCAATCCCGGCAACTACGCCGACACCAAGAAATTCGCCATCAAGGAATACAACGACGAACAATACGCCGCCGAACTCAAACGCATCGAAGAAAAATTTGCGCCGCTTGTCATCGAAGCGAAGAATCTCAAGCGCTGCATCCGCATCGGCACGAATCACGGCTCGCTGTCCGACCGTATCATGAACCGCTTCGGCGACACGCCGCTCGGCATGGTTGAGAGTGCGTTGGAATTTGCGCAAATCGCGCGCAAACATGATTTCCATAACTTCAAATTCTCGATGAAGTCGAGCAATCCGAAGGTGATGATTGAATGTTATCGCTTGCTCGTCGCGCGGCTCAATGCCCTCGGCGCGGATTGGAATTATCCGATCCACCTCGGCGTGACCGAAGCCGGCGAAGGCGAAGATGGCCGCATCAAGTCCGCCATCGGCATCGGTTCGCTGCTGTGCGATGGTTTGGGCGATACCATCCGCGTTTCGCTCACGGAAGACTCACCGCGCGAGATTGAAGTCTGCACGGACTTGCTCGCGCAAATTCCGCTGCTCACGAATCACGAATCACGAATCACGAATCAGAATTTTCCATTCGACCCTTTCCACTTTGAGCGCCGCGAAACGCCCGAGATTGAGCTGAACGAAACCGTGAAATGCGGCGGCGAACAATTGATTCGCGTTGTCGTCACGCGGGCGACGTTTGACAAAGTCGCGCCGAAAATCCGTCCGAAAGACGACGTGAAACCGGAAGCGGTTTACGAAGACCTGAATATTTTTGAAATTGATCCGACGCAGGATTTCGAGATCAACTGCGAGACGCAACTGGTCACCGTGAAAGACGGCGTAAATCTTCCAGCCATCACGGCGTTCCGTTTGCTCGCGGCGAAATTAAAAAAACTCGGTCGCAACAATCCGATTCTGCTCAAGGATTGCATCAACTTTGAAGCCGTGCCGTTGGAGCCGAAAATTGCTTTGCTCCGCGCGTCCGTCGTGATTGGTGCTTTGTTGGCGGATGGCATCGGCGATGCGATTCTCGTTCGCGGCGAAGCGGGCGGGGGACAGTGCCTCCGGCTCGCTTACAATATTTTGCAAGCCGCCGGTTGCCGGAGTTTCAAGAC
>JBAXIY010000138.1:0-6820 GCA_037138135.1 Verrucomicrobiia bacterium
TTCGAAACCTCCACCGCGCACCATCTTTTTATTCAACTTTCAGCCAATTCGATTCCCAAATCACTTTACCCCAGGAAATGCCATGAATTTTTTTGCGTTTCCGTAACAGATGTTTTTTATCATTGATCCGACTAAATCGTCGTCGTCGGGAATCAAGCCGTTCTTGATGTCGCGACCGATGAGGTTGCACAGCGTGCGGCGGAAATATTCGTGGCGCGGATAACTCATAAACGAGCGCGAATCCGTGATCATGCCGACGAACCGTGAGAGCAAACCGAGGTTGGAAATCGTGTTGAGCTGCCACTCCATGCCTTCCTTCTGGTCGAGAAACCACCAGCCGGAACCATATTGGATTTTGCCCGGAATCGTGCCGTCCTGAAAATTTCCAATCATCGCACCGAAAACATAATTGTCCGCCGGATTCAAATTATAGATGATTGTTTTGGGCAGCAGGTTGTCGGAATCTAGCTTGTTCAGATACGCCGACAACGCCTGTGCCTGCGGAAAATCGCCAATGGAATCGAAACCCGTGTCTGGCCCGAGCTGGGTGAGCAAACGCGTGTTGTTGTTGCGCAGCGCGCCGAGGTGAAGCTGCTTGGTCCAACCGCGCTTCGCGTCGAGATGTCCGAAGAACACCATCATGAACGAGGCGAACTGCGAATGTTCCAATGACGTAATCGCCGCGCCTTTCCGCGCTTTGTCAAAAATTGCGGCGGCCACTTTCTCGCTACAAAAATCCGCGAAACAGTGGTTCATCCCATGGTCCGACAAACGGCAGCCCTGCGAATGAAAATACTCGTGCCGCTTTTCCAACGCGCTGATATAGGCGCTGAAGCTATTGATATCTAAGTTCGCTACGGCAGCAAGCTGTTCCACCCATTTATTGAAGCTTTCGGGCGTATTCACCGTGAGCGCTTTGTCCGGACGGAATGCCGGCAGCATCTTGGTCGGGTGGTTCGTCTTCGCGAATGAGCGATGATGTTCGAGATTGTCCACCGGATCGTCCGTCGTGCCGACGACCTTGACTTTCATCTTTTTGAGGATGCCCTGCGTGGTGAAGGCCGGCGTGGCGAGCTTGGCGTTAGCCGTTTTCCAAATTTTCGCCGCCGTCTTTTCGTTCAACAAATCACTGATGCCGAAATAGCGCTTCAGCTCCAGATGCGTCCAGTGGTAGAGCGGATTCCGCAACGTGTGCGGCACGGTCTTCGCCCAAGCGTTAAATTTTTGTTCCGGCGTGGCGTTGCCCGTGACAAATTTCTCGGCGACGCCGTTGCTGCGCAGCGCGCGCCATTTGTAATGATCGCCTTCCAGCCAGATTTCAAACAGGTTTTTGAACTGCCGGTTTTCCGCAATATCTTTCGGCGGGATATGGCAGTGATAATCAAAAATTGGTTCGTTGGCGGCGAATTTGTGATACAGCCGGCGCGCAGGCTTGTTGCCCAACAGAAAATCATCGTGAATGAAGGCTTTCATGGCTTATGGCGCAATGATAGAGGTTTCAGATGCCGCCCGAAATGATTTTTTGACGCATTTATTACAATGACGACTGCGGAGGTTTTCAGCCATCAAAGTTCAATCACCGTTAAACTTCACTTCCTCAATCTCCAGAAAACCGTTCAACTGTCGCAGGCGCGTGGGGTGGCGCATTTTGCGCAGGGCTTTCGCCTCGATTTGCCGAATGCGTTCGCGGGTCACACGAAACTGCTGGCCAACTTCTTCGAGCGTCCGTGCGTTGCCATCACCAATGCCAAACCGCAGTTCCAGCACCTGCCGCTCGCGTTCCGTCAAACTGCACAGCACGTCGCCCATCCTGGCTTTCAACAAACTGAAGCTAGTGAGATCAAGTGGATTCTCCGCCGCCTTGTCCTCGATGAAATCGCCAAAGCTCGCCTCGTCGCCCTCGCCCACCGGCGATTGCAAAGACACGGGTTGCTGCGCCATCCGCAACACGGCACTCACGCGAAAAACGGGTAATTGCATCTCGTCCGCCAGTTCCTCCGGCGAAGCCTCGCGACCAAGTTCCTGAAATAATTTTTTCTGCGTCCGCAGCAGCTTGTTGATGATGTCAATCATGTGCACAGGAATGCGGATGGTTCGCGCCTGATCCGCAATGCACCGCGTGATGGCCTGCCGAATCCACCACGTCGCGTAAGTTGAAAACTTGTAGCCACGCCGGTATTCAAATTTTTCCACCGCCTTCATCAGACCAATGTTGCCTTCCTGGATTAAATCCAGAAACGACAGCCCGCGGTTCGTGTATTTCTTGGCGATGGAAATGACGAGACGCAGGTTGGCCTCCACCATTTCCGTTTTGGCCTGCAACGCCCGCGCCGCCGCATCGTGCAGCCGTTCAAAGGCCGTCAGAAAATCGGTGTGCGGCATCCGCACAAATTCCTCCAGCGCGCAAAGCTTCTGCTGCTCCGCCTCGACCAAATGTTTTTGCGCCAGCGATTCACGCTGCCGCTGCGCATCGGCCAATCCCCGCAGACTGTATTGCAGCTTGTCGTGGATGTTTTCCGCCACGAGCGCAATCTCCTCGTTCACCTTGTGCTTGAAACAAAATTTCGAAAACGTCGCCTGCAATTTTTTGTCCAGTTTAAGAAATTCCTCGTGCGTTCGCTCCCGCTTGGCCGACTGGTGCGCCGCCTGCCACAAATTGAATTGCTGATCCACCTCGGCGTCCATTGCCCGCACCTGCGCCGCCAGTTTTTGCAAAGTCTTTAGATGGGTCTCGCGGTTGGCCACCTGTTTGTCCAACACGACGCGGTCAAAGCGTTCGCGCGGCGGATCTGCCAGCAGCTTCTCCGTCAGCGCAAGATGTTCCTTGCCGGTGAAACCAAAACTATAAATCACCGCCCGCAATTCATTTTCCGCCGCCTCGATACGTTTGGAAATCTCCACTTCCTGTTCGCGCGTCAGCAACGGCACCAGCCCCATCTGCTTGAGATACATCCGCACCGGATCATCCAGCGCGTCGAGGTGGCGGGCTTCGACCTCCTCCTCCTCCGGTTCCTTGGCCGTTTCCGCCTCCGCATGATCCACGATTTCAATTTCCAACTCACGGAGTTTTGCGAAAATTTCATCCAGCGATTCCGGAGTGGACAGTGCTTCCGGCAACGCCTCGTTAATATCGTCGAACGTGAGGTGCCCCTGTTCCTTGGCAAGGTGGATGAACTCTTTGATTTTTGCCGCCAGTTCCTGCACGCGATCCGCCGACGCTACGGGTGTAGCCGGAACTTTTGCCGAGGCGGGCAAGGAGTTTTTATGCGATTTTGATTTCGGCATACACGCTCCGGCGCGGACCAAAATCCGGAAGCGGTGCGAATATGAAAATTGCCGGAGCCTTCGTCAAGCGGCGAAACGTCGTTCGCTCACTTTTTTTTCTCCACAAAAATTCCCCGACGTTCCAAGTGCGGTAAAATCATATCCACCGTCCGCTCGACGGCACCCAGATTTTCTGTGACCACGTCCAACGCGGCCCGGCCCAGCGCCGCGCGGTGCGGTGCATCCCCGAGCAAGTCGCCGATGACGCGCTCCAATTCCTCCGGATTTTTCACCTGCACGGCGGCATTTTTGGCCAAGAAAGCGCGGGTGATGTCTGCGAAGTTTTGCATGTTCGGACCGAAGACAATCGCTTTCCCCTGCGCGCCCGGTTCAATCGGGTTTTGACCGCCGAACGCCGTGAGGCTTTTGCCGACAAAGGCCACGGCGGCGGACGCATAGAAGAATTTCAGTTCACCCGTAGTGTTCACCAGCAAGCAGTCCAGCGCATTCGGCGGGAGTTGCGAACGACTATAGATTTCGCTGCGGAGCATAAATTTCACGCCGCGCGCCTTCAATTTCTGACCAATGTCTTTGGTGCGCTCAAAATGACGCGGAACGAGAATCAAAAACAGTTTCGGAAATTTCTCCCGCAACCGTCGCGCCATCTCCGCCAATAAAATTTCCTCGCCGTCGTGCGTGCTGCCGGCCACGAGAATCAGCGCGTCGTCCGGCACACCGATCTGCCGCAGCAGCCCGCGCACATCGAGCGTGCTGCGTTCGGTAAATTTCGCCGCATCAAACTTGAGGTTGCCCACCACCTGCACCGAGCCGGGTTGGCAACCGACCGCGCGCAACCGCTCGGCGTCGAGTTCGCTCTGGCAGCCGACGCCGGCAAAGGAGCGAAACAGCGGGCGAAACAAAAAGGCGAATTTTTTATAGCGCGGATACGAACGATCAGACAACCGCGCGTTGGCGAGGAAGACGGGAATTTTCAAACTCGCCGCGCGCCAGAGAAAGTTCGGCCAGATTTCCGCCTCCACAAGAATAACCGCTTCGGGATCAATCGTGGCCAGAGCGCGGCGGACATATTTGCTACGATCCACCGGGTAATAAATCTTGCTGACGCGCGTTGGTAGACGGCGTTTGAGTTCCGCCATGCCGGTGGTGGTGGTGCAGGAAACGACGATTTTAACATTCGGTATACGCGGCTCGAGCGCGTTGATGAGTTGGGTGCAGAGATTGACTTCGCCCACGCTGACGGCATGCAGCCAGATGACGTGGCGATTGGTCAGCGCCTGCTTGAGCGAGGGATCGTAACTGGCAAACCGCTGGCCAAAATTCTGCCGCCAGCCGCCGCGCCGCCGCATCCGCCAAAAATAATACGGCGATGACAACGCAAAAAAAATCAGGAACAGGATGTTATAAACGATGCGCAATTTGAATTCCCTAAACGATGGTTTGCCTTGAGCAGACGCCCAACGCGGAAAATTGTTTCAAAATTGTCACCGAAATTCAACTTCGGAAAAAAATCAGCCAGACGGCGATCAAAACCGGGAGCAGGCAGGGAGCGGAAAATTTCAAAATGAATTCCACGAACGAAGGCATCCGCACGCCGTTTTGCTCGGCGATGGCCTTGACCATGAAGTTCGGACCGTTGCCGATGTAGGTGGCCGCGCCAAAAAAGACGGCGGCGATGCTGATGGCCAGCACGTGTTGGTTATGCGTGAGCAGCAGGCTATGGATGTCCTTGGCGCTGGCAGAACCGTGGAGCGCGGTCATAAAACCGAGATAAGTGGGTGCGTTGTCCAGCGCGCTCGATAGGACGCCGGTGCCCCAGTAGAAAATGCCCGGTCCAGGCTGTTCGCCCAGCAACGACTGACTGCCATGTTCCAGCCACGCCAGCGCGGGAATCATGGTGGTGAAAATCCCCGCGAAGAGAATGGCCACCTCCTGTATCGGATGAAAATTAAAAGCATTCGCTGCGTGCACAGATTTTTTGGTGGTGAAATACGAGCCAATGGCTGCGGCAAACATTAGTCCTTCGCGAAGAAAAATGGGTTTTTCGATGAAGACCGCACCCAGAATGACGGCGAGAAAAAATAAATTAGGCAGCCCTTCAATGCGCCAGCTTTCCTGCGCGGTTTCTTTTTCGCGGATGGCACGCGGCGCGCGCAGGAAATTTTTCCGATCCACAAAATAAAAACCGGCGAGCAGCAAGCCGACGCCCATCAGCCACATCGGCCAGCAGTTTTTCGCGACCCACCAGAATGGGATGCCTTGTAGAAAACCTAGGAACAACGGCGGATCGCCAATGGGCGTGAGACAACCACCGACGTTCGCGACAATGAATATAAAAAAGACGATGTGGTGCGCCGTCAGCCGGTATTTATTCATGCGAATCCAAGGCCGAATCAACAGCATGGCCGCGCCGGTGGTGCCCAGAAGATTGGCGAGGAGCGCGCCGATGAGTAAAAAAATGACATTCTTGAGCGGGGTAGATTCGCCTTGGACACCGATGTGGATACCGCCGGAAACGACAAACAGCGAGCCTACGAGCGCGATAAAACTGATGTATTCGTGGGCAGCTTCACCCAGACTGTGCGGATCGTGCAAAATAAAAAGATAACAGCCTGCGGTGAAGGCGCCGAGGCCAAGCGCGACCTTGGCATAATGCCGCAACCACCAGCGCGGCGCAAAAATCGGCGTGACCGCCATCGCGCCGAGCAGCAACCCGAACGGCAGCATCAATATGAATTCAGCCAACGTCATCGGGCAGAATTGTGGTGACGTTTTGGCGGCGGTCAAACTCAAACGGCAGACACTCTGATTCTTGACGCCACGACCTTTCGCTGCGACTGTTCCCGCGCTTGCCGCAGGATTCACCAGCAAAGGCGACGAGCAATTTGTTCGCTGACCTCGCAAAAATTCCCGCTGCGCAGACCTTCGCCCGGCGCTTGGAAGCTGGCGGAGCGCAGACTTTTTCCGGCATCGCCACGTCTGCCCAACCGTTTTTCGCTGCGCTGCTGCAAAGACTTTTTCCGCAACGCACCATCGTCATTGTCTCAGAAAATTTGAAGGCGCAGGAAAGTTTTCAACAAGATTTGGAAACATGGCTGGGCGAATCACCCCAATTTTATCCCGCGTGGGAAATCTTGCCGCACGAAGATAAATTGCCGCACGCCGACGTCATCAGCGACCGTTTGCAGACGCTCGTTTCGCTTTCCGAAAACTCAAACTCAAAATCAAAAGCTAAAAATTCAAAACTGATTGTCACCAGCGTCACGGCGCTGCTGCAAAGGACGTTTCCGCCGGGTGAAATTCAGGAGCGCACGCGCACGTTTGAACGCGGCAGTAAAATCGCGCCGCTCGACCTGATTGAATTTTTAGAAGAACAGGGTTATGAGCCGGAGGCGCAGGTTTCGCAGCGCGGTGAAATCGCCTTGCGCGGCGGCATCGTGGACATTTTTCCGCCGACCAGTCCGTGGCCGGTGCGATTGGATTTTTTTGGTGATGAATTGGAATCGCTGCGCGAATTTGATCCGCTCACGCAAGTCTC
>JBAXIY010000139.1:0-6784 GCA_037138135.1 Verrucomicrobiia bacterium
ATGTCGCGGATGCCGGAAAATTTGAAGGCCTATCTCGAGGCGTTATCTCCACGCGGCACACCGGAATCGGTTCCGCTCATCGCCCGCCACTGGGAATTGACTAACACGCGCTATGTGCTTGGGGCGGCCGGTTTTCTGGATGTGTTGAACCAGCAACTCGACCCCGGAAAAAATCGTTTCCGCATTGCCCAACGATTTGAAGTTGGCCCCAAACCTGGTTTTCTTCGACCACAACAGCTCGAAGAACTCACCGCCATTCCGAACGAAAACGGGCGCTACGCGCTCTTTGAATTCACCGGTGCCCTGCCCCGCGCCAAACTCTATTCCAACTGGCAGGTCAATACCAACGACGCGGCCGTTTTGAAAACTCTGGGCGATTTGAACTTTGATCCGGCGAAAACCGTTTTGATTGATTTGCCTTCAAAAAACCTGCCGCTCGTGGCAACTAATGAAAACAATGGTTCGGTTGAGTTCGTCAGTTACGCGCCGAAACACATCGTCTTTGCCGCCACCAACTCTGCGCCGGCAGTGTTGCTGCTGAATGACCAATACGATCCCAACTGGAGCGTGACCGTGGATGGGAAACCGGCTGAATTGATGCGCTGCAATTTCATGATGCGCGGCGTGTATCTGCCCGCTGGCCAGCATACCGTAAAATTCGACTTCATCATGCCGCACAAGCTGCTTTACGTCACCTCGAGCGCGATGTTGCTCGGAATTCTTCTCGGCGTTTACCTATTGATTGCCGGCCGCAAAGCCGTCACAAGCCCGTCGGATGATCCAAGAATTCCCACGGCACGTTGAATTTTTTGGCCAACTCCGCCGCCAGTGCCTTCACGCCAAAAGTTTCGGTGGCGTAATGGCCGCCGTAAAAAACATTCAGCTCCAACTCTTCCGCTAAAGCGTAAGTCCAATGCGGGCCTTCGCCGGTAATGAAGGTGTCCACGCCCTCGGCGGCGGCTTGTTTTAATTCCGCGCCCGCGCCGCCGGTGACGACGCCGATGCTTCCACAAATTTCTTTGCCGCCGGGAAGCAGGTGCGGTTTCACGCCGGTCGCACGCTCCAAATGCTCTGCCAGTTCGGCGCGGGAAATTCGCGTGGCAGATTTGAAACCAATATTTTGGCCGTGGCTGGCAAAAAAGGGTTTTAGATTTTTCAAACCCAGCGCGGCGGCGAGTTGCGCGTTGTTGCCGAGCTGCGGATGGGCGTCGAGCGGCAGGTGTGAACTGTAGATGGCAAGGTCGTTTTCAATCAACAATTGCAATAGTTCCCGCCGTTTGCCCGTCCACGGCTGCGGCGGTGACCAGAATAATCCGTGATGCACGATGAGCAAATCCGCCTGCGCGGCGATAGCCAGTTTGACCGTGGGGAGACTGGCATCCACGGTGGCGGCAATGCGCGTCACGCGACCGGAATTTTCCACCTGCAATCCGTTTGCCGCGCCGTCGTAATCGCCAAACTCTCGGGTGCGGAGAATTTTATCGCAATGATGGACGAGGGTGGTCAGCGACGTTTTCGACATGCCGCGATGAAATCAAATTGCCACCAAACTGCAAGCGGCTAATCAGCTGTGATAGCCGGCGGCCTTCATGAACATCGTCGTGTCGCCGCTCGACGGCGCATCGCCGGGGCGCACCATCGCCTGACACATGGTTTGGTGGACGCTGAATGGCTGACCGTGCAGCTGATAGCCGGCCTTTAATTTCCGGTTCACCTTCTCGGCGAAGTGATGAAAGCCGGCGTGGAAGTCGTCTTCGCTGCTGACCACGACGATGTAATCAATGTCACCGTGCGCAGTCGCCACGGGTGCGTGGGCGGTGTGAGTCATAGGCTTGTGAAAGCAATCTAACACCGATGACCGGGCTGACAAATTAAATCTAGCAGTTGCCCACAATCCATCCGTGCGGCAAAATTAAATTCCATGGTTCGTCCCCCCAATGAACTGGGTTCCTTGCGCTTCAGCCGGCTTGAAAAAGAACGGCTGTTGCTCACTCTGCTATTTTCCCTGCTCGTGCATCTCGCCGTCTGGGGCGGTTATGAAGCGGAGAAAAAAAACGGCTGGCTGAAAAAACTGTTTCCGCCCGCCCGTCACAAACTCGTGGCGGCGCCACCCAAGCCGGTTGTGCAAAATATCGACCCGGCGATCTTTTTAGATGTGTCGCAGGCCGCCGCCGATGCGCCCAAGTCGGCAAAGTATTATTCCGATAAAAATTCCCACGCCGCCAATCCCGACGATACCAAAGACTCCAATCAACCGAAGTTGAACGGCAAGCAGACATTCATGCCCAAGACCGAGGACGCGCCGCGACCAACCAAAGCCAAACCGGTTACGCCTGCGCCGCCGCAGAAGCCGGTGGAGGAAAAACCGGCGGAAACCAAACCCGCGACCGCGCTGAATCCCGGTGCCTTGCAGCCGGGCAAGCCGACGGACACCACCACGCCGGATGAAAAACCCACGGCTCCCGAACGTCCGCGCACCATCCGTCAGGCGCTCGCACAATCGCAACAGCTCGCCGGGCAACAGATGCAACAGGACGGCGGGGTTAGGCGGCATGCTGCGCATGCTTCCCTGGATGCGATTTCAACCTCATTTGGAGCTTATGACCACGATTTGATTGAGGCCATTCAACAGCGTTGGTATGACCTACTCGACAAACAGCAATACGCTTATGACCGCACCGGCAGGGCAATTATTTATTTTCATTTGAACCCCGATGGCACGGTCACTGAAACCAAAATTGTAAGCAATTCGGTCGGTGATATGTTGAGCTATATTTGCGTGGAAGCCATCCAACAAGCCGCGCCATTCGGTAAATGGCCGTCGGATATGCGCCGCCAATTCAACGCAAATTTCCGGGAAATCACCTTCACGTTTTATTATACTCTGGATTAAACTATCACCGTTAAATTTATTTATGGAAAATGCTGTTTATCTTTTGCTCGGTCTGACTTCGGTTGTATGCGTGGCCGTGATTGGCTGGCGCGGCTGGATGTTGCGCTGGAACTCGGTCGTCCCGCCGCAAATCGTCGCCGCCCTCGTGGACTGCCGCTCGCGGGAGGACGCAAAGAACGTGCGCAGTTTGTGCGAAAAAAATCCGTCGCCGCTCGGTCGCCTCATCCGGCTCGCCAGCGACCGGCTGGACTGGCCGAAAGATGACAACATGGATTCGCTTGAAACGGCCGCGCGCCATGAAGTTGTCCACCTTGAACGCGGACTGGTAGTGCTGGAAGTCATCGTCGGCATCGCGCCGCTGCTCGGATTGGTCGGCACGATTGCGGGCATGATGACGGTGTTTGGCGACCTCGGCCAAACGGGTTTGAACGACGCCGCCAAACTCGCGCAAGGCATTGCGCTGATTTTGCGCGCGACGCTGGCGGGTTTGCTCATCGCGATACCGTCGCTGATTTTCTGGAGTTATTTCAGCAAAAAAGTCGAGGTGCTCGCGGTGGAAATGGAAACGCTGTGCGATGAATTTATCCGCCGGCAATACCGCGAAAAGAAATCCTGACCATGCGTTTCTCCGTCCGCAAACGCCGCACGGCACCCGCTGTCATCATCGTCGCTTTGATTGACGTGCTGGTCGTGTTGCTGATTTTTCTGATGGTGACGACGACGTTCAAACAGCAGCCGTCGCTCAAGCTGGCTTTGCCGGAATCTTCCTCGTCGCAAAAATCCGGGGCGGAGGAGCATCCGCCGCTGGTGGTGAACATTGATGCCGATGGCAATTTTCGCTTTGGCGACAAGAATCTGCCGCTAACGCTGGAGCAGTTGCGCGCGGAGTTACTCGCGCAGGCGGGGAAAAACCCCGAAGTGAAGCTCGCCATCCGCGCGGACAAGAAAGCGCCGTGGTTCCGCATTGTGAACGTAATGGACGCGGCGAAGGCGGCAAATCTGAAACCCAACTCCTTGAGCGCCTTCACCAAGGACGCGGGCAAACCGGGAAATTAAAGCTGCAATTTTTAATAAGGAAGGCAGGAAAGCAGGAACCAGTTTCCTGACTTCCTGCTTTCTTTATTTATTTTCCCCCCGCCGTTTTTTGCCGCCGGAAGAAAAAGCAGATACAACCGCCGAGGGTCACCAGCGAAACAACCGAGCCAAAATAAAACCTTTGGTCTTCGTAAACGAGTTTTACCTGATGGGTGCCCGCTGGCACGACGAGGGCTTGAAAGGCGTAATTAGCTCGCCAAAGGCGCACGGGCTGGCCGTCCACATACGCCTGCCACGGATGATAATAGGTCTGTGCCGCCACGAGCATCGTTGGCTCGGTGGCAACGACGGTCGCCTCTAGATGTTGGGCGGCCGATTTGAAAGACAGAATTTGCGCGGCACTGGCGTGGCTAACGGTGACGAACGGATGGGCTTCGGCCGGCAGATAAACTTCCCGCTGCGGCGCGAAATTGACGTTGGTCAGCGCGACCAGAGTGGTGAGGTCGTCGGCAAAAATCGGTTTTTGCCCGACGGTGAGGCGCGGCAGAAAAGTGTTCCGCTCCCGCCACACGAACCGGTTGCCGGTATTTTCCAACACATTGGCCACGCCGAGAAAGTCGAGCAACGGCATGGCGGGCTGACGGTCGTCAAAATAATTGTAATACCACGCGGCGTGAACGCTCAAATAGAGGGGGAAAAATCCGTCGCACTTGGCGACGTGGTCGAGGAGGTTGCAATTGCCGGCGAGGCCGAAACGTCGCACCAGATAATCGGTGGCGGCATCCGGCAAAGCGGTATGATCAAAGGCATTGTGGACGGTGGACGGAATGAGCACGCGCGCCGTTTCGGCGGACGGCAACGGCTGCGAACGTGGCAGGTTCGGTTCGTAAATGGCGCGATGGACCGTCGCGGGCGGCGGCATCTGCCAATTCAAATCTAGCCAGAGCAGCAGCAGCGGTAACAGCTGACCTAACCGGCGCGGGCCGACACCGGAAATTTTTTTGGACCACAACCAAGCCATTAATATGGCCACCAGAAAAACAGCGCGTGTTACGCCGTTCATAATCAAGGTCGTCCGGCCTGCCCCCGGCGGCTCGAACCGCCAGATCCAGCCGGCGATGCCTAGCGTGATGACGAACACGCTGCCCCCGATTAGCAACAGCCAAGGTTGATTTTTTTGACCGGCGGCGAACGTATTTTTTGCCAACGCCAAGGCAGCCATCAATGGCAGGAGCAGCGCCGGCAGGATTAAAAATTTTACCGGAAAACGCACCAGCCCGATGACGCTCACGTGCCGCGCCAGCCAGCCATACACCGGCGTGGCCTCGCCCAGCGCCAGCACGCCACACGCCAGCAGCAACGCCGCGAGTAGCCAGACTTGCGGCCGACGGATTTGCCGCAGCGCCAGCACCGCCAGCACCAGCGTGATCAAACCAATGTAGTAAGAGTTGATCCAAGACTGGCCGGCTTGCATAAAGACGCCCTGAAAAGCATGGCAATGAAACAGGGGCACAAAGTAATTAGTCCAACCGGTTGGCGGCATCGGCCAGACGGCGGCGGAAATTTCCTGTTGGCGGCGTGAATAATCCAGCAGATCCAGAAACGGCAAGAGTTGCGCGGCGGATAATGCGCTGATCAAAGCTACCAACGCGCCGAAGCGAAAAATAATTCTGCCACGCGCCACCGCGTTGCGACCCAGTTCGACCAACGTCAGTCCCGCCACCAGCGCCCACGTCAATAAAACTGGTTCCGCTGCGCCGGAAAGCATCTGCATCGTCCCCGCCAGCGCGGCCCAGATGAGTGTGCGCCCGCCTTCTCGCCCGGCACGCTGCACCAGCCACACCACCCACGGCATCCAGCCCAACCCGGCGATGGTCGCCGGCCAGATGAGACTGGACAACATGAGGCCGTTAAACGCGAACGCGATGCCGGCAAAGGCCGCCGCCCGGCGATTCTGCACCCATGCTTGCGCCAGCAGATACATTCCCAATCCGCCCCAGAACAAATGCAGCAGGCAGAAAACGCCCAGCGACCACGACAACGGCAGCAGCAAATAAAACAGCGCCGGCGGATACAGCACTTGCGTGTTCCATTGCGCGAGAAAAGGCGTGCCGCAAGCGCTCAACGGATTCCACAAAGGAATTTCCCCGCGCCAGAAGCTTTCGCGGAAATAATGCGCGATGGGATAGGAAAAAATTCCGAAATCACGATACTCAAATGTCTGTAATCCCAGCCAGATCTGCGGCCACGAAGCCAGCACCAGCAGCGCCAGCAACCCGGCGAATCGGCGCGGGTTCAGCCAGTCCTCATCGCTGGCGGCGGGAGCCTTGGCCGACGACACAGTTGGTGACAACATGGCCGCAGTCTGCCAAAAGCGATTTGACGCCCAAGCCTAAAATCAGAAAGCAGGAACCAGTTTCCTGAATTCCTGCTTACTTATTTAATTTTTATTTGGCGTCTCGTCGGTGAATTTTACTTCAACAACTCTTCCGCGATCTGCACCGCGTTGAGCGCCGCGCCTTTGAGCAATTGATCGCCGCTGACCCAGAAACACAGGCCATTATCGAGCGCGCAATCCAGACGTAGGCGACCGACTTCGCAATTATATTTCTCGGAAGTGTTCAGCGGCATCGGATATTTTTTGTTTTCCGGTTCATCCACGACATCGAGGCCGGGCGCTTTGAGCAACACCGCGCGCGCAGCTTCTACAGAAACCGGCTTTTCAAATTCCGCGCTGACGGCGATGGAATGCGAGCGATACACCGGCACGCGCACGCAGGTTACACTCGCGCGGAACGCCGCGTGGTGCATGATTTTGCGGCCTTCGTTTTCCATCTTCATTTCTTCCTTCGTGTA
>JBAXIY010000140.1:0-6689 GCA_037138135.1 Verrucomicrobiia bacterium
CCGGATTGGTGTTGACGGCGGTAGCGGCATACACGATGCCATAATTAGTAATCGTAGAAGTGCCGTTCGTCACCACGATTGCCCCCAAGGTTGCAGTAGTGGTGGTTCTATCCGTGGCGTTCTGTCCAATCAGGGTCGGGGTTGGTGAGGTGCTGGCGGCTGGGGTGAAGACGGCGGCAACAATATGTAGCCGATTGGCAGTGCCAGAGTAGGCAATCGAGAAGTTGCTGATTCCTGCGGCAAGCGACGGGATGTAACCCTGATTCCAAGTATCCCCACTCACACCATTGATGAACCAATTGACCGCAGTGCCGCTGCCTCCGGCGTTGGCGGTAAAACCAGCGGTGGTGGTGGTGCCGACCATGGCAGAACTCAAGCTGGCGAAACCGCCGAGCGGAACACCCACCAGGTTGTTCGAGCAGGTTACTGACGTGCCGGTGTTCACATTGGTAGCGTCACCGGAGCCGATAATGGGGGCAATGTTCGTGTCCACACCGGAGAGCGTGTAGGCCGAGATCATTTGCCGAACATAGCCCGTCGGCAAACTGCCGGAAATGGTGCCGCCGGCATCAGGGAGGGGGTTCCAAAGATAATAAATCGAGCTACCAGGCGCGTTGGCTGCGGTGTTCCCCTTCTCGACGGCCCGGGTCATGGTTTGGGTTACGGTGCCGCCGCTCGTTATCCAGGTCAAGGCGCTCACCGCGCCGGTGGGGTAAAAGTTGTTTGGCCCCCGGTAACTCAGATTGACCACGAGCACGTTTCCCCCGGTGGTCGGAAACACTTGGCTGATGGGCAGGGTGGTATTGGTGCTAATAAAACCCCCAGACGAATCCACCACGGCAATCGCCGCTTGGGCACGTGGGGCTCCGATCACCAGCAAAGCGAGGAGCGCCAGGCACAGGCTGCGCGGAGCAGGGAGCGTGGTTTGAAAAACTTTGTTTGTGAGTCTAACAAGTATGGCTTTCATATTTTGGTTGGGGGGGGGTGATTAGCTTTCCAGTTCAAAGGTCAGTTTGAGATTCTGCGGGGTTAAATGTTTTTTGCGTTACAATGTTTTTGGTGATTGGCTGCCGGTTGACTTCAAAATCCCCCCGTGGTCGCGCCATTCTCACGCACAAAGACCACTTCCGATCCGCTCTTGGTCCAAAGGGCGCCGCCACCGTTTCGGACGTCGCCAATTTCCCTTAAATTTAACGGAATTGCCCCCGACGGCGGGAGCTTGATCAAGCTAGCATGTCCGTCCGCAGCCACCATGTTGCAATTGCCCCCATGCCGGGTCAGACCCTTCTGGTCCGTGCTGGGTTGGGTCCACTTCCCGATCGCATTGACGCTAAATTCGGTTGCCGTCTCGTTATGATCCCAGTTACCGCGTTTCTTTTCGGCAAATAAGAGAATGGACACGGGCGCCGGGATCGCGGTGGATTTGAGCGGGGTCCTCATCGTGGCGTCAGCAACATCGGTTTCGCGGATCACGTGAGCATTTGCCAAATAATCAACGCCAAATAAGGCGCCGGCAGCATTAGAACCACCGAGAGTTGATTCAGTCGGACACAACATAACTCCCGGCTGCCCCATAACCGTGGTTGTTTTCTGGCCCATAAGTTCCACCAAAGCGGTCGTCCACGCGCCGGAATTGGTCATTAATGAGGGGTTGGCGCTGTTGAGCTTTAAATCAGCCGGGAATCGATCTTGGTTATCACCCAAATACATCATGGTGGCGAGACCGATTTGCCGCTGGTTGTTCAGGCAGGCAATCGTCTGGGCTTTGGCTTTGGCTTTGCTCAACGCCGGCAGGAGCATGGCAGCCAGAATGGCGATGATAGCGATGACTACTAGGAGTTCGATGAGGGTGAAGGCGTGACGTTTAGAGGATGAATTCATGTTTTACAGATGTTTTTGGACTGTTGGAATATAAATCAAAAATCAAATTCGCGCAAAAAATACAGCGAAACGCACGAAGAGAGCATGGTTCATAATATTTTTCAGCCGAACTGGGATTATTATGACGAAAAAATAAAAAATATTTTCATGCCAGCAGCCCGGGCCACCCCGAGCCAGGGTCGGCGGCTCAATTCAATGCCTTCACCGCAATACCATACATGGCGTAGGGACGATTTTCGCCTTTGATGAACGGCGCGCCCAAAGTCACGGTGCCAGCCGCCGGAACGTCCCTCCGCCACACGGAGTGAACAATATAAAGCTCACCATTGGCGTCTGGCTTGAGGTTTTTGGTCGCAAGCAAATCGGACCACCACGGCCCGCTGCGCAAGCGGAGTCCGGTGTCCTTAAAATCACGCTTTAGCCAGTCCGGCGGCGTAGCCCGACTATCGAACATAACGTAAACCGAGCAAGGACGGGCCAAGTCGAGGCTGATGTCGGGCAATTCTTTCCGGATCACCTCACCTTGAAACGTTCCAATGACATCCGCCCCCTGCAATTCTTCCGGGAAGGGCTGGTCAGGCAAAGAGAGCCAGGTCAGTTTGCGGTGTCCCCGGTGAACGAGGGAAGCCAGCGCACCCTGCGTCATACCTCCGGGCACGATGGTGTAGCAGCGGTAAAAATTGGCTTTCTTAATATTGTCCGTGACATCCGTGACGACCGACGAAGCTGGGGCGTTTAAGCCACTAATTGCCAATCGATCTCCACTTAAAGCCGCCGCCTGCAGCCGCTGAATCTTGGCTTCCCGGCTAGCCATGCGCGCGGCATCACCTTCGTAAAGGCTCGCCAGCCGGCTTTCCAGCGTGAGCGGCTCCCCGGCCCGGTGAACTTCGACCTCACCTTGCAAGACCACGACATCCGTGGCACCGTCATCCCCCACCGACACGCCGAAGCGCGTGCCCAGATCCAGCACCCGAGCACTGGCCGTATCCACCACGAAACCTTTGGCTTCTGTGCCTACATCGGTGGTGACATTACCCCGCAGCAGCCGCAGCCGCATCGCATCGACAAATTCCAAGTCAACGGGACCTTCCACATCCACCACTGCGCCGGATGAAATGCGGAACCGCAGCGAACCGATTTTCATTTCCAGCCGCTCCAGCACAACGCGCTGACCCACTTGGTAAGGCGATTCTGAAGCCGCGAGGATATCCACTGAAATGCCTTTCTGGGCGGCGACCGGCAAATTTTTATGAACCGCAACTGATGAATTTTTTTGGCTTTGGCCGAACCCAAACCAAAACGTAAGTCCCAGAATCATCATGACCGCCGCCGCGCCTGCGAGCACGCGCCCCCAAATCGGAATCAGGTTGCCGAGCCATTGCGAGAATAGGGTTGGTGACGCCGGCGCAAAATCCATGGGCGACAAAACCACCGAGGTAGGAACCGCCACACGCCCCTGTTGCCAGATTAATAAGGCATGAATTTGCGTCTGCTGGGCGTAAGCTTTGCGCACCGCCGCACTGCCGCGCAACTGCTGCTGGAATTGATCGAGTTGAGCCTCGCTAGCCGTGCCCTCCAGCACCGCATTGCACAAAAATTCGAAAGATTCACGGTCGTTAATCATACGGTTAACTCCTTTCCGAGGACTGATTGCGCACAATCAGCCAATAATTTTCGCAGCCGATAAAAAAGCGCCGCCATTGCATTCTCCGGCCGGGACAGCCGGGCGGCGATGTCCTGCACCGCCTCGCCCCGCCCGTAGCGGGACGCAATCAGTTCGCGCTGACGCGGATTCAATCGCTCCATACAGTTTTCCAAAATCTTCAGCCGGCGATCCGCATCCTCGGCGGTTTCCTCCAATTCCGCCGCCATCGTCGCCAGCAACTCATCGTCCAGCACCAACCGCGACCGCTGCTTGGTTTTCCGACAGGCCATAACCTCAAAGCGAGCGAACGCATACGCCCAACGCAAGAAGGGCTGTTGCGGGTCGTATTCGGCATACTTGCGGCACAGCTTCATATTCGTCTCCTGCAGCACATCGTTGGCATCATTCACACCGCCCAAGAGCGACACGATGAAGGCATACAAAGCACTTTGCGCGGCCGTCAACTGCTGCACGAATTCAGGCGGCGGCCCACTGGTGCTGGTGCTATTCGGTTCCATATGAAAATCCTATCTTTATTCAGCCAAAAAGCACCCGACATGACGAATTAAATCCATAAGTTTTTGACTGCAGCCGTAAATCGCGGCGAAAAGTTTGAATCTGGATTCGGCGGCCGATCCAAAGCCGGTCACATTGTTCAAAAGAAAGCCACGTTGACGGTTGGCGTAACCCGACAACGTGGCAGCGTAGTCAATTACATCCTGGTAACAGGACGGCTTTGGTTGCAGAACGCCCCGGCGAAAATTTAATTGATTGCCGTCAACTATTTAGAGCCTCGTGACCGCGGCTGCTACCCTTGGATTCGGGCGGCAGCGCCAACCCAATAGCGCCGCCACCCATTCACCCCAACACCGGAACCCATGAACCGGTCTTGATGACGGGAAACCAAACCCATCACGAAGTCTTTGCGGACGGCCACCATGGCGAACCAACCGGCGGCGCAGCAGCACCGCCCTACCCCTGACAGCTACCAACCGCCGCCATGCCAAAAATCTTATACCGGATTTTACCGATTTTTACCATTACCGGTGACTCGCATTTTCTTTACCACTTTCGTTTTTTAGAGTCTCGTCACCTCGTCTCCTACAAATTTATTTAGCGATGTCCTGACTACTGCGGCGGGCGACCACGCGGCGCACGCCGACTACTGTCAACATCACGCCAGCAAAGCCAGCCAGCGCCACGTTCACCGGTTCCGGCACCGCCGTGATGTCCAGACTCCAGCCATTCAATGTGGCATTGCCGCCACCGGCGGATACGTCCGCAAAGAACAGCGTCCACACGCCGTTCGGATCCTGTCCGCCATAAATGCTGTTGTTGTTCAAGGAAGTCGAGGTTCCCGGCGTGGTGAAGGACGTGTAGGACGACAGCGGACTCACGGAGCTATACAAAGCCGTGCCCGTCAAGGTCTGGCTCAGTCCCGCAGTCGTATCGCCAAACGGCGTGGTCGAGGTCACACCCGGACGGTTCAATAACACCGCCAGATGGCCGTTGTAGGTCAGATACGCATACAACCCGCTGTTGTTGCCACCCGTAACGTTGAGCGTCACCGAAATCGTGGACAATGAATTGCCCAGGCCACTTACGGTGATTGAGTTCCAAGTGCCGCCGGGATTGCCGTCCGCGATTGTTTGGGTGAAGGGCGTTCCCCCGGCAGGGGTGCCGCCGCTGACCGGTGTGCCCTCGTAAAAAATTGCCGCTTGCGCACTCAGTCCCAGTCCCAGCATCGCCGCCATAATCAAATTTGAATATTTCATAGTATTTTTAAGTTAGGGTTGGAGTTGGGTTCAATGCTGGATTGTTCGGTAAAAGCCCGATGACGGCGGCGGGGCCGTGTCCTGGAAACTAACCTTGCCGTCCGCGCCGGCTGTGATGGGGTTGGCGGGAGTCAAATTGGCAGTCAACGTCGTGTAGGTGCCATTCGCCGTGGTAGAACGTTGCACGTCATATTGCACTCCGGGAATGCCATACATCGTGCCGTTGACTACGCCGGCTACTACGCTGATTTCCGGATTGCTGACGCTCACCGCGTTCGTGAAGCTGATGCTCACCGTAGCGGTGCCCGACGCCACACCGTCCGAGACGGTGTAGCTGAAGCTGTCGCTGCCCGGCGTGCTAGAGGGATTGTAAAGAATCCGGCTGCCATCCGTAAATAAGTTGCCGCCAAGGGTGCTGGTCGCACTCGGCAGGCTGATCGTGTAAGTGGGGCTGACTTGCGAACTGGCCAGACCAGCAGTCTGAATCTCCGCCAGCGTAATCTGTCGGCTGGTGCCGGAGGCGTTCGCGTAGGATAACGCCGGCGCCTTGACGCCGTTCACCGTCAAGGTGGTGGTGGCATCCGAGGACGTCTTTAGGGTGGCACTACCACCATAGGCATAGGTGATGGTGTAAACGGTGGAGGAAGGCGGAATGGTCGCCGTTGGGAAGTTCACCGAAAAGCCGCCCGCACCGCCGAAGATGGTGGCGGGATTCGTGGTGGCATTGATAATCACGCTGACCGTCTCGCCATTGGCAGGAAAGAGCGTGCCCGCGCTCACCGTGCCGCTCAAAGTCACCGTCGCCGTGCCGTAGCTAATGCTCTGGCTGGCGGTCACCCCGGTAATCGTCGTGGTGGCCTTGGTGACAGTATTACCCGCCGCCGGACTGAATGCGGTTTCGGTATTATCGCCATTCCGCGCCTTCACTTGGAAGACATAGTTGGACCCGGGAATCAAGCTGGTCACAACCACGAAACCGTTGGCACCATGCCATGCATTAGTGTTTTGCCAGACCGTAGTGCCAGCCAACGTGCCGTTGGCTTGGACATAATTAAGTGAATTGGTTTCCTGGATGGCAAACTCAGTCGTGGCTGGATTGCCATTGACGTTCACCTTGACGTTTAAGCTATTGGTTGTCGCCCCGTTCACTGTCGGAGCGCTGGGCACATTGGCCAGCGTGTAGAAATTGCGTTCCGACGACAACGTCGTGCCCGCCGAGTTTGCCGCAAAAGCCTCCCAGTAATACTGCGTATTGGGGCTCAAGCCCGACGGATTACCAGTGAGGGTAATGGGGGTGCTGTTATTATACGTGAGCACCACCTGGCCCGAACCACCCGTCCCGCCAAGACTTGAACCAGCGGATGTTGGTGACTTGCCGCCGCTACCGC
>JBAXIY010000141.1:0-6681 GCA_037138135.1 Verrucomicrobiia bacterium
CGCCACCGGTTTCGGCACCTGAAATTTCGTTACCGAAAAAATGCGGCCAGCACCTGCGGCTGGCTGGCCGGTTTTTTCAAGGGTAAAAAGGCGCCGGCTGGCTGGAAACGGGTGCAGGGAATTTATCTCAGTCTAGAGGCGCAAGCCACTCTGGTAAAAAAGAAAAAATGAAACCGCCGTTAAAAGTTCTGTTGACCACCCCCGGTGGCTGGTGGCTACCACATCCGGCCAAAGCTTTTGAAATGCGTGGCACGCTGGCGGGGTTGTGGATTTCTGGCAAGAATAGCACGGGGATTGCACCGGAACATTTCCGGCGCTGCTGGCCGTTCCATCTGGCCATGAAGCCGCTTTACCATTGCGCCCCGCAAATCTGGCAGGAAAAACTTTTTTACGCGTATCTTCCCATCTGGAAAACGTGGTTCAGGTCGCAACGCTTTCCGGATTACAATGTCACCCAAGCCATCATGGGTTTTGCCACCGAGCCGTTTGACCGCGCAGAAAAAACCGGTGCGTTGAAGGTGGTGGATTGCCCGAATAGTCATCCCACAACCTATTTCGGCTACTGGCAGCGTGAGTGCGACCTCTGGTGTCCCGGCGAAAAAGTCCCGATTCCACAATGGATGTTCGCGCGCATGAACCGCGAGCTGGAACGGGCCGATGTGGTGCTGTGCCCCTCCGACTTCGTGCGTGACACGATGGTCTTGAACGGCATTCCCGCTGAAAAATGTTTTGTCAATCCCTTCGGCGTGAACACCAGCACATTTTGCCCGCGTGAAACCGTTCCGGACAAAATCCGTTTTGTAGTTATCGGCACCGTCTGTTTGCGCAAAGGCCACCAATATCTATTCCGGGCTTTTGAAATGGTGAAACGGAAACTGCCGGAGGCGGAACTAGTCTGCGTCGGGGAAATCAAAAAGGACATCCGGCGGGAACTAACGAAATGGCGGGGCACTTTCACTTATCTGCCGCACATGCCTCATGCGGAACTGGCCAAATTACTGGCTACCTGCACCGCCTTTGTTTTCCCATCTCAGGAAGAAGGCTTTGCCCGCGTGCTGTCGGAGGCGATGGCAGCGGGACTACCCATTCTCGCTTCCTACGAAAGTGGCGCAACCACGCTCGTCCAGGATGGTGTGGAAGGTTTCATCGTGCGCGGTCGCGACCCGCAGAACATTGCTGATGCGATGATCCGCGTGGCGACCGACCTGGAATTGAACCGGCGATTGGGCGAGGCGGCGCATCGCAAAGGTGCCATTAAAAATACCTGGCAGGATTACGGCGACCGGCTGTTGGCGGAATATGGCCGCCGGGTAAAACTATAATGCGATTCTCCGGCTATTTGGATATCTTTCATGCAATCGGATGATTTTTAACCTACCAAAGCTTGAATACGATAAAGACCATTATTGGAGAATTACCGTTTCTTGGTGACCTTGCCGTATGGGTTAACCATCGCATCAAGGGGACCTGGAAAACCAATCCGGCCTGTTGGATTTCAAAAATCATCCCGGCGACAACGGCGCAAATTGTCCAAATCGGCTCAAATGATGGTGCCAGCGGAGACCCTTTAAAAAGGTTGCTAAAGACACGTTTAAAATGGCGGGCGTTATTGGTTGAACCAGTGCCCCATCTTTTCGCTAGGTTAAAAGCCAATTATGGGAACTCAGAGCGTTTTATTTTTGAGAACGCGGCAATTAACGAAGGTCGTAACACGCAATTTTTCTGGTTGGATGAGACGGCGAAGCAAGCCGTTCCCACCCTACCACCTTGGTATGACCAGCTTGGATCGTTTGACCGGAATCATATCTTGAAACATTTTCCCCAGCTGGATCTATTCATCCAAGAAACGGCGATCACTGGCCTCACCCTCGCCGATTTATTTAGTAAACATCAGATTAATCATGTTGATGTTCTACACATCGACACCGAAGGATACGATTTTCGGATACTGTCGCAGCTCAATCTAAAAAAGATGCGTCCAACCATTATCTTATACGAACATCAGCATCTTTGCCCTGCGGAAAAACACGCTTCGGTTTCCTTTCTCAAAACCGATTACGATGTTTTCGAATGGGGTGCTGATATGTTTGCCGTTAGCAAATTAGTGGAAAAAAAAATCAGGTTTAGTTTGACCCCACTCGAACGCTATCGGGCAAATGATCGCTGATATCTGAGATCTTCCCAAGCCGGAGCCGCTAAATACGATGCCTGTCCGATTTAAAGAAGTTCGCGATAGATTTCCAAATGTCTTCGGGCGATGACTTCAGGATGATAACGCTGGCGCATGATTTCGGCGGCATTGCGCGGGGCGGGACAATCTGCGGCCAACCAGCAGGCGATGCCATTTTCCAAACCTTGAAAATCATCAGGTGCGAATAATTCAGAACCTTCCACGTCGGCAGCAATCTCCGCCACCCCGCCCACGTTGGCACCGAAAAATTTCAGGTTCCTCGCCAAACCTTCGGCGACGACGAGGCCGAACGCCTCCTCGGTCGGAAAATGGATGAGTGCCGCCGCCGCATCCATCGCCGCGATGAGCTGCGGCGCGGATAACAGTCCCAACCGCCGCGCGTAGCCAGCCGTTTCTGCCTTGGCTAGTTCCGTCGCGAACTGCACGCCGTATTCCGTCTTCGCCGCGAGGTCGCCTACAAATTGCAATTCAAACTTCAGCCCGCGCCGGTGGAGTTTGCCCGCCAGCGCCAATAGTTCCAGTTGTTGTTTGCGTGGCTGGAGAATGCCGATGTTCAGCAGTGCCGGAACAACGTGATGTTTATTGGCGGGCACGTTATCAAAAAATTCCTCGCGCACCGCGTTTGGCACGCGCCAGGTTTTCCGCGCGAGTGGAGCCACCAGATTTTCCGTGTAGGCGGAATTGCAAAACACCCCGCCAGTGCGGCGCAACGCAAACCCTTCCAACTTCGCCGTCAGCCAGTAGTAATCGCCGAACCGTGCCTGAAAAATCGGCGCGATGACTCGCATGTTCCCGTGGATGGTCAGCACGTTTGGAAAGCCGGAGAAAATAGCACTCATGGCGCAATCACGTTCCGTGCCCTGCGCGTGAACGACATCGGGTTGTAGCTCGCGTAATTTTTTCCGCACGGCACGAATGCAACCTTGATAACCGGTGCGGAGCCAGCCGAATTTTGGCACAAGGAGGCTGTGGTAATAAATATTAGGCGCGAGTTTCTCGGGTGAGATCACCGGCTGCTGCACGCAGGAGACGACATGGATTTCAACTTCCGGCATGCCAGCAAACCCTTGCAGCAGCGCGTCCGGCGCGGTGCCGAGGCTGGGCAACGGCCCGTCATACAAACCGCCGGGGACACGGGCATCCGTGATCAGCATCGCAATCTTTAGCGGTCGGTTCATTTCAGAAAAGTTTCCTTGCCCGGCAGCCGACTGCGCAGGCCGAACGGCAGCCATTCGGCTAAACCGCGTGGTGTCTGCATCCGTTCCGAACGCGCCGGAGCTTGCCGAATTTTTTCCAGTTCACTTACCAGCGTTGCGATGAACCTTTCCGGCTTGCGCGCGGCGACCAGTTGCCGGATTTTTTCGCGCTGAACCATCCCGTTCTGTGGCTGCATCAAATCGCGGATCAACGCTGCCGCCGCCGCCATGTCGCCTTTGGCATATTGCGGGAAATGATTTGCCCGCAGCAGCTCGGTCGCCTGGCACGGAATGTCCGGCATGATCGGCGGCACACCCGCCGCCATCGCTTCCAACGCGACGAGCGGACCGGTTTCATACTCGCTGGTGCATATCAGAAAATCCCAGCCGCCATACGTCTCGCTCATCTGTCGCTCGTTCAACCGGCCAAGAAACCGCACGTTTCGTCCTGCCAATTTTTGTTGCAGGCTGGCGGCCTCCGGTCCGGTGCCGGCGATTTCCAGTTGGTAATTAATTTTCAATGCGTCCAATTGCGCGGTCAAATCTACCAACCGCCCAACTTGTTTCTGCTCCGTGTCCAATCGACCGGAATAGCCAATTACCCAACCGGCTTCCCGCTTCTGCGGCGTCACGCCAAAGAAATTTTCGCTCAACGGATACTCCAGCGGCGTCACAGGAATTTTGCCCGCCACCGCTCGTTGAAGTTCCTGCGCCAGATCGCTGCCGCTGGCCAGAATGCCATCTAAAAATGGTAATCGCTTCGGTAGCAACTCAAAGACATCCGCGCTGTTCGTGTGCAAATAAAGGACGCTCCGCCGATGCGGAATGCAGTCGCTCACCATACTCATGCCGGCGAAATTATGGAAGATCAGCATGTCGGCCGTGATGGCTTTTTGGCGCAGACGACGGCGCGCGGCGGCGGCTCCGGTCCAGCGTCCCGTTCGCAGTTGAATGATCTGCGGGCTTTCCGGCGCACCCGTATCCAGCAAACTGACGGCACCGCTCTCCGCGTCATGCCGCACCATCAGTTTCACCAACGTTTCCATTCCGCCCAAACGATCGAGCGAGGTCGTGACATGGAGTCGCCGAAAATGCCGACCGGATGTCGGCGGTGAAATTTTGGAAAGGTTGGCGGATGCTGGCGACACTGGTGAGATTATGGAAATGCGATTTGTCGCGGTCAACCTTCGGTTTCCTAAATGCAAACTCTCGTTGGCACGTTCGGCGGCTTGGCGGTTGAAGCTGTTTCAGTCAGCCAGAACTTTCTCGTAAACCAATTTCAATTGTTCCGCCACGTTCCGCCACGTGGCCGGTGGCAACGGCGGCGGCAGCGTGGGCGCGGTGGCGTAGAATTTTTTTAGCACTGCCGCTGTGGCTGCCACGTTCGCCAGCGGACAATACGTCGCGCTCTCACCAAAAACGCTGCGTGCCCATGGCAGGTCGCTCAAGAGCAACGGGCAGGCGCACGCAGCGGCTTCTTCCGCCGCCAAGCTGCGCGTTTCCATCGCGCTCAACAGCACAAAGCCGCGCGCGGCGCGGTGAATGTTCGCCAGCGCCGCGCGATTCTGAACCGCGCCTTCGTAGCGGACGAACTTGGGATTTTGCTTTGCGAACGCAAAAAAACTCTGCGCGTAAGGATCATTGTCCGCGTAGGCTTGACCGATGATCCACACCGGCGTTTGCGCGGCCGCGGCAGCTTGGGCAAGTTCCAGGACGCGCTTGCGTTCGGTAATGGTCGCGGTGCAAACGAGCCATTCGCCGCGCGGCACGGCGGGGGATTGCGCAAAAACTTCTTCCACGCCATTCGGCACGACGACGATTTTTTTGGGATCCGCGCCGAACTTAAATTCCATCAGGTGTTTCTCCCAACTCGTATTGGCGATGCACGCATCCGCCAGCCGGTAGGACTCCCATTGAAACGCGGCGGCGATTCCGCGCGGCGCAAAATTCTCCGCCGTCCAACGAAAGACGCGGCGGGCCAAACGCTGCGCCGAATTTTGCGAGCCGGACGCGGTTAGTAATTCGGCCATGACCACCTTGAGACCTTTGGTTTGCGCGAACCGGATTTGATCGGCGGGCATCCGGCCAAAAAAATGAATCACATCGCCGGTCTGCTGCGGATCCCACCAGCGCATGAATTCGGCCTCAACGCCGATGGCCGCCAACGCGCGCTGCGTTTGCTCGATCTGGATTTGCGCGCCGCCATGCGCAAGCAGCGCGGGGACGTGGCAATCAAGGATGATTTTCATGCAGCACGTGGGCGTAAACTTTTTTTAATTCCGCCGCCACCTCCCGCCAACTGTGCAGCTTGATGGCCGGAGCGGACAATCCGGTGGCGTCCGCGTAAAATTTTTTGAGGACGGCTACATTTTCGGCATTAAAACCAATGGTGGGAAAATAGCGGGCGGCCTGGCCAAAGCGTTCACGCGACCAATTTTGGTCCGGCACCAAAACCGGCAGTCCGCAGGCGATGGCTTCGTGCGCGGAGAGACACCAGTTTTCGAACTGGCTCATCAGCACAAAACCGCGCGCGGCTTGCAGTAGGCCGACCATTTCCAATTCGCTTTCCACGTGCGGCACATACTTGACGAGCCGCTGGTCTATTAATTTTTGGAAGCGCAACCAGTAGGGATCGTCGGGCTGATACGGTTTGCCTACGAAGAGAATGGGGACTTCCGCCGCGCGCGCCAGTTCGGCGAGGGCGACACAGTTTTTTCGTTCTGTAATGGTGCCGGTGCAGATGAGGTGATTTTCCGCACGGCGGCCGTGGCCGGTGTGGAGATAATTTTCCGACAAGCCAAGCGGGACGATGGAAATTTTTTTGGCTGGGACACGATAAACGGTTTGCAGCACATTTTTTTCGCATTCCAAGCCGACGACATTGTGCGTGGCGTTGCGGTAGGTGCGCCAGTTCAATTGATTTTTGAGCTGGCGGCCAAAAGGAATTTTAAGCGCGGCCTGCAACAGCCAGCCTTGCCGCCGCAAACGCGCGGCACTGCGGTTGCACGTCTCGGTGAAGAGATTAGTCATGACGACCGGTTTGCCGGCGGCGCGGGCGAGGTTGAGATAGGCATTACTCGGCGTGCTGAAATAGTGGACGAGATCGCCGCGTTGCGTCGGATCCCACCAGCGCAGAAATTCCACCTGCACGCCGATGGCTTCGAGGCCGGCTTTGGTCTGCTCGATTTGAATCTGAGTGCCGCCATGCGTGAACATGGCGGGCACGGGACAGTCAAAAAGCACTTTCATGGGCGGCAATGTGCCGTTCGCCGTGCCGCCCGGCAATTTGATTTT
>JBAXIY010000142.1:0-6577 GCA_037138135.1 Verrucomicrobiia bacterium
AAGCTAGACTTTATGGCTATCGTAACAACCGTAATCCCGGTCTTTAATGGTGAGCCGCATATTACTAAAGCGCTTGACTCACTGGCGCATCAAAGTAGGCCGCCTGACCGGGTGGTGGTTTTGGATAATTGTTCAACCGATCGCACACGGGAAATTGTAAGCAATTTTAAATCGTTGCGCTGCGAATATCGGTTAAACGAACGCAACCTCGGTCTTTTTGGGAATCACAATCGTGCCCTAGAGTTGGCGGCGGAAACTGACTACCTGCATTTTTTACATGTGGATGATGTGCTGTTGCCTGATTTTTGCGCACGAATGGTCGAGTTACTCAACCCCGTCGACGGTTGGGGGATGGGTTGGTGCCAAGCTCAATTTATTGATAAGCACGACCAGCCGCTGCCGGCAATAGTTGCTCCGGTGGCGGGCATGCCGAAACAAGTCGGACTGGATGATTTCTTGAAAGAGCGTGCAAGATTGCGGGCGGATATTTTTGTCAGTGGGACAATGATTAAAACCAACCGAAAAGCTATACCGTTTCGGTTTAAGGAGGAGTTTAGACAAGTTGGAGATCACTTATTCTGGTCGGAATTAGCAGTTCTTTGTATTGGACGATTGCGAGTAAGTGAGGTGCTGCTTAAATACCGCCACCATGCATTAAGTGGAACTTCAACTAATCAGAAAAATTTAGATTTTTTTGTTCAAGAAGACTGGACGGTGATTCAAGCCATAGAGGCGATGCGTGGCCAAACTGGGTTGTCGCAATGGCTACGATTGCAAAAGCTAAAGTGTTTTTTTGCCGCTTTAGTCCATGTAAAAATACAGATGGTTCGTCGTCAGTCACCGCAATACGCCCAGCAAATTGCCAATTTGGGCCGAGAAATGACAGGCTTCCTGCATTGGTGGCTGGGGAAGTCGGCCTTCCAATTACGGGAGTGCTTGCGGGCGATACGAGGCGGTTAAGATCGTGCTAATCGCAGTGGTGAAAAGGCTGATACCTTAACTTATGCCGAAGAATACTGGCGTATTCTAACAGCTTTGTTTTGGTTCGTTGAGGGATAGTGCGGACAGGATCGGGGGAAAATGAAGGTTGTCCGGTTGTCATACGTTTGCTTTCTTCCCGCAACCGTTTCTCAATCACAAGAATACTGTCGTAGTAATGCAGCCCAAAAGCTGATTGGGCGAAGGCGGCCAGCTTGGAATTCTGAAGGCTAGCGGAATGCTTGGCATGCAGGTAGTCGATAAAGTATTTGCTGTATTCAACAAATGTTCCGCGCGCCTTGAATCCGCCTCCGTAATGTTTCCAATAGGAGGTATGCATATCCTCACACATATAAATACCATCGGGAGCCACAAATGGATATAAGACCTCGAAAGTGTTGATCTGTTGATCCATAAAATGTCCGCCATCATCCAACACAATATCGGGACGGGGAATTTGCTTTATGAGGCCGTTCAGAAATTTTTTATCAGCCTGATCTCCGATGTGGATTTGAATTTGATCCTCTTCTAGTTTTTTGCATGCTGGGTTGATATCGACACCGAAAATCTTGGCTTTGGGTCCGAAATAGTTTTTCCACATCTGAAGTGATCCGCCATTGTAGATGCCAATTTCTAGGAAGGTCACATCAGTATTCCTGTATTTGGAAAAATAACGGTCATAAATGTCAAAGTAATGGGTGTGTTTATCAATCAGCCTACCCGTGTTGGATTCAAAATAGCGTTGCAGATCGTTCATGCTTTAATTTTATTGGTTGTAAATTGAGGCTTAACTAGTTTGTTAAAGTTATTTTCGCCGAAGCCTTGTGGATTCGTCAAACGAAACCCTCTCGCCGCTGCAATTTTTACAAAGGAGTCAAAGATTGAATTAACTGATTTAGCCCGCGTTCAAGCGGCCAAACCTGTCTCCATCCCAAGGCCCTGATTTGATCGACATCGGCCACGACAAACGGAAAGGCGTCCAAGGCTGGCGGGTTGACTGCGTCAATTAAGTTTGGCTGGCCCAACATCATGGCTAGTTTGTCAGCAATAGTTCCCACGGAAATTCCGGTGCCGGTGCCCCAGTTGATGGTGCCAACGAACCGTTTTTCCAGCGTTAGCAGAATGGCGGCGGCTAAATCTTCAATGTAAATGTAATCCTTCCGGCTATGTGGCGTTTTGAGTAAGACTGTTTCTCCACGCTGAATTTTCTGGATGAGCGAACTACATAGCCGTGCCGGATGTTCGCCGACGCCGTAGGGATAAAACACTCGGCCCCAGCAAAATTGCCAGCCGTCTTTTTGCGCCTCGGCGGCCAGGGTCTCGCGCAACGTATTCTTGCAGCGCGCATAAAGAGTCGTGGGATTGACCGGTGTGAACTCTTCGGACAGCGGCGTTTCCGAAATCTGATATTCGATGCAAGTGCCAGCACCGACGATGTGATTGACGCCAATCCTCCGCAATCCGCGCACCATGTCTAGGCTCCATTGCAAATACTGTTCATTCTCCGGTGATTCCAGATAAACGCCTGGCGTGGCAATCCAGGCCAGATGAACACACACATCCGGGCGAAACCTTTCGATGTCTATCCAGGGGAGCTCAGAGAGTGTGCCTTTGAGCCAGGTCAATTTCTCGCTGACTTGAAATTCGGCGGGCGGAGTTTTGCCAGGTTGTATGATGGCTGCGATTCCGTGTCCGTGCTCCAACGCCAGCCGGCAAAACGCCGAACCGATGAAGCCGGTTGCGCCAGTGATGAAAATATTCATTTCAGGTCGGCGAGCAAAGGCAGGTTGCGGTCGCGGTCGGAAAGCTGGCCTCCCGCAATTGGCCAGTGGATGTTCACACATGGATCGTTCCAGCGCAGGCCACGTGCGAGATCTGCGTGATAAAATTCAGACATCTGATAAAAAACCTCACAGTTGTCAGAGAGGCATTGGAAGCCGTGAGCAAAACCGCCGGGAACATAAAGTGTGCGATGATTTTGGGCGGTCAGTTCAAAGCCTTGCCACTGGCCGAATGTCGGCGAATCAGGCCGGACATCCACCAGCACGTCAAAAATTGCGCCCGCCGCGCAGCGGATGAGTTTGATTTCCGGCTTCGGTTCGGCCTGATAGTGCATGCCGCGAATCATGCCGCGCTGCTTCGTTAGTGTGAGATTGCATTGCGGCCAGTGCGTGTTCAGTTGGAGCGCGGCAAATTCCTGTTGGCAAAAAGTCCGGGCGAGAAAACCGCGCTCATCCTCGCGCAGTTCCAAATCAATGAGCCAGAGGCCGGCCAGTTTGGTGCGCGAAAAATTCATGACATCAGACGACTTTCACCTTGGGGATCGGAACGATGAATTTGCCGCCCGCCTCGCGATACGCCTTCTGCTGCGCGAGAATTTCATCGGCAAAATTCCACGTCAGCAAGAGCGTATAATCCGGCTGGCGCTTAAGCAGTTCCTCCGGTGGCAAAATCGGCAGATGTGTGCCAGGCGTCAGCCGTCCCTGTTTGTATGTGCTGCGATCCACTACGAAATCCAAATCGCCCGCACCCACACCGAAGAAATTTAGAAGCGTGCTGCCTTTCGCCGATGCGCCGTAAGCCGCCACGCTCTTGCCTTGATTTTTCAGCCTCGCGAGCAATTCAACCAGCTCTTTTTTAACGGCGTGAACCTGACTGGCAAAACCTTCGTAGCCGGCGAGTGATGCGACGCCTTTTCGCTTTTCCTCTGCCAGCAGTTTAGTAACGGAAGCCTCGACCGGGTGCTTGCCGCTGTGTCCGGCAAACAGGCGAAGCGAGCCGCCATGAATCGGCAGACGCGCAACGCGGATAATCTCCAGACCATGACGCTCAAACAATGGCTTCAGCGCGGTGAGCGTGAAGTAGAAAACATGCTCGTGGTAGATCGTGTCGAATTCGTTGTGCTCGATGAACTCGACGCCGTAGGGAAATTCCAGTGCGATGCGGCCGTTCGGCTTGAGCAGCTTATTCAGCCCGGCCACGAAGTCGTTCGTGTCCGGCGCGTGGGCGAAAACATTGTTGCCGAGGATGAGGTCCGCTTGCCGGTTTGCACTCGAAAGTTTTGTGGCGATATCGCTCCCAAAAAATTCCTCAATGGTTTCAACACCTTTTTCACGCGCCACTTTGGCGATGTTCGCCGCAGGCTCGATGCCGAGACACGGGATTTTGGCTTTGACGAAATTCTGCAGCAGATAGCCGTCATTGCTGGCGATTTCCACGACGAAGCTATTTGAATTCAGGCCGAACTCCGTGATATAACTTTCCGCAGCTTCACGGGCGTGCCGCAGCATGAGGTCCGAGAACGACGAGAAATAAAGATACTCAGAGAACAACTCGACCGGCGGCACGAGGTCGGTGATCTGTAACAGCCAGCAGGATTTGCACACGGCAAGGCGCAGCGGAAATTTGGGCTCCGGTTTCGCCAGGTCGGCCGCCATCAGGAGATTGTTTGCCAGCGGCTGCAGCCCGAGGTCGAGTATCATTGCGGCATCGGTGCTTCCACAGGAACGGCATTTCAAAGTGAAACTCATACAGGTTCAGATTTCGCCCAAGCCAGATTCTTTTGCCGTGCGGCGGTTGTGTAGTCATCGATCTGCGATCGGCTGAAGCTCAGCATGTCAGAATTTTTCAGATCATGCCGTTCGCGATACCAAGTGACGGTGCGGCGGATGGCCTCGGTAAATTCCCACGCCGGATACCACCCAAGCAACGCGCCGGCCTTTTCGATAGATAACGAAAGCAGCATGGCTTCGTGCGGTGCGTTCGGGTCGGATTTATCCACCCATTTGCCGGGCCACGAATGGAAAATCTCCTCGACTAAGCGGCTCACCGGCTGGCGCGCCGAAGGCTCCGGCCCGAAGTTGAACGGGCTGACGAGTTTAGAGGTTTTTGATTCCTGACTGATGCGCGCGGCGAGCCAAAGATAACCGCTCAAACATTCCAGCACATGCTGCCATGGACGAATGGCGCGCGGATTGCGGACGGTGATCGGCTTTTTCTCGATTAAGGCGCGAATAGAATCCGGCACGATCCGGTCCGCTGCATAATCACCGCCGCCGATCACGTTGCCGGCGCGGGCGGTGACGACCGGGCCGAGCTTCGGATTCGGTGCGTAGAACGAGCGATACCACGATTGAGCCACGAGTTCGGTCGCGCCTTTGCTCATCGAATAGATATCGTGACCACCCAATGCATCGTTTTCGCGATAAGCAAATTCCCATTCACGATTGTCGTAACATTTGTCGCTGGTGACGACGACGGTGAGGCAGTTCAATTCCAGCTTGCGAATCGCCTCGAGCACGTGTGCTGTGCCGAGCGCGTTCGTCTCAAGCGTTTCCAGCGGCTCGACGTAAGAACGGCGGACAATCGGTTGTGCGGCGAGGTGGAAGACGACTTGCGGCTGAATTTTCTTGATGGCCGCCGTGAGCGGGTCGAGCTGGCGGATGTCGCAAATGGTTTCGCTTGTGAACGTCGCGGCGTTGATGATTTCGTGCAGGTTTGGATTTGTCGGTGATGGCAGGCTCAAGCCGTGAACTTCCGCGCCCAATTTTTTCAGCCAGAGCGAAAGCCACGCACCCTTGAAACCGGTATGGCCGGTCACGAGCACGCGACGGTTTTGGTAGTAGCCGTTGAACATCACCAGACTTTCCACGGCGCTTTGCCGCTGTTCCACAGGCCCGTTAAGAGTTGCTGTTCGCGGAAGGTGTCCATGCACTGCCAGAAACCGGGGTGCTGGTAGGCGACGATCTGCTTTTCCGCGGCAAGTTTGGCGAGCGGCTCATTCTCAAAAACACAGGTGTCATCGCCGAGATATTTGCCGATGCGCCGGTCCACGACGAAAAACCCGCCATTGATGAAGCCGGCCTGCTTTTCCGGTTTCTCCTTGAAGGCGGTCACTTTTCCGTCGGCGATTTCCATGTCGCCAAAACGTCCGGGAGGTTGCACGGCCGTCATTGTGAGAATTTTTTTCTGCTTCTTGTGGAAAGCGATGGAGGCGTCGATGTCGCTGTCCGTGACACCGTCGCCGTAAGTAAGCAGAAACGTTTCATCCTTGATGAAAGGCAGCACGCGCTTGAGCCTTCCGCCGGTCATGGTGTTCTGGCCGGTGTCAATCATCGTTACCACCCAGTCTTCTTCACTGTGCTGGTTGTGATACTTGATCCTCGGCTTTGCGCCCAGGCTCAAGGTCACATCGCTGGTGTTCCAATGATAGTTGCGGAAATATTCCTTGATCGCCTCGCCTTTGTAGCCAAGGCAAAGGATGAACTCCTTGTGGCCATAATGCGCGTAGGTCTTCATGATATGCCACAGAATCGGCCGTTCGCCGACCGGCACCATGGGCTTGGGTCGGAACTCCGTCTCTTCACGCAAACGCGTTCCCATACCGCCGCAGAAAATCACAACTTTCATTTTTTTGTTTCGGTGAAATTATCAGGCTCCCAGCTTTGGCTCAACTTTTAAAGGCTTTGGCTTCGATATTTTAAGCGGTGTGGCAATTGGTTTTTTTGGCCGGTTGTGGTAGTGGGCAAATTAAGTTTGAGCGGGTTGCTGCCCACGCATGGCGTTCAACCAAAAAACGAATAGGATCGCAAAACAAATT
>JBAXIY010000143.1:0-6511 GCA_037138135.1 Verrucomicrobiia bacterium
GGCTTTTCAATCGCCGGAATTTTTTTGCCGGTCACTTTCTCGCACATGTCGATGACCTGCTTCACCGAATAACCATCGCCATTGCCGAGATTGAAAAACCCGCTCTTGCCCGGCTGCAAACCAAGAATGTGCGCCTGCGCCAGATCCTTGATGTGAATGTAGTCGCGGATGCAGGTGCCGTCCGGCGTCGGATAATCCGTGCCAAAGATCTCCACATGCGCTTTCTGGCCGAGCGCCACAGCGAGCACGTTCGGAATCAAATGCGTCTCAATGCGATGATGTTCCCCGAATTTCTCGCTCGCGCCGGCGGCGTTGAAATAGCGGAAGGCGATGAAATCCAGCTTGTAGATTTCGCGATACCAAATCAGCACTTTCTCGAACATCAGCTTCGCCTCGCCGTAGGGATTGATCGGACGCTGCGGCAAATCCTCCGTCATCGGCACGCGCTCCGGGGGACCATAGGTGGCGCACGTCGAACTGAAAACGAATTTCTTGATGCCGCATTCCACGGCGGCGTCGGCGAGCTTGAGCGCGTTGACCAGATTGTTGTGGAAATACTTTTTCGGATCCGTCATTGATTCACCCACCAGCGCGCTGGCCGCGAAATGCAAAATGGCTTCCGCCTTGGCGTCGCGCAGCGATTGTTTGACCAGCGCGGAATCGCGCAGACAGCCTTCGACAAATTTCGCCCGCGGATCCACCGCCGAACGATGACCCTCCGTAAGATTGTCGAACACCGTGACCGTATGGCCGGCATTGAGTAATTCTTCCGTGCAGATGGAGCCGATGTAGCCCGCGCCGCCAGTGACAAATACATTCATACAGTAAGTTTAGAAAATCTTAGCACCGGCGAAAGTAAAAAAGCCGCTGGGTGTGCAAAACGCCCAGCGGCCAAATTATCTTGCGCTGAATTTACCGGCGACGACGCGCCATCAAAAAACCGACACCACCCAAGGTGGCCAAAGCCAGCGTGGAAGGTTCCGGAATCGCCATCGGCGTTACGGTGAAACCGCCCAGCGTATTGCCCATGACAATCTTGGCCAGCGTGACAACGGACTCGGCCGATTGCGTGATGCCTTGGACGGCATTATTCGCGTCATCGGTAGCGACGGTTTTGGCCGGCGCATTTAGGGCCATCAACATCGTTGCAGCGACAGTCAGACAGATGATTGATTTGATCATTTTCATTTAAGGTTGGTTGGTTGGTTGAATTTCTGGCGGGTTTTAGAACCAGCCTTTTTTCGCGTTCACATAAGTGGCGACAAAATCGGCGTCGCTCTTCGTGAGATAAAGAATCCCCTCAATCAGGCCGATGATGCCCATGATAAAGCCGCCGAATCCCAATGTTAGGATTGTCACCAACAGCATGATGACGCCTTCCTTGGTGTAACCGAGGATGAATTTGTGAATGCCCAATGCGCCCAAAAGAATACCGCAAACTCCGGCCGCAATTTTTTTGTCCGCTCCTGCAGGTTTATCGCTCATAGTTTTTTAGTGGTTAGGTTGCTCCAACGCTGTCGGTTTAATGATTTTGACCAAATCCGTCAATGGATTTTTACAGCGACCGATTCAGCCGCCGGCAAATTGCGGATGCGCCGCAAGTTTCTGCCACGAAGTTTCACTCAACGGCGACGTGCGATAAACCGGTTCCACCATCGGCTCCGCGCTGTGCGAGCGACGCGCCCGCGCCAGCCAGCGCGCATCGAGCGGCTCGGCAATCAAACACAAATCGTTCGCGGCAATCGTGGTTTCTTCCTTCTCGCCGGTCGCGTGGCCCACGCCCACAAAAAATCCCGCGAGCAGCAGCGTGACGCGCAGTATCGTGCTGCGCGAATACGTCGGCATCGCGCACGGACGTTGCGGGTCTAGTTGCTGAAACAGATTCGCGAAGAGCGGCAGCGTCCACATCGCTGGATTGCGGGCAGGTGAATAGGCGTCGAACAAGATCGCATCCGGCGGCGGCAACGAAACCCCGGTGGGGCGAGCGTCCTCGCGAGCCGAGCCTGAAAGTTGATGGTCGGCTCGCCGGGAGTCTCGCCCCACCAATGGAGAATTTATCAATGCGGGAAAATCGCCGTGGTGAAATTCCCAATTCACGGCTTGTGCGCCGTCGCGAAATGTAACTCGCTGTTCGCGGATAAATTCTTGCAGATGTTTTTCGTAGCCGCCGAAGTAACCCAGGTCGGCGGCGTGCTGCAATGCGAATTTCAGCGGCTCAATGGTATGATCAAAACTCACGAGGCGAATCTGACACGCGAGATCGCGCGTGGCGCGCAAAACGGTAAGCGAATTCGCCGCCGCACCGAGGCCGACATCCCAGATGACAAATTCGCCAAGGTGATTTTTGAGTCGCTCGCGCAGTTTGAGTTGGTTGACGTAAAGTGCCTCCGCCTCGGCGACCGGGCCGACGACGGGATGAAACGTCTCCGCGTCCGCGAGCGAACGCACGGAGCAGATGCCGTTGTTCAGGCGGACAAGTTGATAGCCAGAATCGGTTTGCACGCTTTAGTTTCGCGGGAAACGGTGTTAACGAAAAGAAAAACCGGCAACCCGCCCAACACGGATTGCCGGCCAAACATAACCCAACCAAAAATTAAAACTGCGTCATCGCCTTATCCAACGCGGCGTAAAGCTGGTTCATCGTAGCTTCCGTTTCGTCGCCCATGTTGGAGAGACGGAACGTCGTGCCTTTGATTTTTCCGTAGCCGCCGTCGATCAAGAAGCCTTGATCTTTGACGAGCTTCTGCAGCTTCGCCACGTCAACAGTGCGACCGCCGGGACGCGCTCCGTTGCTGACGCACGTGAGCGTGACGGATTCAAAACCTTTTTCGGGGAAAAGATTAAAGCCGTGTTTCGCCGCCCAATCGCGGGTCATTTGATTCGTCTTGGCGTGGCGCGCAAAACGCGCGTCCAAACCTTCGGCGAAGAAATCATCCAGCTTAGAGCTCAGCGCGTAGATGTGGCCGATGCTCGGTGTGCTGGGCGTCATGCTCTGTTCGGCATTTTTTTGGAATTCAACGAAGTCGAAGTAATAACCGCGATCTTTGGTCGTGGCCGCTTTCGCGAGCGCGGCGGGTGACGCAGCGAACACCGCAAGTCCGGGCGGCAGCGCAAACGCTTTTTGCGTGCCGGCGAGCAAAACGTCAATGCCGAGTTCGTCGAACTTGATGGGCAACGCAGTCAAAGAACTGACGGCGTCCACAATGAACATAACATCTGGATATTTTTTCTTGAGCGCGGCAATTTCCGCGAGCGGCGACATGACGCCGGTCGAGGTTTCGTTGTGAATCAACGTGAGCGCATCGAATTCGCCGGTAGCGAGTTTTTTATCAATTAACTCGGCACGGATAGGCGAACCCCATTCGACTTGCAGCGCTTCGGCCTGCTTGCCGCACTTCTTGGAAACATCAAACCATTTGTCGGAAAACGCACCGCACATGCAATTCAGAACTTTTTTCTGAACGAGGTTGCGGATGGAACCTTCCATTACGCCCCACGCAGATGAGGTAGAAAGATAAACCAATTGCTTGGTATAAAACAGCTGCTGGAGCTGCGGCTGGATTTTCGCGTAAAGGTCTTTGAAGCCCTGACCGCGATGACCAATCATGGGCGAGCAGAACGCCTTGAAGGTTTTTTCGCTGACTTCGACGGGGCCGGGAATGTGGAGTTTGACGTGTGCCATAAATTGTTTGTGAAACTTTTCACAATCCGGCGCAAAACGCAAGGCCAGAAGTTTCGGCTGGAATTATTTTTTGACGTAGCCGTTGGCCCGGAACCACGCGACGGCATCGGCAAACGCTCTTTCGGGTGACGTCTGCGGCAGTCCGAGTTCGCGAATCGCCTTGCCGGGATTGAACCACATCTTGTATTTCGCCATTTTGACACCGGCCACCGGTGCGCGGGGCGGGCGGCCCGTGACGAAGGAAATCATTTCGTTGGCCTCGGCCACCCGGAGCGCAAACCAATAAGGAATCTTGATTTTGGTGGCGCGGATGCCCGTGATTTTTTCCAGCACGGCCAGAGTTTCTTGCATTGTCCAGTTCCCCTGCTCGTTGCCGAGGATGTAGCGCTGGCCGAGCGTGCCTTTTTCGGCGGCGAGAATATGGCCAATCGCCACATCGCGAACATGCACCCAGTTCAGACCCGTTTCCAGATATGCCGGCAAACGGCCGTTTAAAAAATCCACGATGATTTGACCGGTTGGCGTCGGCTTCACATCGCCGGGACCGATGGGGGCGGAAGGATTGACGATGACAATCGGCAACGCCGCTTTGCGAAATAAATCATACGCCACGCCTTCCGCGCGAAATTTTGAGCGCTTGTAATCATTGGACAACTGCCCGTCGATAATTTTATCAACTTCCGTCGCGGGAATGGCCTGCCCATTCACCACTTTCGGCAGGCCGATACAGCCGACGGTGCTGGTATAAACAATTTTTCGACAGCCAGCTTTACCAGCGGCTTCCAGCACGTTGCGGGTGCCTTCGACGTTGATTTCATACATCGGCGCATAATTGCGCATCCACAGCGAATAGCTGGCCGCAACGTGAAAACACCATTCGGAACCTTCCATTTCGCGCTGCAATAATTGACGGTCGAGAATGTCGCCCGTGACGCGTTCAAATTTCAAGCCCTGCAACCCGCGTTCGTCCGCCCCCGGACGCAGCAGCGCTTTGACCCGGTGCCCGCGTGCCAGCAATTCGTGAACAAGATTCGAGCCGATAAAGCCGGAAGCGCCGGTGACAAAGCATTTCATAAAAGTCCCAAACCCCATCTAAAACCTTTGACGGCAAAAATTCCACCAAATAATTCAGCGTCCGCTTGACTTGCCCCGCGCGGTTGGAAAAAATCCGGCTGCCGTATGCCAGCCAAAAGCAGCCCCAAGAAAAAATTGTCCACCGCCGAACAGCGCGACCTCGATACCAAAATCCAGTTCGTCGAGGGTCTTATCCGCCGCGACCCCGATTACGTGGATGCCCTGCAACTGCTCGGCGATCACTACACCCAGCGCGGTCGTTTCACCGAAGGCCTGCACGTGGATGAACGCCTCGCGCGACTCGAACCCGGTAATCCCCTAGTCTTCTACAATCTTGCTTGCAGCTATTCGCTTACCGATGAATTCGATCAAGCTCTGGCCGCGCTCGACCACGCAATCAAGCTGGGCTACCACGATTTCACTTGGTTGACCAAAGATCCTGATTTAAAAAAACTACGCGCCCATCCGTCGTTTCAGAAGTTGAAAGAAAAAATCCGGCAACTTAAAAAATAGTCGCCACCATGAACGTCACTGTCCGCGGCCGCACCGAACATTTTCGCACGGTCACTTTTGACACGAAAACGAATTCCGTCCAACTCATCGAACAACGATTGTTGCCCCATGAATTTAAGATAATTGGCACGAAGAATTATCGTGAAACGGCTGCCGCCATCACTGAAATGATCGTGCGTGGAGCCGGGGCCATCGGGGCCACGGCAGCTTATGGTCTTGCCCAAGGCGCGCTGGCTTTTCGCGGGAGCAATCTAAAAAAATTCTCCGCGCACGTTGATCTGGTTTATCGCACGCTTGCCGATGCTCGCCCCACCGCCGTCGATCCCATCAATGCCATGAACAATGTCCGGCGACAGATGCGGGCTGGAGAGACGGTGGCCGAACAGCAGTCGCTCGCGCTGGCTGCCGCCGAGGAATTTGCCAATGAAGACGCCCATCATTGCAAAGAAATCGGACATCACGGTGCGAAGTTGATTCGCAATGGCATGAAGATGCTCACGCATTGCAACGCCGGCTGGCTGGCGTTCGTCGACACCGGCACCGCCACCGCCCCGATGTATGCTGCGCAGGCGCAGGGCAAAAAGTTCCACGTCTACTGCGACGAAACCCGTCCGCGCTCCCAGGGCGCGACGCTCACCGCCTGGGAACTCGCGCAGCAAAAGATTTCCCATCAGATCATCGCCGACAATGCCGCCGGGCATTTGATGCAACGCGGTGAGATTGATTTGGTCATTGTTGGTAGTGACCGGGTGCTGGGTCGCACCGGCGAAGTGACCAACAAGATCGGCACTTACACCAAGGCTGTGCTGGCTGCGCGGCACAAGATTCCTTTTTATGTAGCCATTCCGCTTTCGACGATTGACTGGAATTTGAAACGCGGCTTTGACATACCCATCGAAGAACGGCATGCGTCTGAAGTCCTCGGTGCTTGGGGAATCAATTCGCGCGGCCAGCGTGAATACATCCGTGTAGCCAATCCCACTAGCAGCGCGCGGAATCCCGGATTTGATGTCACGCCGCCTGAACTCATCACCGGCATCATCACGCCCGCCGGCATTTTCAAGCCTAACGAACTTTGGCGGCGGCGATTGAAATTGGGGTATAGGAATTGAATCGCGATTGAACTTGCGCGGGCGGCAAAAGGAAATTAGTTTGTGCGCCCTTTCACGGCGGGATAGCCAAGTGGTAAGGCAGGGCTCTGCAAAAGCCTCATCGTCGGTTCGATTCCGACTCTCGCCTCCA
>JBAXIY010000144.1:0-6395 GCA_037138135.1 Verrucomicrobiia bacterium
AGCTCGATTTCAGAATGCTTTCGCCGGAACTTCAGAAGCAGTATCAAAAATAATTTGCGGACTTAAATTATTTTTTAATAGTGGCGTTGCCGCGCTGACCCATTTAATTTGGTCCGCTCGGTGGTCATAGTGGGACGCGAGGATGAAAAGTTCTGCGAAAAATCCGTTTGAACAACAAATTGGCAAAAAGCCGATAATAAGCGGGTTTCAACCGCCAAATTGCTTAAATCGACGGTCAAAACTCGGGCTGGAGTTCCAAATTGTCTGAATCGACGGTCTGGACAGGCCGCTGGCTTTCCCAAACGCGCCAATTGACGGTCGAAATGCGTGCTGGCTTTCCTAATTGCTCAAAACGACGGTTGGGAAGCACGTCAGCATTCCCAATCGTGCCAATCGACGGTCGAAATGGGCGCGGGCGCGCCCCAGTGGGCAAATCGACGGGCGGGGAACGGTGTGGGGACAAATTTCCGGAAATTTTTTTACCTAAACGGTGGAGATTAACCGCAGCGGGAAATTGGGGCGTCCCATTTGCCGGTAGCTCAAGCTAGCCTCGGTTTTTTGGGGGGGGCGTAGCGCGAGTGATTGGAGCGCACCACAAAGCCGCATGGCGACGTAATCGGTCGGGTTTCACCCCATGTTGAATGCCGCCCAAAAGGCTATTCTCCCATATGATTCAGAATCAAACTTTGCGACTTAAAATTGCGGTGCTGTTTGCGAACGAGGGGCTGACCCCGCCGGCGACGGTGGACATTTTCCAGATTACCCCGCTCGTGTTAAAACAGTTCGGACATTTGCCGCAACCCGTGAACGTGATTTGCGAGGATGACGAGGTCGTCATCCAGTATCGCCCGGCACCGCCAGCTTCCGGCCCGGTGACGGGGCGGCATACCAGCCAGCGTCTTCGCGCACCTTACGTGCGGTTGAGTTGCGAGCACACTTGATGATGGGCGCAGAGTTGCACGAGGATATGGGGATTTTTCTGCTGCAGAATCCAGGCGCGGCGACGGACTGAGCGGGTTCCGGTTTTAACGCCAAGGCGCAGGGATATCTTGACGAGCCGGTGACGCAATTTCATCCGGATTGATTTTTTAGTTGGAAGAAATCCCGCCAGTCGTTAGCCTAATCAGGTAATTAACTTCACTCAGAAAGGGGTTGTGTGCGAGGAAAAATTAAAAATCTGGCTGTGCTGGGGTGGCCTTTGTTGCACCCCATCCAAATGGGAGCCGCCTCTTCACTGGGCCGGGTCCTGAAGCAAAATGGCGGCCTGAAAATCAGCCTTTACGCGGAGGCCACGCCGCAGTCGTTCCGGTCGATTCCAAAGTTCGGCTGTGATGCGGTGATTGTGCGGGTAACGTCGGAAGCGATCCGGCGAGCAGCAATGAAAGTCCGGCTGCCGCTGGTGAACGCCTCGTCGTGGCTGGAGCATCCAGGGGTGCCGACGGTGCGGCATGATTTGGCGCGGGCGGGTCGGCTGGCGGCGGAATATCTGCTGGACAAGGGCGTGCGTGAGTTCGGCAGCGTGGTGTTCCCCGGCGGCTGGTATATTCAGGCGCGACAGCAGGCGTTCGAGCAGGTGCTCCAGCAACACGGCATCACACCCAAGACCATTTTTTTGAAATCGCATTATCCCCAAAAATTGCTCCCGCTTCCGGAGTCCGAACGACACCGGTTCAGGCAGTGGGTGAGTCAACTGGCGCCGTCCGCGGCATTGGTGTTGACGGACGATTACGACGCGGGAATTTTAATGGAGGTCTGCCGGGAAGCTGGTCTGGAAATTCCACGCGACCTCTCCCTGCTCGCCATCGGCAGCCATGGCAACTGGTCACCGCCGTGCCCGGTGCCGCTTTCGACGGTGGAGCAGGATGACGACCGGCAGATGGCACAGATATTGGCCGCGCTGCAACGGCAAGCCCAAGGCTTGCCGTTGCGGCAAAGCATTCTGGAAATTCCGCCCAAGGGGGTGTTAGAGAGGGAATCTACCAGAGACGGACACATCAACGATCATGCGATCAGGCACGTCCTGAGTTATATCCGCACCAACCCACAAAAACGGATCAAAGTAAAACATCTGATCAAGGTTGCGAAGGTATCGCGAGTCACGTTGGAACGCCGTTTCAAACGAGCCACTGGCCAGTCACCTGGAGAGTATCTGATTCAGCACCGCGTCCATAAAGCCAAGACCATCATGTTGCAGAAGCCGCAAGAGCGAATGGGAGCGACCGCCCGCGCCGCCGGTTTTAGGAATTACCACCAGTTTCGATTGAATTTTATAGGCGAGATGGGCACAACTCCCAAACAATGGCTGGTGCAACAAGCCATCCATCGATAAATGGAATTGTCGTCCCGCCGTCGCAGAGACCGCTTACAAAACCAGATCCATTCGCCGGCGGTAAACATCAACCAATTAATCAGAACATCCAGTATCGCGCGGCACTGCCAGCTTCCGGCCCGGTGACGGGGCGGCATACCAGCCAGCGTCTTCGCGCACCTTACGTGCGGTTGAGTTGCGAGCACACTTGATGATGGGCGCAGAGTTGCACGAGGATATGGGGATTTTTCTGCTGCAGAATCCAGGCGCGGCGGGTGGCGGGGGTCATGGCGCGGAGAAATTCGAGGGGGCAATTCGCCGCCTTGGCTTGTCCCGCCGGACAAATGTCTTCCAGTATCTCCGCCAGCCGCACGAAGATGGGTGGGTCGATTTTTTGCGAGCCCATAGCCAACCCTTGGGAAACATCTGTGGTGAAACCAGCTTCAACCCAATCCGCGTTCCGTGTCAAGCGGGCAGCCGCAGCGAAAGCGAGTTAGTCCCCAGCCTAATCTTAATAGTAGCTTTTAGATGTGGGGTGGCGACCGCTTTGGTCCGGCCATTTTCGCGGCTCAATTGGATTTGGAATCGGCCTCCGGCTTTTCGGTGGAATACAGGGCGACGAGGCGCGAGATGAGCACGGCCATGTAAAGTGTGCCGGTCATCGCCTCAAGCATAGCGAGTGTGCGCGCGGAGTGTGAGAGCGGCGTGATGTCGCCATAGCCCACGGTGCTGAGCGTGATGAAACTAAAATAGTAGGCTTCAAATTGCGAGAGCGCATGGGGTGCCGTATTGCCAACGGTAAAGGCGAAAGCGCCGACTTGTGTGGCATCCGCTGGGTTCAGCCGCGATACCAGCATATACGCCGTAGTCCACAGAATGCCCAGCAGCAGATAACCGGAGACGCCAGCACAGAGAACATCCGAGTTGACACGGGGGGCGCGAAAAATGAAATGCAGCAATTGCCACTCGAGGAAACATAGAAAGATCAACCCGGTGAGCGGCGGTATCGCCGCCGGAATAACGTCTGGCAACCAATGCACCAACCAACGGGCGCTCACGGGCGGCACCATCAACATCAGAGCCAGCACCAGCGTCCGGTGACTTCGCCCCACGGCCAGCACCCCCGTAACGAACACCAGCGTGGCAAATCCAATATCCAATACATGACCATATTTCACCTCGTCCACAAACGGGGCCGTGCAGAGGAACAGGATAAGCGCAGAAAGAAAATGCGCGGAGGACGAACGAAAGTTGCCAATCCGGCCGGGGCGCGGCTCCAGCAAGGTTTTAGGCGTGTGAACAGGTTCAGACATGCGGCGGAATCTTTTCGGGTTGAAGAATAAGAGTCAAGCGGCAAGCAACGAACTGGGCTAGACAGCGGCGGTGCCGGGAAATAAACTTCGCCCGCTGCCGTGAACGCGGCACTCATTCAGAAGCCAGACCAACATGAATTCATTGAACATCGCCCTCATCAGCGCCGCCTGCATCTTTAGCGGAGTGCTGTTGGGCTTGTGGCTGCAAAATCTGTTGCCCAACCACCATTTGACCGCCGATTCCAAAGACACGGTTAAACTCGGCGCGGGTTTGCTCGCCACGTTATCCGCACTGGTGCTGGGCTTGCTGGTGAGTTCCGCCAAGAGCAGTTTTGACACGATGAACGCTGAAATCATGCAAGGTTCGGCCAAGTTAATTTATCTCGACCGCGTGCTGGCGGATTACGGCCCGGAAACGAAACGCATCCGCGAACAGTTGCGCGCCAATACCGCCGTCGGCATCCAAGCGATCTGGCCGGAAACCAAAATGCCCGACACAGGCATCGCCGCCTTCGAAAAAATGAACGGCATGGAAATGTTGCAAATCAAAATGTTTGAGCTGACACCGACGAACGCGCTACAACGTCAGATGCTCGCACAGGCGCAGCAGACCTGCACCGAACTACGTCAGTCGCGCTGGCTCATCATTGAGCAGACGCAAAATCATTTGCCGATGCCTTTTCTCGTGATGCTGTTGTTCTGGCTGACGGCGCTGCACTTTAGTTTCGGCCTTTTTGCCCCGCGCAATACTCTGGTCATCATCGTGCTGTTCATCTGCGCTGTGTCCGTCTCCGGCGCGGTGTTTCTGATTTTTGAAATGAATCATCCGCTCAGCGGCTTCATCAAAGTTTCCAGCGCGCCCATGCTCAAGGCGCTTCAGCATTTGGGGCAATAGTTCGTCCGTCGCATAAAAATCTTGTCCGACAAATATTTTCAGTTAAAAGGTTCAGCCTCAGAACATCACCGCCAAGCCATGAAAATTAAAAATTGTTTTTTCCTGCTTGCCCTCGCCGTCGTTGTCAAGGCGCACGCACAGGACGCCGCGACGACCAAATCTGATCAGGAGGCGGACCTCGCGAAGAAACTGCAGAATCCGGTCGCGGCTCTCATCAGCGTGCCAATCCAGAACAACTGGGACTTCGGCTTTGGCCCGGCGGAGTCCATGAAATACACCGCCAACATTCAGCCCGTCGTGCCCATCGGTATCAGCGACGACTGGAATCTCATCATCCGCACCATCATGCCGGTGATTTATCAGGAGGCGCTCGTCAACAATCCGAAAGCGCCGAACGGTCTGGGCGAAAGCCATGCCGGACTGGGCGACATCACGCAAAGTTTTTTCCTGTCGCCCAAGGCACCGGTCGGCGGCTGGATTCTGGGGGCCGGACCGGTGGGTTATTATCCCACGGCCACGCAAAGTGAACTGGGTCAGGGCAAGCTTGGCTTCGGTCCGACCATTGTGGCATTGCAGCAAAGCCATGGTTTCACCTACGGCATTTTGGCCAACCACATTTGGTCCGTGGCTGGCTGGGGCGATCAGGATGTCAATTCCACTTTCCTGCAGCCATTCCTCTCCTACACCACGAAAACTTACACCACCTTTGGCCTCAACACCGAGTCCACCTACAACTGGCAGACTAGCCAGTGGACGGTGCCGCTCAACGCTTCCATCCAGCAGTTGATCAAAATCGGCAAACAGCCGATCGCCTTCCAATTCGGCTACCGTTACTACGCCCAGCGCCCCAGCGAAGGACCGGAATGGGGCTTGCGCTTCGCCATCACCTTTTTGTTTCCGAAATAAACTGACCTGACCAACGCCAATCAAAGCAACCCTCATCACCGGCTAAAGCCCAAATTAAATTATGAAAATAAATCTGTCGTCGCTAACTGCCATTATTGCAGCCGCGTTTTTAATCATCCTTGGCGGTGCGTGTTCCTCGACCATTCCGCTCAAGGTCACGGGACCGGAGACCTTTGCCGGGTCACAGAATTTCGGTGGTGAGGTCGTGGTCAACGCCATTCAGACTACCAACACAGTATTGGCCATCGACACGGCGCACCGGCGCGTCACGCTCAAAAACAATTTCAGCAGCAAGGTTCACCAATACAAATGCGGCCCGCAGGTCGTGAATTTTGACCAAATCAAAGTTGGCGACGTGGTTCACGCCACGGTTATTGAGCGCATGTCCATCTTCCTCCGGCAGGATTCAAATTCGCAGAGCTTGAGCGCGAGTTCGCTGGTGGTGCGGGCGGCACCGGGCATCAAGCCGCACGCGGTCGATGTCGAGACACTGGATTTCACGGCGACGATTCTGGACATCAACAACTGGCTGGATCAGGTCACCTTGCAAGGCGTGGATGGTTTGACCCGCACCGTGTCCGTCGGCGAAAGCGTGAATCTGGCGAACTTCAACGTCGGCGACCAGATTACCGTGCGCATCACCGAGGCGCTGGCCATTCAGATTGTTAAACCTTGAGGACAACTGAAGTCAGTTGGTCGGGGTATGCAACCCCTGCCCCGCCGTTCGTCAAACCGAACCGTCTGGTTGCCAATCGGCCAAGGTATTTTGGCAAACGCCTTGGGTAATTTCATAAACGACCGAGGTAGTTTGGTAATCAGACAAGGTTGCCCGCCAATCAGACGAGGTGAAATGCCATTCGCCCTTGTCTGGTTGTCATTCGCCCTCGGTCGAATGGCAAAATACCCGTTCTGATTCACGTCCAGACCTGTCTGTTTGGCAAACAGACAGGGTAGATTGGCAAAATACCAGCCA
>JBAXIY010000145.1:0-6229 GCA_037138135.1 Verrucomicrobiia bacterium
TCAATTCACCAGCTGATACCAGTTGTCGCGCTGATGCGGTTCGTAGCCGAGGTCTTTGATGAGGCGGTGCATGTCCGGCACGGTCATGCAAAACGTCGTGCCGGCCTGCGAGACGACGTTTTCCTCGATCATGATGCTGCCGAGATCGTTCGCGCCGAACTTGAGCGCGACCTGACCGATTTCCAAACCCTGCGTGACCCACGAGCTTTGGATGTTCTTGAAGTTATCGAGGTAAATCCGGCTCAACGCCTGCGTCCGCAAATACTCGTGCGCGCCCACCGTCGGTGCTTTTAACTTGGTGTGTTCCGCCTGAAACGTCCAGCCGATGAACGCGGTGAAGTTGCCCATTTGCTCATTGCCGCTTTCGGCTTTCCGCTTCAGCGAAATGTCCTGCTGCACACGCAGACGTTCCAGATGTTCGATGCGATCCGCAATCGTCTCGACGTGGCCGAACATCATCGTCGCGCTGGAATAAAGTCCGAGCCGGTGCGCTACGTCCATCACTTCGAGCCAGTCGTTGCTCATGGCCTTGAGCGGCGCAACGCGCTGGCGCACGCGATCCACGAGAATTTCGCCGCCGCCGCCGGGAATTGAGCCGAGTCCGGCCGCCTTAAAATCGCCGACGATTTTTTCCAGCGGTTCGTTGAACACTTCGCGGAAATGCACAAACTCGCTCGGGCTGAAACCGTGGATGTTGAAGCCGGGGAATTTATTTTTGACGTGCGACAGGATGTCGAGATACCACTGCTTGGTGAGCTTGGGATGATGCCCGCCCTGCATCAACATCTGCGTGCCGCCGAGCGCGATGGTCTCCTCGATTTTTTTGTCCATCTCGTCGAACGTGATGACGTAGGAATCAGTGTCCTTCTCTGTCCGATAAAACGCGCAGAACTTGCAATAGACGTTGCAGACGTTCGTGTAATTGACGTTGCGATCCACGTTGTAGGTCACGATCTCGTTGCCGCGTCCGGCGAAATCCTGCGCCTTCGCAAGCTGGCGGCGGCGGTCGGCGAGCGCACCAAGTTCTTCCAGCGGCAAAGTGTAAAGCCGCAAGGCTTCGGCAGCGTTGATGCGGGCGCCGCCCCAGACTTTCTGGAGCAAATCGTCGAGTGATGCGTCGTAAATCACGGTGGAAAACTAGCAGGTTGAACCAGCGGAATCAAATCACCGTGTTCTACGGAATTTTTCCAGCGGCACATTGGCGAGCGCCTCGCTGGCGGCACGGACAATCTCCGGTTTGCCCAAGGCCTGCGCCGCGCGCGCCCGATGCAACTGTGCCTCCACCATCTGCGGGTCGAGCGCGAGCGCCCGCTCCGCGCATTCCAGCGCTTGCGCCGGCCGCCCCAACTGACCATTCATGCTCGCGAGATTGGCCCAGCCCAGCGGATTGCCGGGGTCAATCTGCAATGCCTGCACGAGACATTGCGCCGCTTCTGCCGGCCGGTTCAGCGCGCCGAACAATAAGCCGGCCAGATTATTCCAAATCTTGAAATCCGAGCCATCCAGCGACAGTGCGCGGCGATAACTGGATTCCGCATCCACCAGCCGGCCCGTTGCCGCCAGCGCCACGCCTCGATAAAACCACGCCTTCGCGTCCGTCGGGCTTTCGCCCGCCCAGCGCTGCGCGAACGCCAGCACCTCCGGCCACGAACCTTTCTCACAAAGTTCGCGCGCGGTGCGGATTTTATTTTCCGGGCTGGACGCCATGTTGAGAATTGTTTCAATTTCAGACGGCCAAGACAATTCTTGTTTGGTCGTTCACAACATTTGCCATTCACAAACCCACCGGTTGCCGGTAAATTCAGCGGATGTCCGAACCCGTTCCTTACCTCGATCTGCGCGCCCAACTCAAACCATTGCGCGCGGAAATTGACGCCGCCATCGCCCGCACGCTCGACAACTGTTCCTTCTGCCTCGGCCCGGATGTGGCGCAGTTTGAGAAAGATTTCGCCGCGTTTTGCGGCGCGCAGCACGCACTCGGCTTCAACAGCGGCACGTCCGCGCTCCACGTCGCGATGCTTCTGCTCGGCGTCGGGCCGGGCGACGAGGTCATCACCACGCCCTACACTTTTATCGCGACGAGCTGGGCGATTTCCTATTGCGGCGCGAAGCCGGTCTATGTGGACATTGACGAAGCTACTTTTAATCTCGACCCGAAGTTGATCGAAAAAGCCATCACGCCGCGCACGAAAGCCGTTTTGCCCGTGCATCTTTACGGCCAGCCGTTCGACGTGGATGCGGTGGCGACGGTTTGCAAGAAACACAATCTGCCGTTCGTCGAGGACGCGGCGCAGGCGCACGGCGCGAAATACAAGGGCAAGAGCATTGGCACGTTCGGCGCGGTTTCCTGCTTCAGTTTTTATCCGGCAAAAAATCTCGGCGCGTGTGGCGAAGGCGGCGCGCTGGTGACGAACGATGCGAAACTGGCCGCCCGCGCGAAATCATTGCGCGAACACGGTTCAACCGTGCGTTATCACCACGATGAAGTGGGCTATAATTACCGGCTCGAAGGCATCCAAGGCGCGGTGTTGGGCGTGAAACTCAAGCATTTGGCGCATTGGACACGCGAACGCCAGCGCGTGGCGGCGCGTTACGCAGAGTTGCTCAAAGACACGCCGTTGCAACTGCCGACGGTCACGGCGGGCAACGAAAGCGCGTGGCATCTTTACACCGTGCGCTCGCCGCGCCGCGATGAGCTGAAGAAATTTTTGGACGAAAACAAAATCGGCAACGCGGTGCATTATCCGATGCCGCTGCATCTGCAAAAAGTTTACGCGCCACTCGGATACAAAGCTGGTGATTTTCCGGTGGCGGAAAAGGCGAGCCGCGAAGTCTTGAGCCTGCCGATGTTTCCCGAACTGACGGACGCGCAAATTCAGCGCGTGGCGGACGTGGTGAAGGAGTTTTTCCGCCGGTGAGCCGGGTTGCGCCAGAATTGACGGCAAATTATTTCCGTATTTGAGCAAAAACCGACTGTATTTTTTGATTTTCTTTCGGCGGGGATTTCTTATAGTCGGCGGCGATGGAGCAACAAGGACTGTTCGTCCGGAAATCTGAAACCATAAATTTATGCCACTGACACATACTAAAGACCTGTTCGCCAAAGCACTCAAAGGCAAATACGCCCTCGGCGCTTTCAACGTCAACAACATGGAACTCATCCAAGCCATCGTCGAGGCTTGCGAAGAGGAAAAAGCCCCGTTGATGCTGCAGATTTCCAAGGGCGCGCGTTCCTACGCCAACCCGGTTTATCTCAAGAAACTCATCGAGGCCGCCGTCAGCCTGTCCAATATTCCGATCGCGGTTCACCTCGACCACGGCGATACGTTCGAGCTGTGCAAAGAGTGCATCGATGAAGGTTTCACCAGCGTGATGATTGACGCCTCGCACGAACCGTTCGAGAAAAACGTCGAAATCACCAAGAAAGTCGTCGAATACGCGCACAAATATAATTGCTCCGTCGAATCCGAGCTCGGCCACCTCGTGGGCGCGCAGTTCGACGAAGGTGAAGAAGGCGGCGCGCACTCCATGAGCGGTCATTACACTGTGCCGGAAGAAGCGGTGGAATTCGTCAAGCAATCCGGCTGCGATTCGCTCGCGATCGCGATTGGAAATTCCCACGGCGCTTACAAGTTCAAAGGCGAACAGCATTTGGATTTGGAACGTCTAAAGTTAATCAAGAAGGCGCTCATGGAAGCGAACCTCGGCGATTACCCGCTCGTGTTGCACGGCGCTTCCAGCGTGCCGAAGTATCTCGCGGACATGATCAACAAATACGGCGGCAATATGCCTGACTCGCAAGGCGTGCCGGAAGCCGATATCGAAGTCGCCCGCCGCGTGGGTTGCACGAAGGTGAACATTGACACCGACCTGCGCATGGCCATGACCGCCGGCATCCGCAAAGTCTTCTCGGAAAAACCGGGTGAATTTGATCCGCGCAAATACATGGGGCCCGCCCGCCAGATGGTCAAAGACCTCGTCCGCCACAAGGTCAAAGACGTGCTGTGCTGCGCCGGTCACGCGTTCGACTGAACGCCGATTTAACCACAAAGCCCCAAGCTGGAAACGGCTTGGGGCTTTTTCTTTAAAGAACAGGCTGGAATTATTTTGGTGTAGCCGTGGCCAGATGTTGCAGCGTTGTGGCCGCCACCGTCCATTTGGGCTGAAATTGCGGGCTGGCAAGATAATCCAGCAGGCTGGTGCGGAACTGCCGACGCACGGGATCGTGCGCCAGATTGTTTTCCAAATCCATGCTGCAGACGAAAATTTTCCCGCGACCCACCTTCGCCTCGAAAGCCAGCGCCAGCTTATGGTTTGTGGTCCAGTCGTCAATCACCTGCACGCTGGGCGACAAACCCGCTGGCAAATCATCCAAAATCATCGGCTGCGCACGATGCACCAGATACCACCATTGCCAGTTGCTGAAATTTTCCGTGGGAAATTCCGCGAACAGCGGCTGCCGGGTGTCGCAGAGAATTCCCAGCGTCGTCGGCGCCTGCCGTTTTGTCCATGCCGTGTTCCAAAAAATGCTGCTGAAACCAAACTTCACCGGCCGCGCAGCATCGTTGCGAACGCGCTCCGGCGGTAGCAGCCACAGCACCGTGCCGCCGGAATCCAATACCGCCAGCGCGGCGGCGTTTAACTCGTGGAAGACGACGGCTTCCGTCGGAGCCTTCGGCGCGGACTGCGCCGGATAAACCCACACGTCCCAGTCGTTTTGGATTTTGGTGCCAGCCAAACCTGCGACGAGTTTATAACGCGCCGGTGCCGGGATTTTTTTTAAACTAAAACGCGCCGTGCCCAGCTGCGTGCCATTGTCCACCGGCACATCGCGCCGGTCGAAGATTTGTGACGCCACGATACGCCCGTCATCCGCCACCAGTTCACAATACGGCGTGGCATTCGTCAGCGGAGCCGCGCCGAAATTGGCAATTTCCAAATCGGCCGACAACATTTCGTCCGCCGTGAACACCCGTTTTTCCAGCCGCGCGAGTGGCACGACGGCGTTGCAAAAACGGCTGAACTGTGCGGCGGTAACGTAACCTTTGCTGTCCCAAAACGCATCCAGCACGCCGACGAGCGCCGTGCCTTGGCCGGGAAAATCCGTGAGGCCGAGCAGTTCAAAACCGCCCATGCCCGGTGTGCGCAAAGCGGATTCAATCTCTTCCTTGTAGCACAGCGTCTGCAATTTTCCGGACGCATACAAAAACCATTCCGCCTCGTCGCTCATGCCGTGCGCGGCCAGCGAGTCGCGGAAAATCTCAAAGTTCTTTGGCTTCAGATAGCCGTCGTATTTTTTGATCTCGGCAAAATCGGGATACGCGCACCACTGGCCGATTTCGTGGCTGATTACCGGCACTTGTCGCTTCGAAATATAATCGGCGTAATCCGTAGTCGTCTCCGGCGGCTGCGCGTTGATGCGGGATTTCAAGCCGGCGCCCCAAGCCTGAACGCGCGGAGCCGGCGTCACGTCAAACTGGTTTTCCGACAGCTCCGGCCAGCCGCTGGCGCTCGTCCATAGCCGGCGCGCGTCGCGCAATTTGAAATGCGCCACATAGTCCGCGAGGAACGCGTCGTATTTTTTTCCGCCCGGCTCGTTGCCGTAGGCCATCAGCACGAAGCTTGGATGGTTGCCGTAAGTTTTCAGGATGCGCTCCGTCTCGTCGTAAACCCAAGCATCCACGGGCTTGCCGTCGCCGAGCGTGGTGCTTTGGTTCGCCCACGAACTCGCCTCGACTTGAAAATAAAAGCCCAATTCATCCGCCGCTTGAAACGCCGCTTCCGGCGGACACCACGAATGGAAGCGAATCAGATTTAGTCCGTGCGCCTTCGCGATGGCGATAATGCGCTTCCACGAAGCCACGTCCGTCGGCGGATGACCGGTCAGCGGAAACACGCAGCATTCCAGCGTGCCGCGAAAAAAAGTTTTACGACCGTTCACCGTGAACTGCGTGCCTTGCGTCGAAATTTCGCGGAGACCAAAAGTTGTGCTGCGCGTCGCGTCGTTGAGCTTGGCGGTCAGGTGGTGGACGACCGGATGAAACTCGTCCCAGTTCGTCGCGTTCTCGCCCAAGGGAATTTCGCCGGTGAACGTGCCGCCGTTCGCCGTCCAGTTGGCTACGACCGATTGCAGAAGTTTTCCGTCCACGTAGAAAAGCATGCCCGCTTCGCCATCCGCGCCGGAGATATTACCGATGGTTCCCGTCACCGTCGCCGAATGCGTGGCGAC
>JBAXIY010000146.1:0-6222 GCA_037138135.1 Verrucomicrobiia bacterium
AGTTTTTCCATCGCGCGCAAAATGGTTTCCCACTGACGCAAATTCAATAGCGACGGCGTGCCACCGCCGAAAAAAATTGTTTTCGGTTTCAGATCGGCCGCGACGATTTCCAGTTCGTGCACGAGCGCGAGAACGTAGCGGTTGATGAGTTCGCCGGAAGAAGCTTCGGAGTAGAACGCGCAGTATTCGCATTTCTGCGCGCAGAACGGAACGTGAATGTAGAGGCTGGTGACGGGTGCCGGCGAAAATTCCAACATGGCTTCAGGTTAGCGGAGCCACGCGCGCGCGCGAATGAAAATCGCCGGCGGTCAGGCCGGATTGGCGCGTTGGACGTTGCCAGCTTTAAGCCCTTTTTCGCCCGGCAGAATTTCGAAGGTGACCTTTTCACCTTCGTTTAAGGTTTTATAGCCGGAACCGATGATGGAGGTGTGATGCACGAATACGTCTTGCCCCGCGTCGTCGGCGATGAAGCCAAACCCCTTTTTGTTGTCGAACCATTTTACTTTGCCACTGGCCATAACTACTCCTGATTTGCGAGGCCGTGAAAAAATGAAACGGACGTGGCTGGTTCAGCCGCGTCCGTGAAACATCACTTTTCCCAAATAATCATGCCTCGGTGTTGTGCCGCGACTATGAAATTAATCCATGCTTCCGTCAAGGGAAAGTTATGCCTAGTCCACATGGAGCGCCTGCTCCAAAATTTGCGACAGGTGACCGGTGAGCGCGCTTTCGGTCACGGCCAGATTGGCACCAGATTCCTGTCCAGCAGTTAGTAAGTCGGGAGCATTATCCGGCGCAAATCCAACGATGGGAACATGGCTGGTTGCTTCATCGGCTTTGATTTTTTTTTATAGCCGCGGTGACATCGCCCTTGGCATCTAGATCGGCGAAAACAAGTAACGGCATTTCGCGCTGAACCGTGGCGGCCAGCCGCGCGGCATTGTCAAGTGCGAGCACGCGATAATTCAAATCCTGCAGCCGGTTCACCAATTGGCTGCCGGGCATGAGGCGTTCGTAGAAAAAAATCGCGAGCGGTTGCGGCATAATTGCCCGATGTTCAGGGCAAATCCGTAGCGCCCATCAGGTAGCGATCGCACTCGCGGGCCGCGCCGCGACCTTCATTGAACGCCCAAACGACAAGGCTCTGACCGCGACGGCAATCGCCGCAGGCAAAAACTTTCGGATGGTTCGTCGCGTATTTTTCGAAGTCGGCTTTCGCATTCGAACGCGCATCGCGTTCAATGTTGAGCGTCTCGAGCAATGGCTGTTCTGGCCCGAGAAAACCCATCGCGAGCAATACAAGTTGTGCAGGCAAAACTTTTTCCGTGCCAGCGATTTTTTGCGGGCCAAAATTGCCCTTCTCATCCTTCTTCCACTCGACATTTACGACATGAACGGCTTTAACCTGGCCGTTTTCATCGCCTTCAAACTTCGTGGCAGTGGTGAGATAAGTGCGCGGATCGGCGCCAAATTTCGTGGCAGCTTCTTCCTGGCCGTAATCCACCTTGAGCGTCTTGGGCCATTCGGGCCATGGATTATCCTTGGCGCGTTCAAGAGGCGGCTTGGCCATGATTTCTAATTGCACGATGCTCTGGCAGCCGTGGCGAATTGAAGTGCCGACACAATCTGTGCCGGTGTCGCCACCGCCGATGACCACGACATTTTTGCCGTCGGCGGTGATGTTTGTGCCGGGCTTAACGCCATCGAGCAAATTCTTAGTGTTCGCGGTGAGAAATTCCATCGCAAGATGAATGCCTTTCAATTCGCGTCCGGGAATGGGCAAATCACGACCTTTGGTTGCGCCGGTGGCGAGAATGACCGCGTCGAAATCCTTCAACAGCTTTTCGGTGGGAAGATTTTTGCCGACTTCGGTGTTGCAGACAAATTTTACGCCTTCTTTTTCCAGCAACGCGAGGCGGCGCAGCACGACTTCTTTTTTGTCGAGCTTCATGTTGGGAATGCCATACATGAGCAAACCGCCCGGACGATCGGCGCGTTCGAATACAGTGACTTCGTGGCCGGCTTTGTTCAATTGCGCGGCGGCGGAAAGTCCCGCTGGACCAGAACCGACGACCGCGACTTTTTTGCCCGTGCGTTTCTTCGGTGGTTCCGCGGTGACCCAGCCATTTTCCCAGCCGTGGTCAATGATGCTGACTTCGATATTTTTAATCGTGACGGCGGGTTCCTTCATGCCGAGCACGCACGAACCTTCGCACGGCGCGGGACAAACGCGACCGGTGAATTCAGGAAAATTATTCGTCTTGTGCAGGCGGTCGAGTGCCTCGCGCCAGAGTCCGCGATAAACCAAATCATTCCATTCGGGAATCAAGTTGTGAATCGGGCAGCCGCTGGCCATGCCGCTGACGAGCTGGCCGGTGTGGCAAAACGGAATGCCGCAATCCATGCAGCGCGCACCCTGTTTCTTCAGGTCGGCTTCGGATTGGTGCAGGTGAATTTCCTTCCAGTCCGCGATGCGCGTGAGCGGTGAGCGGTCGGCGGGCAGTTCGCGTTGGAACTCTAAAAATCCAGTAGGTTTTCCCATCTTGTTTCAGGTTTTAATTCTAAATTATTTCGATGCGTTCAGTGTCCGCCTTTAACATTTTCTTCAAACGCGGCCATGATGGCGTCGTCGCCGCTCAGACCTTGTGATTGAACTTTCTTGAGCGAAGTCAAAACGCGCTTGTAATCCTGCGGCATCACTTTGACAAATTTCGGGATGAAATTTTTCCAGTCGCCGAGAATTTTTCCGGCGCGTTCGCTGTGTGTGAACGTCTGATGGCGTTGGATTAATTTCCAGACCTCCTCGATCTCGTCCACGTCTTCCAATTTTTCAAGGCCGACCAATTCCATGTTGCAGCGCGTCGCGAAATCGCCGACTTCATCCAGCACGTAAGCCACGCCGCCGCTCATGCCCGCCGCGAAATTGCGTCCGGTCTTGCCGAGAATCACCACGCGGCCACCGGTCATGTATTCGCAGCCGTGGTCGCCCACGCCTTCGACGACCGCGTTCACGCCGGAGTTGCGGACGCCGAAGCGTTCGCCCGCCATGCCGCGCACAAAAATTTCACCCGCCGTCGCGCCGTAAAGCGCCACGTTGCCGATGATGATATTTTCCTCGGCGGCGAAAGTGGAACCCTTCGGCGGATACACAATCAGTTTTCCGCCGCTCAAGCCTTTGCCGAAATAATCATTCGCATCGCCTTCAAGTTCGTGCGTCATTCCTTTCGGCATGAACGCACCGAAACTCTGGCCAGCGCTGCCGTTAAATTTCAGAAGCACCGTGTCTTCCGGCAAGCCGTTCGGCCCGTGCTGCTTCGTGATTTCGCTGCCAACAATCGTGCCGACAACGCGGTTCACGTTGATGATTGGCAATTCGGCGCGAACTTTTTCGCCGCGTTCGATCGCTGGTTTGCAGATGGCGAGCAGCTTCGTCATGTCCAAAGATTTTTCCAATCCATGATCCTGATCTTGTGAACGGAAGCGGCCGACGTCCGCGCCCATTTCCGGTTGATGCAGGATGGGTGTGATGTCAATGCCACTGGCTTTCCAATGTTCAATCGCCTTCCACGGAATCAATTTATCCGTGCGCCCAACCATGTCTTCCAGTTTGCGGAAACCGAGCTTGGCCATGATTTCGCGGAGTTCCTGCGCGATGAAGCACATGAAATTCACGACGTGCTCGGCCTCACCGGTGAAGCGTTTGCGCAAGCGCGGGTCTTGCGTCGCGACGCCGACGGGGCAGGTGTTCAGATGGCACACGCGCATCATGATGCAACCCATCACGACGAGCGGGGCGGTGGCAAAACCAAATTCTTCCGCGCCGAGCAACGCGGCAATCGCCACGTCACGACCGGTTTTCAATTGGCCGTCCGCCTCCACATAAATGCGGCTGCGCAGATTGTTCAACACGAGCGTCTGGTGCGTTTCGGCCAGACCGAGTTCCCAAGGTCCGCCAGCGTGCTTGATGGACGAAAGCGGTGAAGCACCCGTGCCACCGTCGTGACCAGAAATCAAAACGACATCCGCGTGCGCTTTCGCGACGCCAGCGGCGACTGTGCCAACGCCGACTTCGGCGACGAGCTTGACGCTGATGCGCGCGTTGCGGTTGGAATTTTTCAGGTCATGAATCAACTCCGCCAAATCTTCGATGGAGTAAATGTCATGATGCGGCGGCGGCGAAATCAGGCCGACACCAGCAGTGGTGCCGCGCGTCTTGGCGATGGGCGGATAAACTTTTTTGCCGGGCAACTCGCCGCCCTCGCCGGGCTTCGCGCCCTGCGACAATTTGATTTGGATCTCGTTGGCGTGAACCAGATAGTTGCTCGTCACACCGAAACGTCCGCTCGCGACCTGCTTGATCGCAGAATTTTTCGAGTCGCCATTCGCTTCCAAAACGTAGCGTGCCGGATCTTCGCCGCCCTCGCCGGTGTTGGATTTGCCGCCGAGACGGTTCATCGCGATGGCCAGCGTTTCGTGCGCTTCCTTGGAAATGGAGCCGTAGCTCATCGCGCCCGTCTTGAAACGTTTCACGATGCTTTCGACGGATTCAACTTCTTCGATCGGAATCGCCGTTTCCGTAAATTTGAAATCCAGCAAGCCGCGCAAGGTGCACAGCGACTTCGCGCGATCGTTGATGAGGTCGGCGTATTCGCGATAAATTTTTTCGCTGCCAAGGCGGCACGCGGTCTGCAATTTGTGAATCGTCTGCGGATTGAACAAATGCTGTTCGCCGCCGTCGCGCCATTGATATTGACCGCCGGCGTCGAGTTCTGTGTTGACCGATTCGCGCGGGAACGCCCGCGCATGCCGCGCGAGCGCTTCTTCGCCGATGACTTCCAGACCGATGCCTTGAATGCGCGAGGGCGTCCACGTAAAATATTTATTCACCACTTCGGTATTGATGCCGATGGCTTCAAAGATTTGCGCACCGTGATAGCTTTGAATGGTCGAGATGCCCATCTTGGCCATTGTTTTGACGACGCCTTTGACGGCGGCCTTGATGTATTTCTTGACGGCGACTTTGTGGTCGGTTTCCGCCAGAAGTTTTTCGCGCATCAAATCCGCAATGGTTTCGTAAGCAAGATATGGATTGATCGCCGTGCAACCGTAACCGATGAGCACGGAGAAATGGTGCACTTCGCGCGGTTCGCCGGATTCGAGGATCAAACCGATTTTTGTGCGCGTGCCGCTGCGAATCAAATGGTGATGCAAGCCGGCCACCGCGAGCAACGCGGGAATCGGCGCGAGCGAGGCGCTGACGCCACGGTCGGACAGCACAACGATGTTCGCGCCATCAACAATGGCTTTGTCGGCCGCGTGAAAAACTTTTTCCAACGCTGCGGCCAATCCTTTGGCGCCATCCGCAACCTTGAACAGAATCGGCAGCGTGACGGATTTGAAACCGGGGCGGTTGATGTGACGCAACTTTTCCAATTCCTCGTTCGTGAGGATCGGATAGTGCATCTTGATGAGCCGTCCGCTTTCCGGCGTCGGTTCGAGCAGATTGCCTTCGCCGCCAACCATGATTTCCGTCGAAGTAATAATTTCTTCGCGAATGGGATCAATCGGCGGGTTCGTGACCTGCGCGAACAGCTGTTTGAAATAATTGTAAAGCAACTGCGGCTTCTGCGACAACACCGCCAGCGGTGTGTCTGTGCCCATCGAGCCGAGTGGCTGAATGCCGTCGCGCGCCATCGGGCCGACGATGAACCGTAAATCTTCAAACGTGTAGCCGAACGCCTGCTGGCGTTGCAACACCGTGGCGTGATCTTCTGCGTGAACGTGCGCGGGTTCCGGCAGGTTCTTGAGCAGGACGTGATTATCTTCCAGCCACTTGCCATACGGCTGCGCGGAAGCATATTTCTTCTTCAGTTCTTCGTCCGCTATGATGCGACCTTGTTCGAGGTCCACCAAAAACATTTTGCCCGGCTGCAAACGGCCTTTGGTTTTGACGCGTGCCGGTTCGACGGGCAACACACCCGCTTCGGACGCCATGATGACGACGTCGTCGTGCGTGACGTAATAACGCGACGGGCGCAGACCATTACGGTCCAGACACGCGCCAATAAATTTTCCGTCCGTGAACGCCATCGAAGCCGGGCCGTCCCACGGTTCCATCAAGCAGGAATGAAATTCGTAGAACGCTTTGCGTTCCGCGTCCATGCTCTCGTGATTTTCCCACGGTTCGGGAATCATCATCATCATCGCGTGCGGCAATTCGCG
>JBAXIY010000147.1:0-6205 GCA_037138135.1 Verrucomicrobiia bacterium
TGGCGTATTTCACCGGCAGCAAGGAGCACAACATCGTGATGCGGCAGCGGGCGATCCAGCGCGGCTTGCGGCTGAATGAATACGGTTTATTCAAGTCGAAGGAAGAAACGCGCGATGCCAAATTACTCGTGCCGTGCAAAACGGAGGAGGAGATTTTCGCCAAGCTGGACTTGGCGTTTGTGCCGCCGGAGTTGCGCGAGGATCACGGGGAATTTTCGGCGGCAGAGAAAAACGAGTTGCCGAAATTGATCGACTGGCCGGACTTGAAGGGCGCATTGCACAATCACTCGAACTGGAGCGACGGTCACGAGTCGTTGGAAGAAATCGCGGAATACATGGATGGTCTGGGGCTGGAATACTGGGCGATCACGGATCATTCGAAGGCGTCGTTTCAGGCGAACGGTTTGGATGCGGCACGGCTGCAGAAACAGATTTTGGAAATCAAAAAGCTGAACGAAAAATTTGCGGATGAAGGTCGCGCATTCCGACTGTTGACCGGCAGCGAGGTGGACATTTTGAAAGATCGGCTAGATTTTGATGACGAGGTTTTGGCGGAGTTGGAAGTGGTCGTGGCCAGCCTGCACGTGCCTTCCAGCAGCGAGGTGGAAAACACGAAGCGATTGATCCGCGCGGCGGAAAATCCGTTCGTCCATACGCTTGGTCATTTGACTGGTCGGCTGCTGTTGGAACGCGAGCCATATCCGGTAAACGTGACCGCAGTGATTGACGCGTGTGCGGCGACGGGGACGTGGATTGAGCTGAATTGTAATCCGCACCGGCTGGATTTGGACTGGCGGCATTGGCCTTACGCGACGAGCAAAGGTGTGAAATGTGTCTTAAACCCAGACGCGCACCGAAACGGGCATGCGGGTTATTTGCGGCTAGGTGCGGGTGTGGCGCGGAAGGGTTGGCTGCAAAAGGGGCAGGTGGTAAATACCTCAACCTACCGGAGACTGCTGACTGAATTGCAACAAAAGCGTTACAAACAAATGTCGTAATGGTGTCAATTCCACAATTTTATAGTGGTTTGGCGGTGAATAATTACCGGAAAAATGTTTTGACGGGCAGCTTGTCGGACTGATAAATTTTAATAGAAATTAGCCGTTAGAAATCTTTTTGAATGGGAGAAGATAACTGCGGTCAAATGCAGAGTGTCATAAAATGAAAAAAATCTTTGTTTCTATCGGGCTAGCCGCAGCGGGTGCGGCAGGATTACCTTCTGCGTTTGCGCAAGGCATGGAAGCGGGTGCCGCGCCAAAGATTTGGAATGTGGCCGCCAATCTGCGCGGGTTTTATGACGACAACTATACGGTAGTTGAAAACAAGACCGGCAGTTTTGGTTTTGAACTGACGCCTTCTATTTCAGCCAATATCGCCCTGCAACAGACGGACATTGGCGTGAAATACACCTTCGGGATGTATTATTATCTGCAGCGCGCTGAGAATGGGATTACCCCGCTCGACTATACGCATCAAGGCGATATCTGGATTGATCATGCTTTCAACGAACGCTTCAAGATGACGGCGGCGGATACGTTGGTCATAGCGCAGGATCCCAAGTTGGTGGATGGCGGTTCAGTAACGCGCGTGAGCGGCAATAACTTGGTGAATCACGCCACCCTAACTTTGAATTCAGAATGGACGCGTCAGTTCAGCACCGCGACGCATTACGGCAATAATCTGGTAGTTTACAGCACCGGCGGCACGAACTCTCCCACCAATCCCAACAACGCCTCGTTGTTGAACCGGATGGAGCAAAATGTTGGCACGGATTTCCAGTGGCATTTCCAGCCGGAAACCATGGGTTTCATTGGATATAATTTTAGCTGGGTGCATTATACCGGCGATGCGCAGATTGCGCCGCCATACGTCCCTTCTTCTGGTCCGCCCATTCCGTATTACAGCGACTCACGCGACACTCGCACTCACTATGGGTATGTGGGCTTGTCTAAAACTTTCAGCCCGAACTTAAGCGGCTCAATTCGTGTGGGTGTATCGGATACTGACGTGTTCAATGACCCGGTTTCCAGCCAGACCACGCTGGCGCCGTATGCTGACGTCAATGCCACCTACACATATATGCCCGGTTGTTATGTGCAGGCTGGATTTACTCAGGACCAGAATGCGACGGACGTGGTTGCGCCAAGTGCCAACGGGCAGCTGACTCAATATCAGGAAACCTCGACGTTTTACGCGACTTGGAATCATCAGTTGACCACCAAGTTGTCCAGCTCTGTGGTCAGCCAGTATCAATATTCCAGCTTTAAAGATGGTGCTTACAGCGGCAGCACGGGCGACAGCACGGTCAACGCCGGTTTGCATCTCAATTATCAGTTTGACCGGCATTTTTCAGCGAACGCCGGCTATGACTTCAGCGAGCTATTTTCGACCATCAATAGCCGTGGCAATAGCCGCAACGTGGTATACCTCGGCTTGGGAGCAAATTATTGATGCGGGTTGATGGCTAAGGATAGCAATTGAACGCTAATTCGGGAGCCGAGTCCAAACAGGCTCCCATTATTTTTTATGGATTCACAAAAAAATTTCGCACAGCCTGAAGCTAAGTTGCATTTTCTGGATTACTGGCGCGTAATCCGGATTCGCAAGGCGATCATCATCACGGTTTTTCTCATCACCTCGATCATCGCCACGGCAGTCACATTTATTCTGCCGGAATCCTACGCCAGCACTTGTAAAATCAAGGTGGAAAATGATGTGAATGACAGTGCTGGCGGCTATGCGCCAACGCCGTCGCAGACGACGTATGATCCGTATTTCATCCAGACCACCTTCGAAATCATGTCCTCATCGCTCGTGTTGAGCAATGTCATCAACACGCTCAACTTGAATGTGGAATGGGGGAAAAAATATTTTAATGGCGAGACGCTCAAGACGACGGAAACCATGGGTATCCTAAAGTCGCGCATGAGTCTGGCGCCCGTGCGCAGCACGAAGCTAATTTCCATCACGGTTTACAGTGATGATCCCAAGGAAGCGGCGTTGCTGGCTAACACGATTGCCGAAGCCTACAAGAACTACCGGATGGACACCCGCCGGGAAACTACGTCCAAAGGTATAAGCGTTCTGGAAGCTCAGTATCTGGACGAATCCAATCGCATTCAGGCCGCGCAGTTACAGATTGAAAATCTTCGTCGCGATTTGGGCATCACCGTGGATCAGGCGGATTCGGCTGGCTTCACCTCATCCCTAACGACGGAACAACTGCAAACTCTCCATGCGCAAATGATTGAGGGCGAGCGCGCTTACAAGGAGCAGGCGGTGCAATTGGCCCAGCTAAAATCTTTCGATAATAACCGGCTGCGTGACGTGTTGCCCAATGTGGTCAATGACGCTGCGTTGTCCGAACTGCTCGCTAAAATGCATGAGGCGGAGCAAAGCATTGCCACCAAAAAAATTGATTACCCTGCGGATAATCTTAACGTGACTCGCATCCAAACGCTGATTGATACGTTGAACCGTCAGGTTGATGCCCGCATCGTCGGTATACTTTCCAGCTTAGAAAGCCAGGTTAGTTCAAAGAAAGCCGCCTTGGATGCCTTAACCCAATCCGTCGAGGATGCCAAGGCCAAGGACATGTCGGAATCTTCGAAAAACCAGCCTTACTATGATGCCAAGCGCAATTTGGAACAATTACGCAGCTTGCATAACCTGCTTTACTCAAAGATTGAAGCCGAAAAACTTGATGCAGAAATTCCCAAAAGCTCCATGGTGCAGATGACTGACCGGGCTGAACCCGGCAAGGTTCCCGTCAAGCCCAACCGGACAGTCAACATTGTCCTCGGTTTGGTTTTCGGCTTGATCATGGGTATCGGTCTGGCTTTCTTCATTGAATACTTGGATACGAGTGTTAAGACCATTGATGATGTTGAGCGCACTTTCCAGGCACCTGTGCTGGGCGTTATTCCACAGAACATTGGTTATCTTTTGGACGAAGGCTCCGAAAGCAAACACGCCGAAGCCTACCGCGTGCTGCGCACCAACCTACTGTTCTCCCGCAAAGAAGAAACGCTTAATACCATCGTCATTGTCAGCGCCGGTGCGGGTGAGGGCAAATCCACCACCGCCATCAATCTCGCCACGGTGTTTGCGCAGGCTGGCAGCCGCGTTTTGATTGTTGATTCAGATTTGCGTCGTCCGACTTTGCACAAACTTTTCAAAGTCACCAACAATCTGGGGTTGACCAATTATCTCCTAAAGCAAAACACACTCGCGGAAATCGTTCAGACCACCGGCGTGCCCAACCTCGATTTCATGGCCAGCGGCAAACTGCCCAACAGCTCCATCGGCATTCTTGGGTCCACCCAGATGAAGCAGATGATTTCCGAACTCAAGCAGCGTTACGATTTTATCTTCTTCGATTCCCCGCCGATTCTCGGAGTCAGCGATGCCTCCATTATCGCCAGCGAAGTGGATGTAGTGATGCAAGTCATTCAATACCGCCGCTACCCGCAACCCATGACCGTTCGTGCGAAGCAGATGATTGAGAAGGTCGGCGGCAACTTCGTCGGCATCATTCTCAACAACATCAACATGTCGCAGGATGAAGGCTATTATTACTACAGTGGCTACTACCAGGATTACTATTACAGTCGCAATCCCGACGAACAGGCCGATGAGGCCAAGACCGCTACCACGGTCGCCAAACTGAATCCTGAATCGTCCGGAGATACCGAAATCAAACAAAAGATTTGATCGAACCACCCGTATTTTGCTGATATCATTTGCCGATGAAACTTGAATTAAATTTTTCAATCCGTCAGGGCCTGTTCACCTTGCTGGCCGGGCTAACGCTTATTCTTACAGGCTGTGCCAGCAACGGGAAAAAAGCCGACGTGATGGCGGCACCGGAGTTTGTTACCATGGCCGGTGAGGACAAAGTTCCGCGCCTACACATCGGCGACGTTGTTTCCGTTACCTTCAACGGCCTGCCGGAACCCGTGGAACCACTGGATAAACCCATCAAGGAAGATGGCACGATCACATTGCCCGATGTGGGTCGCGTCAAGGCGGTCGGCAAAACCATTGGCGAACTCGAAGACGCCATCCACGACCTTTACGTTCCGAAAGTTTATCTGCACCTGAACGTCACCGTTAAAACCAGCAGCGATCGCGTCTATTATATTCGCGGCGAAGTGCGCGCGCCGGGACGATTGATTTATGCCGGCCCCATCACCGTCAGCAAAGCCATCACCTCCGCCGGCGACTTCACCGACTTTGCCAACCGCAGCAGCGTGATTCTCACCCGCTCCAACGGCGACCGGTTCAAGCTCAATCTCAACAAGATTCTGGCGGGCGATCAGCCTGATCCGCCCGTCTATCCCGGCGACCAAATCGAAGTCGGCCGCCGGTTGTTCTGATGATCCAACTGCGCATACTTTCAGGTCAGACGGCGGGCGACACTCAAATCGTCCGCCGTTTTCCTTTCCGCATTGGGCGTGCGCCGGAAAATAATTTACGCCTCGAAGCTACCGGCGTCTGGGATCAGCACCTCACCTTGGAATTTCAGAAGTCAGAAGGATTTATCCTCCGAACCGCGCCGGAAGCCTTCGCCGCTGTGAATGAACAACCGCTTACTTCCGGGCGGTTACGCAATGGCGACATCGTTTCGTTCGGCTCCGCCAAAATTCAATTCTGGCTGGCCGCTCCGCGTCAGCGTGGCTTACACCTTCGCGAACTTTCCGTCTGGCTCCTGATTGCCGCGCTCACCGCCGTGCAATTTATTTTAATCTACCGGCTCGTCCGCTGATCAAAATGGTGGAGCGAGCGTCCCCGCGAGCCGGATCTCAATGCCGGAAATGTCGTGTGCCGGTGAACGCCATCGCCATGCCGCGCGCATCCGCTGCGGAGATGACTTCCGCGTCCTTCACCGAGCCACCCGGCTGAATCGCCGCCGTAGCACCCGCCTCTGCCGCTGCGATGAGTCCGTCGGGAAACGGAAAGAATGCATCGCTGCAAACTACGCTGCCTGCGAGCGGTAATTTCGCCTCGCCCGCTTTCCAAACCGCGATGCGGCTGGAATCCACGCGACTCATCTGGCCTGCACCCGTGCCCAAGGTGCGACCTTCACCAACGTAAAGAATCGCGTTTGATTTCAAATGTTTTACCACGCGCCAGCCAAACAGCATCGCCTTCAATTCCGCTTCCGTCGGCTGCCGTTTGGTGACAATTTTCAAATCCGCCGCCG
>JBAXIY010000148.1:0-6026 GCA_037138135.1 Verrucomicrobiia bacterium
AAAATTTCTGCGATGGCTTCCGCGCACGCGCCATCCAAAGTTTTGTTCACCGCGATGATGCCACCGAACGGCGCTTGCTTGTCCGTGGCGAACGCCTTGTCCCACGCTTCGCGCAGATTTGCGCCCTGACCGACGCCGCATGGATTCGTGTGTTTGAGAATCGCCAGCGTGGGCACGTCCTTGTTGAATTCCGCGATGAGCGCCGTCGCGGCGGTGAGATCTAAAATGTTGTTGTAAGAAAGTTCCTTGCCGTGGAGCTGCTTGAAAAATTCGTGGAACTTACCGTAAAGCGCGGCGGTCTGGTGCGGATTCTCGCCGTAGCGCAACGGCTGCGCCAGCGGCGCGGAAATCGTCAGCACTTGTGGTAATACACTCTTGTCCGTGGCGAATTCCTTTTGCAGATGCGCGGCGATGGCGGCATCGTAGGCCGCAGTGCGCGCATAAACTTTCGCGCACAGCTTGCGGCGCAATTCCAAAGTGGTGTTGCCGCTTTCAGAAATTTGTATGGCCACTTCCGAGTAGTCGGACGGATCGACGATAACCGTTACGCTATCGTGGTTTTTTGCGGCGCTGCGCAGCATCGAAGGGCCACCGATGTCAATGTTTTCAATCGCATCGTGCAATTTTACGTCCGGCTTGGCGACGGTGGCTTCAAATGGATAAAGATTCACCACCACGAGATCAATCGGCTTGATGGCGTGTTGTTTCACCGCCGCTTCATGTGTGGCGTTGCCGCGGATGTAGAGCAATCCGCCGTGCACCAGTGGATGCAAAGTTTTAACGCGACCATCGAGCATTTCGGGGAAGCCGGTGTGCTCAGAAATGTCCTTCACTGCGAGGCCGGCTTCGCGCAGAGCTTTAGCCGTGCCGCCGGTGGAAATGAGTTCCACGCCTTGTGCGGCGAGAATTTGAGCGAAGGGAACGAGTCCAGTTTTGTCGGAGACCGAGAGTAAAGCGCGTTGAATTTTCACGCGCGTAAAAATCTACGAAAGCCGTCGTCGCCGCAACCGGCAAATTGCATTTCGCGGAACATTTTTTGCCCCGCGCCGCCCGTCGGGCGATTACTTTTGCGCCGAAGCGAGTTCGGCACCGATGGAACGCTCAAGGCGCGCGCGCGCGGCGGCGTAATCATGCTGCGCCTGCACCTGCGTCGTGCGCGCCTGCGTGAGCGAGGTTTCAGCATCCAGCACATCGAGTTGGGTGCCGGTGCCGGCATCAAACCGCGCGTTGGCTTCGCGCAGGGCTTCCTCGGCCTGTTCCTGCACCTTGATCTGCGAGTCGAGCACTTCCTTGGCCTCGAGAAAGTCGGAATACGATGTGCGCACGTCGAGTTCTATCTGGCGGGAACGATCTTCCAACTCGGTCTGTGATTTTTTGTAAAGCGCCTGCGATTGTTTCACTTTGCCAATCGTCAGCGCGCCGTCAAAAATGGCCCACGTCAACTGGCCGCCGACGTTCCAGCCATGAATCGTGTAGCTCAAATCACTGGGGTCGGTGAACTGGGAGTTGTTCCAATTGTATCCCGTGAAGGCGGAGATGGTCGGCTTATAGCCGGACTTGGCGGTGACCACGTTTAGCTTCTGCAATTCGACCTGCTGGCGCAAATCTTGCAACTCGGTGCGGCGATCTAACGCTTGTTGAATCGCGTCCGGCAAAGCCATGTTCCAGTCCGCCACGTCAAAATTATCGGTGAGGTTCAACGGGATGTTTTCGAGAACTTCGCGCGGTAGATTGTAACCCAGTAGATTGGCCAGCGCGTTTTTGCTGATGCGATACTGGCTGTTCGCATGGAACAAAGCTGGTTTGGCATTTGCCAGCGCGACTTCCGCGCGGAGCACGTTGAAATGCGGCACGGTGCCCGCATCGAAGCGGCGTTGCTGGTCATTCAGCTCCTTTTGCAGCAGCTTCACCGAAGCCTCGTTGACGATGATCTGTTGGGCGGCCAGCAACACGTCGTAATAGGCCAAGCGCACGGCCAGTAACGTGTCGGCCACCTGCGTCTGGTATTGCGCGATGGACTGTTTCTTGGTGGCGGATGCAGCTTTGACCGCCGCCATGAGTTTGCCGCCCGAGTAAATTTCCTGAACCAGTTGGATGCCAGCATTCCAATTATTGTTTGGCGGGACGGAATTGGGATAGCTTTCAATGGCCTGCGGCTCGGTGTGTTTGACTGCGCTGCTGGCGGTCAGTTGCGGCAAGGCGACTGCTCGCGTCTGAATCACCACGCCGGCGGTCGCTTCGAGTTCGCTCTTAGCCTTGAGAATATTCGCATTTTGCGCCAGCGCGATGTTGATGCAATCTGCCTGCGACAGCGGCCGCGACAACCACGCCGGCGCGTTGGTTTCATCGGCGGAAACCGATAAGGCCAAAACCGCCAGCAGCAAAAACAGCGTCAAATGTTTCATACAACGACCGCATCCTACCATTCGGTAGGTTAAAAGTCGAATGAATCGTTTCGCTCGTAAAATTTCCCGTTCGTGATAACGTCACTTCGGCGTCTGTATGAAAAATTTCCTCAACATCGTTTACCTCGCGCTCGCCGCCGCGCTGCTCGGCGGTTGCGCCAAAAATTCTGCCAACAACTTTCAAGGTTACATCGAAGGTGAATACGTTTATATCGCCGCGCCGCTTGGTGGTGCGCTCACTCACCTTGCCGTCGCGCGTGGCGACACCGTGAAGCAGGGCCAACTATTATTTGAACTCGAACGCCAATCCGAATTGGCCGCGCTCAATCAAGCTGAAAAAAATCTCATTCAGGCGCAAGCCAGCCTGACCTTGTCCGAATCCACTTTTCAGCGGCGCAAGGAATTGCGTGCCTCGCCGTCCGGTGTGATTTCCGCTCAGGATTTGGATCAAGCGCAAGCGCAACGTGATGCCGATGCCGCGCAATTCGCTGCGCAACAAGCCGCACTGGATAAGGCCAAATGGTCGTTCGACCAAAAGGAACAATTCGCGCCCGCCGAGGCGCAGGTTCATGACACGCTTTATCGGCAAGGCGAATTCGTTGCTGCCGGAAATCCAGTTGTGGTTTTACTGCCGCCGGAAAATTTAAAAGTCCGTTTCTTCGTGCCGCAGGAAATGTTGCCGCAAATTAAAGTGGGCCAATCCATTTCCATCCAATGCGACGGCGCGGACCGCGCCATCAAATCCGTGATCAATTACATTTCCACGCAGGCCGAATACACGCCGCCCGTGATTTACAGCCGTGAGACGCGCGCCAATCTCGTATTTATGATTGAGGCCAAGATTTCTCCGGCGGATGCGGCGGACGTGCGCCCCGGCCAGCCCGCCGACGTGCGCTTGAATTAAAATGACCACGCGTCAAACGCTCCAAATTCTGCGCGACCACGAATCGCGCAACATTATTTTCGTCGAACCGGACGGCTCGTGGCCGATTGTCTGGGAACGCGCCAAGGGCGTTCACGTCTGGGATGCGAGCGGGAAAAAGTATCTGGATTTGACCGCCGCTTTTGGCGTTGCCGCCGCCGGCCATGCGAATCCAAATGTCGTCCGCGCCGGACAAAAGCAGATGGCAAAACTGCTGCACGCGATGGGCGATGTGCATCCGCACGCGCTCAAGGCGCGGCTCGCGAAAAAATTGAGCGAAATCACTTTTGAGCGCTGGGCGAAACTGTCCAAAGCCCAAAATCCAAAGTCCAAAGTCGTCGCGGGCAAAATAATTTTCTCCAATTCTGGTTTTGAAGCGGTTGAGTCCGCATTGAAAACCGCCGTGCTCGCGACGAAGAAAAATGGCGTGATCGCGTTTGCGGGCGGTTACCACGGCCTTGGCTACGGCGCGCTCAACGCCACGCACCGCGAACATTTTCGCCAACCGTTCCGCTCGCAACTCCGTGCATTCGGTCACTTCACCAAATTTCCAACGCACGCATCGGACTTGAAGTCGCTGGAATTATCGCTCCGTAATATTTTCCGTCGTAAAAAAATTGGCGCAATTCTCGTTGAGCCGATGCAGGCGCGTGGTGGCATCAATATTCCGCCGCCGGGATTTTTGCGATTGCTCCGCAGACTTTGCGATGAATTTGGCGCGCTGCTCATCCTCGATGAAATTTACACCGGCTTTGGCCGCACCGGAAAATGGTTCGCGTGTGAGCACAGCGGCGTGACGCCCGATTTGATCTGTCTCGGCAAAGCGTTGACCGGCGGTTTTCCGCTCTCGGCTTGCGTTGGCCGCGCCGACTTGATGGACGCTGCGTGGCCGGCCTCGACCGGCGAGGCGATTCACACCAGCACATTTCTTGGCCATCCCGTCGGCTGTGCGATGGCGCTCGCGCAGATTGCTGAGCTAAAAAAATTAAAATTGCCGGAACGCTCAGCCAAACTTGGAAAATTTCTATTGGCCGAGTTGTCCAAAGTCCAAAATCCAAAGTCCAAAGTCATTTGCTCGCCACGCGGATTGGGTTTGATGGCCGGAATCGAACTCACTTTTCCGGATGGCAAACCAGCGACACAACCTGCGCTCGACGCCATCAAAAAACTTTTGCAGCGCGGCTATATTTTTCTACCGGAAGGCGAACACGCCAACGTCATCAGTTTCACGCCGCCACTGACCATTTCCAAAGCGCAACTCGCCGATGCCGTGGCGGAATTGAAAAATGTTCTAGCCACAGATTAACACAGATGAAACTCAAATTCTTTGACACGGATCCCACGGATTTTCACGGAAGTTTTTCATCTGCGTCAATCTGTGAAATCCGTGTCTAATTTTTCCCAATGAAACTGACCGAAATGCGCGAGCTGCTGGCCAAGCGCGACATCCAGCTCACGAAATCGCTCGGGCAGAATTTTCTGCACGACGCGAACCAGTTGGAACGCATTGCCGCCGCCGCCGAACTTACAAAAGCCGACAAAGTTTTGGAAATCGGACCCGGCCTAGGGCCGCTAACGGAATTGCTTTTGAAAAAAGCCGGACAGGTTCTCGCCGTGGAATTGGACGGACGGCTCGTGGATTTTTTGCAGGAGCGCTACACCGCGCAACTGGCCGACGATGCCGTTCCGCATCTGGAATTGCATCACGACGACGCGCTGAAATTTTTGCAGCGCGAGCCGCGCGACTGGCGCGATTGGAAACTCGTCGCGAACCTGCCTTACTCCGTCGCGTCGCCGATTTTAGTGGAGCTGGCCGCCGGCGTGCGCGCGCCGAAGATGATTGTCGTCACGCTCCAACTGGAAGTCGCGCAGCGGCTCATGGCGCCGACGGACGATGACCATTACGGCATTCTGACACTGCTCGTCCAGCTCGATTTTCAGCCGCGCGGCTGGTTCAAGATTCCGCCGGGCTGTTTTTTCCCCGCGCCGGAAGTGGATTCCGCGTGTGTCTGTCTGGTGCGCCGGGCGACGCCGTTGCTCGCGGAGGAGCAGCGCGAAACGTTCCGGCGCATCGTGAAGAAAGCCTTTTCGCAGCGCAGGAAAATGATGCTGAAATTGTTGAAACAAGAGTGGCCGAAAGAAAAACTCGAAGCCGCGTTTGCCGAATTGCAAATCTCGCCGATGGAACGCGCAGAGAAATTGAGTCTGGAACAGTTCGTCGCCCTGACGAAAAAGCTTTCCGCCAACACCTAAAAATTATTTCAGATTTTTCTGCAATGTTTCCGCGATTTGAATAAACGCCTTGCCCGCGGCGTGATTCGGCGTAGAAACGACGATGGGCATGCCGCGGTCGCCGCCTTCGCGGATTTCGGTGAAGATCGGGATTTCGCCGAGGAACGGAACATTTTGTCGCGCGGCTTCTTCTTTGCCGCCGCCGTGGCCGAAAATTTCCACGCGCTCGCCATTCGGCGTGGTGAAGTAGCTCATGTTTTCCACGATGCCCAGTATCGGCACGTTCACCTTGTTGAACATGGCGATGCCTTTGCGCACGACGCCGAGCGAGGCTTCCTGCGGCGTGCTTATGATGACGCCGCCGTCGAGCGGCACGGTCTGGCAGAGCGAGAGTTGCGCGTCGCCGGTGCCGGGCGGCAGATCCACGAGCAGAAAATCCAGATCGCCCCACTCAACGGCGAGGAGAA
>JBAXIY010000149.1:0-5969 GCA_037138135.1 Verrucomicrobiia bacterium
GTGAACGAATCAAAACCCGACTGCCGCGCTGGTCAGCAGCGCGTTCGTAAGCAGCAGGTTTAAGTTATGATTCACGCGGACAAGCTAGTCCGCCGATTAAGTCCGGTCAAACCAATTTCCGAGGCCGGATTTTTCGCTGGCGGGAAGATTGCCACTGCGTTTGGTTTTGGCCAAGCTTGGCGGATGAAGATGTCTTGGCGCTGGAACCAGCTGGTAGCATTCGCGGGCGCATTGGCCACTGCATTACTAGTCGGCGGCTGGTTGCGCTGGTATTTATTGGCGGATCAAGTTTTTAGCGATGACGAATGGCATGGCCTGTATTACGCCATCGGCAAATCACCTTTCTGGTTGCTGACGCATTTCTCCATTCCTGGTGCCACCTGCATTCCGTTGAATTATTATACTTGGTTGCTCGGCAGGAGCATCGGTTGGTCTGAACTTTCGTTGCGAATGCCTTCGGTGATTTGCGGTGTATTATGCGTGATGGCCGGCCCGCTGCTGGCGCGCGAAATCATCGGCGTTCGCCGCGCTACGTTGCTCGGTTGGCTGCTGGCCATTTCGCCGCTGCTGGTTTTTTACAGCCGCATCTGTCGCCCCTACAGCGCGGTGGCGCTGTTGGCTTTTGCGTCAATCTTATTCGCGTCGCGTTGGTTGCTAGCGGGCGGCATGCGCCCGGCAGTGCTGTTTGCCATCACCGGCACGTTGGCAATTTATTTCCATCTGTTTGCCGTCGTCACCGTGGCTGCACCCATGGGGATGGTTTTGATTTATTTGATCCGTGCGCGGCTGGTTAAAGCCAGTGGTCAAACGGTGGCCGGTCCGTCCCTGCGGGAATGGATTATGGCCGCCGCCATCATCACTGGTGGTTGCGTCATATTGGTTTTGCCGGCTTTGATTCATTCGTTGCACAGCACTTTTTTCAACGTCGCACTTGCGGGAAAATTGAGTTTCCAATCGTTGCCCAAGCTGGCGCAATTGATTAGCGGCACGGGTCAACCGGTGTTGGCGGTTTTATTTTGGACGGCTTTTATCGTGGGCGTGATTGAGCAATGCCGGCGCAATCCGTGGATTGGCTGGATGCTGGTGAGCCTTTTTCCGCTGCACGCGCTGGCGTTGATTTTATCGCGGCCGGATTCGGCACAAAGCGCTATCGTGCTGGCGCGGTATTGCATTCCGTTGGTGCCCGTCAGCCTTCTATTTGTGGCGTGCGGATTACAAGCGGCGTTGGCAGCCATCGCCGACCGCGTGACTTTGCGACCGGCGTTGCAAACTGTGATGGCCGCCGCCGTCGTGGGAGCATTTATTCTCGCCGGACCACTACCGCAATGCTATTTGGCTCCAAATAATTTCACCAACCACGGTGCGTATCAGCACCGCTACAACCGCATTGACTGGCAACAGTCTTTTGTTAGCGATCTGACGCCGGCCGATTTTACACTTATCACCACTGTCCGTGCGGATGAGATTTCTCCCTTCTACCAATGGCTGGCGAATCATCCTAGCGCGCGGCCTGTCGTTGAATATCCGATGATGATTGGCGATCACTTCAACCCGTTTTATTACTACCAGCATTTCCATCGTCGGTCGGTGCTGGTGGGTTATACGGTTGATGTGGCTTTGGCCAATGGTCTGGCGGCCGGCAACATTTATGGCAACACCTATATTGATCAGGTCTTGAGCCTCGTGCGTGATCCGGCGCAACTAGGCTTTCGCAACTTGATTTCCATGGATGACGTGGCGGCGATGCGCGGGCGCGGGGTGGAATTTGTGATTCTGCACAAACGCTTTGAGGCGCAACTGTCCGAGGTCGCTCAGCCGTTGCCGGATTTGGCGCGGCTCTGGAGTCAATATCAACAGACGCTTGGCAAACCATGTTATGAAGACTCGCACATTACCGTGTTCCAACTCTGACGTCGGGAGGTTGAATCAAGGAACCGGTTTCGTCGCCGCGCAATCGCTTTCAAACTCGGCCAGTTGTTTTTGGACTTCAGGCGGCGCGGGGCGACCGCGATAGGTGAGCGCAATAAATTCTACATAGCGGTCGCGCGCCGCGAGCGAAAAAAGTTTCTTCCGTTTTAGGTCGTTGGTGGTTGCGGCCAACTTGTGATACAGGAGCGCGAGATTCAGTTGGGTTGAATCGAACTTCGGATGCAGTTGGTCGGCGGTAAGCAGACTGGCCAATGCCGCTTCCGGTTCGCCGGCAACTTCCTGCACAATTGATTTTAGAAAAAATAAAAAATAGGTTTCTGACGGCGGTGTTTGTTGGCGGTCAGGCCAGAATTGAACCAAGCCTGCTTCGACCACGACCGACATTTTTCCCATGGCCACAGCCATGTCTGGCGTGCCCTGCTTGGCTGTCGCTTCCGCGTAGTAATAGGCGGCCAGATTGGCATAGGCCGCCGGGTTGGGTTGCGGCAAGGTTAGATGGTATTGCCACAGGGTTTCGCCATTTCTCCAAGCTGGCTGATACGAAATCGTCTGGAACAAATTGATGATCAGAAAGCCACCGCTAATGGCCAGCACCCCGCCGCGCAAAATTGGTTTTGGCTGCCGCAATAAAGCCATGACTGCGGTTGTCGCCAAAGCCAATAGACAGAATGCGGAGAAATAGAGGTAACGTTCCGCCACCAGAATGCCGGGAATCACCAGATTCAGATACGGAACCATGATGACAAAGAACGCCGCGTAGTAAAAAAATAGATCCTTGTGTTGTCGAAACAGCCACACCGCAATTCCACCAAGCAGGGCGACGAAGGTCAACGAAGCCGCCACCAGCCAGTGCGGATAAACTTCAAGTAGGACAGGCCATTGATAAAATACTTTCAGGTGCCACGGAAAAAATGTCTGCTGCCAGTAAACCCAAAGCGTAGGCGGGTCAACCATGAGCAGATTCCAAATATGATTGAACCCGTGCGCCGTGTAGCCGCGATCAAAAATACCCATCTGGGCCAGTGTTTGATGATACCAGCGATACACCAGCAAACTCACCACGAGGCTGGGCGCGACTAGGAAAATCTCCTGGATTAACTGGCGACGCCATAAAAACTTGGCGTTGGCTGGGCGCTCTCCATTAAGGTAAGGCAGAAAAATGGCGTGCAGGAACAAAACCAGCGGAAAGGTCAGCACGCTGATTTTTGAAAACAAACCGCAGACGAAACAAATCAGCGTAATCAAATACCAACCAATTCGCACGCGCAGTCCATCCGCCGCCAGCCGCCGCGTTTGCGCGCACAGCGCGAGCAGCATGAACAGTGCGGACAAAATATCTTTCCGCCCCATAATCCATGCCACCGGCTCCGTGTGGATGGCGAGTGCCAACCAAGCGACGGAAACGGCCAACGCAAAACCGTAACGCCGTGTCGTTCCCAGCAAGAACGTAAACATCAACGCGCCGACGATGCCGTGGAGCAGCACGTTGCCGAGGTGATAGCCAAAGGCATTGCCGAAGCCGAAGACGCGGCTGTCGAGCGCCCACGAAACATCCCGCAACAACAACGGTTCTTCGCGGGGAAAGCCCGTGATAAAAATTTCGCGCAAGTCGGCAGCTAGGGTTGGTTTTCCGTAGAGTTCGGGATGATCCCGCAGAATCCGCACGTCATCGTAATAGACAAACCCGTAGTGCACTGAAGGCAGATAGGTTGTCCACGCCGCCAGCATAAGCAACAAGGCGGTGAGCAAGTTGCGCTGCGGACGCAATCGGTCGGCCCAGCCAGATTCTGGCGATGAAGGCACGTTAGTCATCGCGTTGCGCAGATGAGCATTTGCTTGGCGAACGGCTTGAACGGACTCATCAGGTAGAGGCGGATTAGCCAAGGACGGATGGGCAGGGAACCTTTAATGGAAAAGGGCATGAAGCGTGGCACGCAATGAACAATTTTGAAGCCATTGGCCGCCAGCAAATCGCAAAGTCCCTTGTCGGTGTAGATGGCGACATGCGTGTAGTCGTCAAAATATTCGCGGGCGCAGTATTTGAAATTCGGCTGCACGATGGTGAGCGTCGCGCCCGGTTTCATCTTGCGCCGGAGTTGGGCTAGGCATTCTACCAACTCGGCCTGCGGGACGTGCTCGAAACAATTGCTGGCAAAAACAAAGTCCACGGAATTATCTGCCACGCCCTCAAGCTGATTGATGCGGGTGACGAGTCCTTCCACGCCCGCTTCAAGATGTTGCAATACGCCGGACCATTGATCCACGGCGATGCGACGGCGAGCTTTGATGGAATTAATGAATTCGCCATAACCCGCGCCCAGTTCCAGCACCACGCCATCCATGGGAATCTGTTTTTGAAACACACCCGCCACCAAGGTTTGCCAAAGGACACGGCGACGCGGGTCAGCCTGAAACCGCGTATTGTGATAAGTGTCATCGACCATGGCCAAATCCTTTCCAATCCACAAAAATCCCGTAGAGCATCCGCAGTCCCAACCGCGTGGCGATACGGTTGTTCACGTTGCCGCCTTTGCTCGTGCCGACGCGCGGATAAAATGTAATCGGACATTCGAGGATGCGCAGACCGGCCTTCAGCGCGGTATCCAAAAAGTAAGCATTGAATTCCAGATTCACTTCCGGGTTCAGCTTGGTCATTAATTCGCGCAGCGGCGCGTTGCGACAGAGTTTGTAAGTCGTGCCCACGTCGGTGAGGGATACCATGCCGAGGTGTTTTAACTCCAGCACTTTTCCGGCGAACAAATTTCCGTAGTGCATGAAGAGCGACAACTGCGTGTTGCGATCCTGCAATTGCTCGACGATGCGACTGCCATTCACCACGTCGGCGTGCGGGATGTAGGCGAGAAATTTTTCAATGTCCGCCGCGCGAAACGTCAAATCGCCCTCGCACAACAGCGTTAGTTCCGTGTCGTCAAACTTCAGCGCCTCGCGCAACGCCCGATGCACACAAGCGCCGTAGCCCTGCCGTGTTTCGTTGAATACGATGGCGCCAGCCTGCGCCGCAAATTCCATCGTGCGATCCTTGCTGTTGTTGCTAATCACAATCACGCGTTCTACTTGTGGATGGGCGCTAAAATCTTTTACCGCGCCGCCGATGCTGCGTTCGTCATTGTATGCCGTGAGCACGACCGTGAGCCGGAGATTTTTTGGCGGATCTTGACGGATGGATTTGAAACTGCGCGAACGGCGGACATGGCCAAAAAGATCCCAGCAAATCAGCAGCGTGCCAGCAACAAGTGGAATTCCGCTATACCAAACGATGACTTCATTGAAGTGACGAAACCAAGGCGGATTTAGCAACGACCAGCGAACCGGACCGAGCGCCACGCCCAACCCATAAGCCGTCAACGCGATTGAAACTAGCAGGAAGCCATACAGCGCACACCACGTTGTCTTGGTAGCCCCGGGCTTTTCTGACATGGGATTTTTGTTGTCGTCGGGCGGGCCGGACTGCGGTTCGTGAGCCATTGGCAAACGACATTATTCCATGACTACGCCCGGTCAAGCGCCGAATTGAAAGCAATTTTTATCCGCGTCTTAGCCAATGAACGCCGCGTGAACGGCTTTCACGGCGGCTTCGCCCTTGGCGAGATCAATGACCACGGAAATTTTGATTTCGCTCGTGGAAATCATGTCAATGTTCACACCTTCGTTCGCAAGCGTTTCAAACAGTTTTCCCGCGACGCCAGTGTGTGATTTCATGCCGACGCCGACGATGGAGAGCTTGCCGATTTTTTCGGCCGTGATGACATCGCGGTAGCCGACTTCATTTTTCAAGCCCGCAATCACCTTCTGGGCCTTGAGCAAATCCGGCTTGTCGGCGGTAAAGGAAATATCGGTCGAGGGCGTGCCGGTGCCGTGGCTGATATTCTGGATAATCATGTCCACGTTCACGGTCGCGTCGCCGAGCGCCTTGAAAATTTTTGCGGCCACGCCGGGTTTGTCGGGCACGGCGACGAGTGTGAGTTTGGCCTGATTTTTGTCGAGCGCGACGCCGCGCACGACGACGCCTTCCATGCTTT
>JBAXIY010000150.1:0-5820 GCA_037138135.1 Verrucomicrobiia bacterium
ATTCTGGCGGCGATGCTGCTGCCGGCGTTGTCCAGTGCCAAACAAGCGGCTTTGCGAGTGAAGTGTGTCAATGGCATGAAGCAATTTGGCTTGGGCTTTCAAATGTATGCCAATGATAATCAAGAAAAACTGCCTTACACGTATGTTACGGGCTACTTTGGTGGATTCACTGACGGTTCACCCGGATATCAGGAATATTCGGACAATTGGCTGAATTATTTTGGTATGAAAACAAACAATTCAGCTTCGGCGCAGACATTTGCCAGTTGTCCCGCCACCGTGTCGGCTCCGGCCAAGCTGGGAATTACAGCCTCCACCGTCCATACCTATGCCGGAAACAATTGGACGCCCAAGCAGCCAACCGCAAGCTTTACCATGAACAAAATTACCAGTCCAAAAAATCCAGTTAATACCCTGCTTTATTGTGACGCCTCGGCCATTCAATACAATCCAAGCTCTGGCACCGGGGCCAAGAACTTTAATGTGTTTGTTGACGGGGCAAGTAGTGAACCACCGCTGTTTCCCCATAATGGCAAGACTTTGCAAGCGCCGTCTTGGTCGAAAAATGGTTATCCTGTTTATGTGGATGGGCTGGCTGTGGTTTTATTCTTTGACACCCATGTTGAGCCGCGAAAGGCGGATCCTAAAAGTGCGGACACCAGCCGAGTTCCCGTTGACACTTCTACTACTACAACTGAGTATTGGCAGACATTCTGGCAAGGCAAGTGATCGAAAAAGCAGAAACATACACCTGCCTGAATCGAGCATGAAAATGCACTTTGGAATGTGGTTGGCGTTGTGTTTGTGTGCGGGAAGCGTTTTGGCCGGAGAGGCGACCAATTCATTGGAGCGGGCCTTTCCCCCGGCCGATAAGGGAATGGTCCGGTATGTCTTGCATCTTCCAAAGCAGGCGGACGAGTCGGTCTGCCAGGTGGAATTACTGGTCGGCAGGATGGTTGAGACTGATGGAGTCAACCGATACTACTTTATGGGCGAGATCATCGCCCTCCAGGACTTTGAGCACTGGTGGTGTTCTCGTTATCTGGCCCGTCCGGGGCAACTTTCGCAAACCCAAAAACTGGCTCCTCTTAATACTCCAAAAGTGAACAAATTCGTTGCCATTGAGTATTCGGATTATCACCTGTTGCGTTATAGCAGCAGTAGTGCGGTGGTCGTGTATGTGCCGGAGGGATTTGAAGTGCGCTATCGGATTTGGCGGGCTGATCCTGAGGTGAAGCCGATGGATAAAGGTTGAACAGGTATTTAACATATGATGTTAGTTGCTTCCATAAACCAAGTTTGTCGCCTGAGTCTTCGCTAAAGCCGATATAAGATGAAAGAATTGCCTGCAATAATATTCTTGTTGGTTTTGACTGGGATGACTTTTCCGATTTTGGAGGCGCAGTCCACGCCCGAGCCGATGCACCCGGTTCTTTCGTTTTATTATGGTAGCGGCAGCGGGGCGAGCACCATCACCAACGTTTCTGAATCGTATTACACGAATAGCTTCATCCCGCACAACCCGCCGCGTTCGGAGGCTCACGCGCCGGCGGTCGTAGCGGGCGACACGGGCTGGTCTTGGAGTTCGTCGAGTCCGACTCAAATTGTCAGCACGCCAAGCGGGATTGTTTTTCCCAATAACAATGCCGCCTACCCCGTCCAGACACAGGCGGTAACCGTCTTTCTAACGACCGCAACGAATAATTCGATGAAGACGGTTAACGCCACTTACTATACCGCTGCCGACAACGTCTCAAAATCATTGGTCTTCAATGTCATTGACTATAACAAGTTGATTCAACTTCGCAGTGACCTTGGGATTCTGACCGCCGCTTACATTAACAGCGGCAGCTCGCCCGCGACTCGCGATGATAATTTCGCCCGGCGCATTGCCCTTGCCTTGCTCGACTGGGCGCGCTGGCATCCCAGCTATTATCTCACCGCCGCCAACACTCCGGTGCTTAGAAACGTCACCGCCAACTGGCTCATGACGAGCACCCCCGCTTCCCAGCAACCGGAGCGGGCCAGCGACCATAATGGCCCGGCACACGAGTGGGATGACACCGAGGTTGATGCTTTTGATGCGATTTTCAGCAGCGTTGTGCTGACAAACCTGAATGCGGAGATGGGCTACGACGTGCGCGGCTTTATTACCACCAACCTGTTTTTCGACGAGGGTGATTATTTTGTTAATCATTTCCCGGTCCAGAGGGCCATTGAGAGTAATTTATCCGGTCCTTACGCGATCCTCCCGGAGGTCGCCCGCGTGTTGAACCGGCCCGATTACATCATTTGGATGGATGCGTATCTGACTGCGGCGGTTACCCAGAATTTACGACGCGACGGTTGTTACGAAAATGGTCTTGCTTATTGCAACAGCTATTTGGGTGGGAACCAGTCAGCTGCGGCCAATACACAAAACTATTTCCTGACACGCGCCGCGACTAATGCTCTGCTGCTGGCCATCAGCAATCGGGCTGCTATTTACAATGGCATTTACACCTACGGTCTAAGCCAATTACAAAGCATCGCGTGGCCGAATGGCCAACTGCCATCATTTGGCGATACGGATTTTCCCATAAAATTCACCGCTGACAATATTGGTAATTCAGGGCTGTTACCGTCCTATGGGCATGTGGCGATGGGCACCGGCACCAACGGTGCCGCCGTTCAGGTCAACCAGAGTTTTGCCGGTGACGAGGGGCACATGCGCCCGGACATGAGCGCCTTCACGCTTTGGGCTTTCACCAATGCCTATTTGGAAAATATCCGTTATTACAACTCCACACCCGGACGCCAGTTCTGCGGCCAGATTTTGTCGCACAATGCTGTCACCATTGACCGAACCAACGAGTTGCCCAATCCCAGTGCCGACACTTACGGCAACGGCGACCTGACTCTTTACGAACCGGGAAACACCGGTCTGGCGTTGACGGAGATAGACGGTCAGCGGGCGTATTCGGCCAAAGCGTCGCGCTATCAGCGGTTGATGCTGTTGAACACGGTGGATTTAACCAAGCCGTATGTGGTGGATGTCATGCGCGTCACCGGTGGCACGAACCACGATTATACCTTACACGGTGCCATCGGCTGGGATCAAACCTGGCAATGCAGTTTTCCGCTCGTTACCAACAGCAATCCCTATCCCATGCTGGAAAACGGCGAAACCTGGGTCGAGCCGGCGACCTACGCTTCCGCTTTCCCATATTATGGGTTTTGGCGCAATGTCAGCAGCAACGCCGAGCCGGCCAATAGTTTTCAGATTACTTATCTGGACACCAATCGCGTTACGGCACGCGACCTGCGCCTGTGGATGACCGACAACGGCACCGCCAAGGTTTATCTCGGTATGACGCCTAATCCGGGTCGGGCAAATACTTCCACTGCGCCGCCGGACTTTTATACCTTCTGGCGTCCATCGGCAATTATCCGCCATCGCATTACCAGCGGCCCTTTGTCGGATTTGTTTGTGAGTGTCATCGAGCCATTCAATGCCGGCGTTAGCAATATTGTTTCCGTGACGCGCCTGCCGATGAGTGGCACGACGAATGAATCGGTGGGGTTGAAAATCACTTTCAAAGACGGACGCACGGACACTTACATCGTCAACTTGAATAATCCAAAAGTGGCCGGCGCAACCATCGGCGCGGCGAGTGTCTCGACCGCCGATGGCCAGTATGCATTGACCGGCCGTGTGGGGTTGTGTGTGGATCAAACCAACGGCAGTTCGCGGGTCTGGACGATGAACGCGACGGATTTCAAATATCCGGGTCGCGAGTTGGCGACGCCGACAAATGTTTACTTTTCTGGCTGGATAGCCGGCTCGACGCGCAAATACGATGGCGCGAGTTACGACGCCTTCACCACAACGACTCCTCTGCCCACCGGCGTTGTCCTGCGCAACAAGTATTTGTCTCTGATTCATGGCGCCCTGGCGACCTACGGCACGAACGGCATTAGCGAGCTGTTCAAAATAGATCAGGTCGTTTACACCAACGGCCTCTACTCCATCTGTTTTACCAACGATCATTATCTTGAAATCACCAACGGAGTGACGAGCGTCGAACAGGTTGCCCCCTTACGCACCTTCACAACGAGCAACTCCTTTGAAATCGCCATGAGCGCGTCGGCGCAGCAGATTTCTGCGATTGCCGACCAGAACATTTCATCCAGCACCTCGACCGGCCCCTTGAGTTTCACCTTTGGTGATCTTGGCGGGACGGCGGGCGCGTCGTTGCAGGTGCTCGCGAATTCGACTAATCAGACTTTGATTCCAAACGCAAACGTAGTGTTGGGCGGCAGCGGAACCAACCGAACAATCACCGTTGCGCCAGTGGCGGGTTTATCAGGCAGCTCGGCGATTACGGTATCCGTGACGGATGGTGTGTGGACCAACAGTCGCTCATTCATGGTGACTGTTACAACCAACAGCACCCCCATCTTGGTGTGGAGCGGTGGTAGTGGTGTCTGGGACGTCAACACCACCGCCAACTGGAATAGCAACACCGTCAAGTATGTTGATAACGAAGCCGTCGTGTTTGATGACACCTCTCCGGGTGTCGGGCCTTTCATCGTGACACTGAACTCCGGAGTCAATCCATCCGGCGTTACGGTGAATAATGTGATCAAGAACTATACCTTTTCCACTGCCACCAGCGGCAAAATCAGTGGGGCTACCGGTTTGAGCAAGAGTGGTGCAGGTAACTTGAACTTAACCACCGTAAACGATTACACCGGGGACACGACCATCAGCGCGGGCACGCTGCAACTCGGGGCGGCCAATGTCATTCCGGGCGGCGCGGGCAAAGGCAACGTGAGCATCGCGGGGACGCTGGATTTGAATACTTTTAGCGAAACCATTAACGGTTTGAGCGGCAGCGGCACGGTGGACACCTTGGCGGGCGGATCACCGACTCTGACCGTAGGTGCCAACGACCAGACCAGCACTTTCAGCGGCACCATCAAGAACACTGCTGGCACGCTCAACCTGATCAAGACGGGTGCCGGCACCTTGACGCTCTCGGGCACCAACATCTACGGCGGCAGCACAACAATCAGCGGAGGAGTAATCTCCGTTTCCAGTCCGGCAAACCTGCCATCCGCCAGTCCTCTGACGCTCAGCGGCGGGGGCATCCTGACTTTCACTGCGGATCCACATTTGAGTAATGATGTCGCGATTGCCGCGGGTCAGACGGGGACATTAAAAATGAAGAACGGTGCCTACAATGTTCACCTCACTGGCAGCTATGCCAACGTGGCCGGCACGCTGGTTTTGGACATGAGCAACCTGGCCACTACCGATTGGTATGGGTTTGTGCCCCAGACTGCCAATGGCCCGTCGGGAGTGGTTCAAGTTAACGGTTCCTCCACAAATAATACGCAGATACAATTGAACATTGCGGCTTACCAGAATTTTCTGGGCAGCGCCAAAGTCGTCCTGAACACGCCTTCCAAAATCCTATATCTGGCAGGCGGCAATGGCACGGCGACTGGTGTGGCGTTGGGCGCGTTGGACGGCGGGAATGCCAGCACCATTGTTGGCTTTGACAACCGCACCAATTGCACCGTGACAATCAATGGCACTGCCGATGGGAACTTTGCCGGACTGATCCTCGACGGGTATGGGTCTGCCCGCTCAAACAATCTGGTAAAAGTCGGCAGCGGCACACAGACGCTTTCCGGCACGAACACTTACACCGGAATTACGACCCTCAACGGCGGTATCGTGCGTGTCGGGGCGGCAGAAATTGCGGGCACATCCGGTCCGCTCGGCAAACAAGCCGCCAACGCGGCTGGCACAATTCTTTTTGGCGGTGGCAC
>JBAXIY010000151.1:0-5802 GCA_037138135.1 Verrucomicrobiia bacterium
GCGCGACGTATTTCACATCAATTTCAGCCGATGCCATGAAACGAGTTTCAAGTTTCAGGTGGAAAGTTTCAAGTTGAATGTCCTGCAAATGAAAACAACTTTAAGTAGGCTTCTTAAGCCCGCACACATAAAAAAACCTCAAGCTCTTGGGAGCTTGAGGTCGCTGATCGAAAGAGAAATTTCTTACTGGTCCGTAATTTTAAGACCTTTATCCTGCTTTAGAGCTTTAATGATGGTATCTGAAACCGCTTCAAATGCTTTAGTGCGGTCATAAACATCAAAAATGTTTCCATGAGCTTGCGTTGTGATACTGGATACGGTTCTACCTGTAACTGCATCATCAAAGGAAACTGAAAAAAGAATCTGACCATTACTGGCAGTTACAGACATCCGGGCATCAAGGGCTCTTTTCTGTGTTTCGGGTGGAAGTTTTTCATACTCTTTGTCCCCGATAATCTTCATGTTGTATCTGCTCATCAAATTTGCGAACTCAATGTCCATTCCATATAGAGCGGTGCTTGTGTCACGTCCTTCTGATTTTGCCACAACTAAATAATCATAATTTGAAAAACTAAATCCGTTTGAATAAACAAGTCTGCTTGGTGGAGTAAAACACCCTGTTAGCGTTAGTAGAAATGCAAATGCTATTAAATATATTTTCATTTTTTCACAGCTAAAAGTCTTCCGTCTTTCTGATTATTCCTCGTCAAACTTACGCTGCACGAGCGCTTCGAGTTCGGCGATGGCGGCGGTGGCGTCTGCACCTTTGACGTGGAGCGTCACTTTGCTGCCGGGGCCGGCGGCGAGCATCATCAAACCCATGATGCTCTTGCCATTGATTTTTTCGCCGTCTTTTTCCACGAAGATGTCGCTGCCAAAGCGGCTCGCGGTCTTGACGAACATCGCGGCGGGCCGGGCGTGGATGCCCGACTTGTTCAATACGACAAGTTCCTTGGTCAGAAACTCCGCGTCGGTGGCTTTTTTGGCGCTCATGCGTTGATTCATGGCCAATTTAATCTGCGCCCGAATTTTGGCGAACTTATTTTCTGGTGACAAATCATGGTGACACCGGCGGGACGGTCGCCTTTTCTGCCATCTGGGAAATCAGGCGGTTGTTCAATTCCTCGGCGGCGTTGTAGCCGGACTTACGCAGTTTTGTCTGGAAGGAGGCCACCTCGATAAGTCGTGCGATGTCGCGACCGGGGCGCACAGGAATCGTGACGTGGGGAACATCGACGCCCAAGATTTTGACGAATTCTTGCTCCATGCCCAATCGATCCACATCCTTGACTTCATCCCATTGCTTGAGGGTGATGATGAGGTCGAGGCTTTTGTCCTTGCGAATGGCTTTTACCCCGAACATTTGCGCCACGTTGATGATACCGATGCCGCGCACTTCCATGTGGTCGCGCGTGAGTTCCGCGCTGGTGCAAAGCACTTCGCGCCCATCAATCAAAGTCGCTTTCACCACATCGTCCGCCACGAGACTGTAGCCGCGTTCGATCAGCGCGAGAACCGCCTCACTTTTGCCGATACCGCTATCGCCCTTGATGATTACGCCAATGCCGAGAATGTCCACCATGCAACCATGTTCCGAGGTGCGCGGGGCGAACATCATTTCCAGCTCCAGCGTCGCTTTGTTGATGAACTTCATCGTCACCAACGGCGTCTGAAAAATCGGCACGCCCGCCTCCGCCGCCGCCGTGGTAAATTCCTTGTCCGGCTTGAGCGAACGGCTGAATACCACACACGGAATTTTGTAGGCGAACAAATAAGCATAGCGCGCCACGCGCTCCTCCTGTCGTAAGGAACGCAGATAAAATACTTCCGCGTGCCCCATCACCTGCATGCGTTTGTAGGCGAAGTAACGCGTGAACCCGCTCAGCGCCAGACCGGGGCGGTTCACGGTCGGCTCGCGGATGATGCGCTCCAACCCCGCTTCGCCGGCGATGAGCTTCATCTCCAGCGCCGCGCCGTGTTCTTGATGAAATTGTCCAACGGTGACTTGCGGGCGTTCCATAATTTTGAGATTACGATTACGATTAAGTTTATGATTACGAGCACAATTCCCAATCTTAATCGTAATCCTAATCTTAATCCCATTTTCAGTTACAAATTAAATTCCGGGCCGAGATAAATTTCCCGCGCCTTCGGGTCGTTCGCCAAAAATTCCGCGCTGCCGGCCACCAACACCTGACCTTTGTGGATAATGTAGCCGCGGTCAATCAACTTCAACGTCTCACGCACATTATGGTCGGTGATCAAAATGCCGAGACCGCGTTCCTTCAGCCGCCGCACGATTTTCTGCACCTCGTAAACCGCAATCGGATCAATGCCGCTGAATGGCTCGTCGAGCAACAGTAATTTCGGACTCGTCACCAGCGCCCGCGTGATTTCCAACCGCCGTTTTTCGCCGCCGCTCAACTGATACGCCTTGCTCTTGCGGATCGGCGTCAGGTCCAGTTCCTCCAGCAAATACTTCAGCCGCACGGCACGTTCATCGCGCGACAGTTTGCACGTCTCCAGAATCGCCAGAATATTTTCCTCCACCGTGAGCTTGCGGAATACCGACGGCTCCTGCGTCAGATAACCGATGCCAAGCCGCGCGCGCTGGTGCATCGGCAGGCCGGTGATTTCGCGGTCCTGAAATTTCACCCAGCCTTCGTCCGGCTTCACCACGCCGACGACCATGTTGAACGTCGTCGTCTTGCCCGCACCGTTCGGCCCGAGCAAGCCCACGATTTCGCCCGCGCCGACATTGACTGACACGCCATTGACGACGCGCCGGCCGCGATATTCCTTCGCCAGTTTGTCCGTGGCGAGCAACCCGCCGTTGGATTTTTCGGTTTCCATTAAAAAAGTTTGGCCGCGCCATTCGTCCCCGCGCCTTCGCGGTGAATCATCCTCGGCTCGGTGAAATGATACTTGTTCGCCGCGCGATCCCACACCAGCGGCTCGCTGTAAATCGTCATGTCCGCCGTGTCCACCACCGGATTGCCGGTGAAAGTCACCGTCTCATTCGTCACCGTGTTCACGACCTTGTAATCATAGACCGCTCGCGCCGATGTGATGTGATTGGTCTGCCCTTTCTGGTCGATGAAGTTGATGACCACATTCGTCGCCGCCACCACATGATTCAAGTGTTCGCCGCCCGCCGGAAAATCCACCAGCATCCATTCACACGTCAGCCGCACCTGCGGATCCACCACCAGCACATGGCCGCGATAAATCGCCTGATGAATGTTCAAATCAAAATCCGCCGTGTCCGAATTAATCTCCGTCGGCGGGTGCGGCTTGGCCTTCGCCTTGGCCGCCGGCGCGTTCGTGGATAAATTCAGAACTCCATTTGTTTGCGCGACCGCGAGGCCACACAAACTCAGCGCGAAAAGAAAAATAATTTTATTCATAGACCAGCCATCGTTGCTCCGGGCATATCAATCCGCGTCCGCACCCGGTTGGAAATCGTGAGCGACGACACATTTTGCCGCCACAAAAAACCGTCGCCCTCGACGTGAAACTTGCCGTCGCCCGACTGCAATTCAATATGCCCCGTCGAATCTGCCACGCCGTCCAATGGCGCATAGTTACATTGCGGCGCGCGCACCACCACTTCCGTTTTGCCATCGGTGCTGAACGTCTCGACCCGCAACTGCCGCACATCCAGCAACCCGCCCGGCAACGGCAGCGCCTCCGCACCGGACAACTTCATTTTGACCTGCTGCCCGTGCGGCGGTTCAAAATACTGGCTGGACGTGAAATCCGTCGCGTGCTTGACCGGCAACGGTTGCGCGCTATCACCCGCAGCGGCAATGGAAAAAATCGCCGCGCCACCCGCCAGCCAAATGATTGCCGCGTTCAATTTCATTCTGAATACTTTTCCACAAACTGCGTCCATTTGCCCTGCGCCCGCAAAATCAATTCCACCGCCTCGCGCACCGCGCCGCGTCCGCCGACAGCTTTAGTCGTAAAATGCGCCGCCGCCTTCGCCTCGGCCACCGCGTCGCCGACGGCGATGGCCACGCCTGCGCGCGTCAGCGGCCCCAGATCAATGATGTCGTCGCCGACAAAACATGTTTCCGACCAATTCAATTTCTCCTGCGCCAGCAACTGCTCAATCGCCGCCGTCTTGCTGGTGGCGTCGCCCTGCTGCACCAGAAAATCAATCTTCAGTTCGTCCGCCCGCAGCTTGGTCGCCAGCGAAGGCCGCGCGGAAACCCAGCCGACTTTCAGGCCCGCGCGCCGCGCTAAAACCAAACCCAGACCGTCGCGGATGTTGAAGCGTTTGAACTCGCGCTCGCCGCCGATGAAAATCGAGCCGTCCGTCAGCACGCCGTCCACGTCGCAGAGGAACAGTTTGATGCGCTTGGCACGCTGGCGGTTGGCGGCGGAAATTTTTTTGGGCATGGAATTCAAAAGCGGCAAATATTCACGGTCATTTGTTGTGTGAAACGTCTAAAGTGCAACTCACCGTAAAGTTAGTGCCATCAAATCCAAATCGGTATGGTGACAAAACATAATATCCAAGAGTGCAGTGCTGGGTCTGCTCAATAAAAGCCCCCCTTTGGTCATATGATGTTATCAAACCGCTGGCTGGGATTTGTAGGTAGCACAAATGCACCTGCGAATACTCCGGCAAAAAATGAGTCACTACTAGCTCCTGCACATTTGTAGGCCAACGGCCAAACTTCTGACGATAAAAATCGGCACGTTGGTAAAGCGCAGCGTGATGCTCTCCGCAAACATACCGCGCTTCATTGGCTCGGCTTTCAGCTTCTACTATTTTCTCGGCTTCCATTGCCCGCTGAAGATGAAGATAGCAAACGCTGACACCCGCGACTATGCCAGCCACAAAAGCGAGTATTAGAGCAAAAACTCTGGCTAGAATTTTCATAGCCTAAAATTTAATCGAGCCGCGCGCTGCAATTTTTTGGCGTTGAATTTTTTCATTTCGCCGCTTCGTAAATTTTTAACAGCGAGCGCAACACCGTGGCCATTTCGCCGAGCGGAATCATGTTCGGGCCGTCGCTCATGGCTTCGTCCGGCTGGGGATGCGTCTCGATGAACAGGCCGGTCGCGCCGACGGCGAGCGCGGCCTTCGCCAGCACCGGCGCAAACTCGCGCTGGCCGGTCGTCTTGTCGCCGCCGCCGCCGGGTTGCTGCACGGAATGCGTGGCATCGAACACCACGGGAAAGCCGAACGACTTCATGATCGGAATCGAACGCATGTCGGCGACGAGATTGTTGTAGCCGAACGTCGTGCCGCGTTCGGTCAGGAGAATTTTTTTGGCACCCGCGAGCCGCGCCTTTTCGGCAACGCGCCCCATTTCCGCCGGCGAGAGGAACTGGCCTTTTTTCAGGTTCACAATTTTGCCGGTGGCGACGGCGGCCTCGATCAAATCCGTCTGGCGGCAGAGGAAGGCGGGGATTTGCAGGATGTCCACAACCTGCCCGGCGAGGGTGGCCTGCTCCTCCGTATGGACATCGGTCAGCACGGGCACGCCAAATTCTTCACGGATGGCGGTGAGCGTCTTGAGTCCAGCTTCGATACCCGGCCCGCGAAAGGCTTTGCCCGACGTGCGGTTGGCCTTGTCAAAGCTGGCCTTGAACACATAGAAAATGCCGAGCGATTTACAGGTCTTGATGAGCGACGCGGCGACGGTGCGGCAAAGTTTTTCATTCTCAATCACGCACGGTCCAGCGATGAGAAACAACTGGCGCGGCGAATTGAGATTTTTCCAAATGGCGGAGGAATTGAGCACGCGCAATTTTTAGCAGCGAAACCGCTGAATGTAAACCGAACAA
>JBAXIY010000152.1:0-5788 GCA_037138135.1 Verrucomicrobiia bacterium
GGATTTCGAGGGCGTAATGTTGCTGGCCAACATCCAGGCGGAAGATCTGAACGATCTGCCCGGCGCGGAGAATACGCTGAACCATTTTTGCGTCTTGCCCGGCGCACCAGACCGGCAGGTGGTCGCCGCCCTGACGCAACTGGCGGACTGGCATTTGAAGAAAAGCGCTGACGTTGACGCGGCGCGCGTGGCATTGCAGAAAATTGTGGCGCGGTTTCCCAACACCGAAATTGCCCTGCGCGCGGAGCAGCGGCTCGCGCATCTGGGCGAGACGGAGAAAATTATTCTCGCGCAACACGACCGGCAGGCGATGGCGCTGCCGGTAGGTGTGGATAACGTCGGGTTGCTGAACTCCACAGAATTTTTACGGCCCAAGGAAATTGAGCCGGGCAAGCTGGCCGCCGTGCACGTGAAACATCTGGAGCAGCATCCGCACGATACGGAGGTGCGCGAGAAGTTGGCGACGATTTATGCGCGCGATTTCAAGCGGCTGGATCTGGCGACGCTGGAGTTGAACCAGTTGATCAACGAACCGAAGCACAAGCCCAAGCAGGTGGCGGCGTGGCTGAATTTACTGGCAAATTTTCAGGTGGATCTGGGCGCCGAAGTTCCAACCGTGGTGGCGACGCTGGAAAAAATTGTGGAGCAATTTCCCGATTCGCCGATGGCGGAAATCGCGGCGCGCCGGCTGGCTCGCATCCATCAGGAGCTTCAGGGCAAAAAAGAAACGCCGGGCGTGAAGCTCGGCGTTTATGAACAGAATCTAGGTTTGCGAACGGGCTTACCGCGCCAGTTGTAGGGCGATTTCCTTTTCCAACTCGTGCACGAGGGCGAGGTCGCTGCCGCCCCAAGAGCCGCGCGCTTGCACGTCCACCTGCGTGGTGCGAGGGTCAACGGCTTCCACGCGGATCCAGACATTGCGCTGATTGACTTTGCCTTCCAGCGAGCGGGTGGCGTTGGTGCTGTCGTGCGGGATGTATTCGGTGATGAGGACGCCGTTGCTCTGGATGACGGCGACGGACGCCGCATAAACCTGTTCGACAGTGCGCTGGTAGCGACCGGCGACGGAGTCTTTGCTCCAAGTGGTGGCGAAAGTGTGGGAATCGTTGACGGTTTTGACGCAACCCGTGGCGACGAGAGCGGCTCCGGCGAGAACGGCGAAAAATTTGATTTTCATATGCCGCCCATGCAACCGCGAAATGGCGCGTGCGTCAAGCAGGATTTACCGTGGGATAATTTGCAACTTTCATCCGCGCCCGGTTTTGAATACAAGACTTTATGCCGCAGTTTTCTTACAAAGCACGCAAGCGTTCCGGCGAACTCGTCGAGGGCGTTTTGGAGGTGACGGACCGCAGTGCCGCGCTGGCGCAGATTCAGCGCTCGGGACTTTTTCCGCTCGCCGTGACGGACGTGAAGGCGGGCGCAATTCCCGTCGGCAAAAGTGCGGACAAAAATGGCATCAATCTGATGTCGCTGTTGCCGCAGTCCATGCGGGATCAGATGTCGCAGAAGCGCAAACCGAAGTTGCAAGAGCTGGCGACGTTCACCACGCAATTGGCGAATCTCCTGAATTCCGGCATGCCGTTGACCGTGGCGTTGACGAGCATGGGGCATTTGCAGACGCGGGGAATTCCCGCCGAGGTCAGCCGCGAATTGAAACAGGAGGTCACGGAAGGCCGTTCGCTGTCTGACGCGATGGTGCGGCAGCCGCGGATTTTTTCCGACTTGTATGTCAACATGGTGCGCGCGGGTGAATCCTCCGGCTCGCTGGTGCCGGTGTTGCGGCGCATGGCCACGCATTTCCAGCAGTTCGCCGAGGTGCAGGCCAAGTTCAAGTCCGCCATGATTTATCCGGTGATGGTGATCGCCGTGGGCATCTTACTGGTGGTGTTTTTCATGACGGTGATGATGCCGAAGTTCATCGAGATTTTTAACGGCTTCAACATCCAGTTGCCGCTGCCGACGCGGTTTTTGATTGGCGTCAGCAATATGTTCACGAGTTATTGGTGGCTGATGGGGCTGACGGTGATCGCGCTGGTCATTCTGTTCAAACGCTTTCAGTCAAGCGCGGCTGGCGCGCGAAAACTGGATGAGTGGCGCATGAAGCTGCCGGTGTTCGGTAACGTCGTGCAGATAAATTTGTTTGGTCAGTTTGCGCGCACGCTGGGGACGCTCCTGCAAAACGGCGTGCCGGTGCTGTCCGCGCTTAAAATCACCGAGCAGGTCATGTCCAACAGCCTCATCCGCGAGGCCATCGCCAAGACGCGCGAGGCGGTGACGGACGGCAAGACGCTGGCGCAGCCGTTGGCGCAGAGCAAATTATTCCCGCAATTGATGGTGGATCTCGTGCGCATCGGCGAGGAGACCGGCGATGTGCCGGGCGCGCTCAACAATCTTGCCGACACTTACGAAACCGAATTGCAAATCGCGCTGCGTGTGATGAGCGATCTAATCGGACCGGTGCTGATCATCGTGATGGCGGTCGTCGTCGGCTTCCTTCTGTTGAGTATTTTCCTGCCGCTGTTCAAGCTGATTTCCTCCATCCACTAAATGAAATTGGCCATTGGCAACTGGAACCCCCCCCGCGCCTTCACGCTGATTGAAATCATGGTCGTCATCGCGATCATCGGTTTGGTGGCGGCGATGGGTATGCCGTCGCTCATTCGCGCGGTGCAGAAGGAAGGGATGCGCAAGGCGTTGAGCGATTTTCAAGACGTGTGTTTCACGGCGCGGGAGCGCGCCATTTTCAGCAAACAAAAAACTTCGGTGCTCATTCATCCCGCCGCCGGCGACTTCAGCGTGGATGGCGCGGCGGCGGGCACCATGAACCACGGCAAGGTCGCCGCCGGCACGCTGCCGGACGACATCAAGTTTGCGATGCTCGATATTTTCCGGCAGGACTATTTGGAATCTGATTGGGCGCGAATATTTTTTTATCCCGACGGCACCTGTGACGAATCCGTCGTGGTGCTGCTGGGGCGCGGCGAATCGGAAAAAATCACGCTCGACTACGCCACCGCCACACCCATCGTCAGCGATGTGAACCAATGAAAACGCGGCAAAATAATTTTTCTCAACGCCGCCGCGCGTTCTCGCTGTTGGAAGTGATGATCGCCATCGCCATATTTTTTCTCACCGCGTTCGCCATCTTGAGCCTGATTTCCAGTTCGCTGGCCAACGCGCGGCGGTTGCAACGTCCGCTCGTGGATGCTGGCCCGGTTTTGGCGACGTATGCCAACACCAACATTCTTGAGGAAGGCACGTATTCCGGCAGCATGGCGGACATTTTGGGCGATGCCTACCGCGATTATCATTGGACTGCGGAAATTCAGGAAGTTGCCACCAACAAACTTTTCAGCGTGGAGTGCATCGTGCAAATTCGCGGCAGCCGCGATCCGGTTTCCGATCTGACGACGCTGTTTTATCGCCCGCAATCGCCCGCTGGCAGCATGGAAGGCGGCAACTTCATCCGTAAATGAAATTGCGAATTACGAATTGCGAATTGCGAATAAAGCCCCGTGCCGAACGCGGCGGGAATTCGTCATTTGAAATTCGTCATTTGAAATTCGGTTTCACGCTAATTGAAATCATGATTGCCATCGCCGTTTTCGGCATGGTCATCGCGGCGATTTACTCCACGTGGGCGGTCATTATGCGTTCGACCATGGTGGCGCAGGACGTCGCTGCGCAGGCGCAACGCCAGCGCATCACCCTTCGCACCATTGAGGATTCGCTGATGGCCATCCAGTCGTTTCAGGCGTCGCCACAGTATTACAGCTTCGTATTGGACGGTGATAAAAACGCGTCATTGTTGAGTTTCACCGCGCGGGTTCCGGAAATCTTTCCGCGCAACGGCAAATTTTTCAACCCGAACACCGAGCGCGATTTCACCCTGCGTCGGCTGACGTTTTCGCTCGAAGCGGGCGACGACAATCAAAAAAATCTCGTATTGCGCCAGAATCCCGTGCTGATGGATCTGGACGCGGATGAACAGCAATTTCCGCTCGTGCTGGCGCGCAACGTCCGCAAGTTCAACGTGGAGTGCTGGGACAAAAACAAACTGGAGTGGGCTGACGAATGGCTGGATACCAACGCCATTCCGACGTTGCTGCGCGTGAAGCTGGTGCTCGGCGGCAACGTCGTCGCCGGTGCGTCCGCGCCGGATTTTTCTGTGGCGCGGGTGTATTCATTGCCCTCGCAGTCGCTGCCGGCCGCCATGCAAAATGGCGCGGGCGGCGGTGGACGGCCCCAGCCAAATGGTTTGCAACCTCCCGCGCTGCCCATAACCCAATGAAAATTTCCCCGCGCCATTCCCGTAGCGCCTTCGCCGTCCTCATCGTCATGGTGGCGGTGCTGGTGCTGTCCATTTTGGCGGGCGCGCTCGCGGTGTTCATGAAGGTGGAATCGCAACTGGCGGCGAACGGCAACGACGATGAAAAATTGCTGTGGATCGGCCGCGCCGGCGTGGAGCGCGCGTGCTGGATTCTCGCGCAGGAACCACCCAGCCCGACTTCGTTACGGCAAATCTGGGCCGGTGGTCCAGGCGATGGACCGGAAACGAATGGACCGCTGGCGGGGCTGTCACTGAATAATTTTCCGGTCGGCGACGGTTTCGTTTCGTTGCACATCATCGAGCAGGAAAGCAAAATCAACGTCAATCGCGCCGACACGCCGCTGTTGACCCAAATTCTCACGACCATGGGCGCGGATGCCGGCGACCTCTCCATCGTGGCCGATTCGATTCAGGATTGGATTGACGCCGACGATGCCACGCGGCCGGCGGGTGCGGAGAGCGATTTTTATCAGGGTCTCACGCCGCCGTTTAACGCCAAGAACGCGCCGATCGATGATCTGGAGGAATTGCAATTGATCAAAGGCGTCACGCCGCTGATGTTCAAAGGCGGCACCGCCGCGGATCCCAATTCGCCGTTCCAGCATCACAAACTTGGCTTTGGCCGCGCGCCAGGGCAGGCGGAGGATTATCCGTTCGGCCTGCGCGATGTGCTCACGCCCTATTCCGTCGGCAAAATCAACATCAATACCGCCGACAGCAATGTGCTCGCCTGCATTCCCGGTGTGGATGGCGAGGCGATTCAAAGCATCATGCAACTGCGCGAAAGCGACGGCAGCTTCGACGGTTCCGGGGGGGTAATTCGCGGCGCGGGTCAACAGCTCCCGGTGAATCCCCACATGCAGCAGCAAATCTGGAACTACTGCGATGTCCATGGCACCACCTATGAAGTTCACGCCATCGCCCAAGCCGGCGTGAGCCAGCGCGAATTCATCGCCATCCTTTTCCGCAACGGCCCCACCGTGCAAGTCGTCGGCTTCCACCCGAAATGAGTTGAATTCACGGCGCTCCCCGCTATCGTTGCCCCATGCGCGCGCTCCTGATTTTGCTGCTTACGCTCGGCCTTTTCGCCACGGCTTCCGCTGCCGAGGCCGTCACGGGTCGCGTCATCAAAGTTCTGCCGCTGCTCGTGGATTTGCAAGGCCGCACCGCCCTCTCGCCCAGCCTGTTCGACCGCGACGCCTACCAAGCCCAACTGCGCGCCCACACCAACGAGATTTCCGCCATCCGCTACGACGTGCAATGGTCCGCCAAAAACTCGGGCAAAAATAAATTAAAAATTCAGCTCGAACTGCGCGGCGTCGGCGCGGGCAATCTGCCGAAATTCAAAACGCTCACCGCCGCCGCCACCACCGGATTTTTGGAAAACTGGACTTCGCTCACTCTGGACGGCGACGAGTATAAAAGTTTTGGCGGCATCACCGCCTGGCGCGCGAC
>JBAXIY010000153.1:0-5779 GCA_037138135.1 Verrucomicrobiia bacterium
GCTCACCACGGCAATCGCCGAATCGCCTTGGCCCAACGGACGATTTTTTACTCCGTCCAAACCAATCCGGAAGCGCCGCAGCTCGTGGGCGCTGATCTTGCCGATGATTTCCCGTGTACGGGCAAATTTATCTTCGCTCACCAGCGCACGGATTTCCAAATCGTTCCAGGCCACGCAGCGCGGTTCGCGTTTCAGGATGCTGCGCCACGCGGAAGCCGCGTCCGGCTCCGGCAAAAATAAATATGCCCACGATTCCGTCGCTGTGGTGTCATCGAACTTGCGGAACGGCGGCGTGCAATACGTCGGCGAACGCTCGGTGGTATCGGTCAAAACATCCGCCCCAAACTGATCAGCGAAGTAATTGTTTTTGCCGCCGCCGCGATAAACCGATTCTTCCAATGCGACCAGTTTCGCCAGCGATGTTAAAAATTCCGGCGCGCACAAATTGGCGTGGAGCGTTTCAAGCTGCGCCAGAAATTCATTGGCAACGCCGATAGATTTTTGTCCGGTCAACTCGCGCACGACGATTTCCAAAACCGTCAGCATCACGGCGAGTTGGATGGATGTGGCCTGCATCCGGGTGGAGCCGGTGATGCTCATCGGTCCAGTTGTGAGATTTATTTTCTCGATGCGCGCGTCCTGAATCACTTCGCGACTGCGCTGGACGTGTTCGCACAAAATGTCGTCGGGATTATTATAGACGAAATAAACTTTCGCACCCGCTTGCACGCCCGCCCACGCCGTGCCGATGACGAATGAAGTTTCACCGCCCTCTGTGATGGCAAAGACGACATCTTTGGCGGAGACACGTAAATCAGAAATCTGTTTCCCACCGAACGCAGTAAAATCCTCAAAGCCTTCAACGGATTTGATGAGCGCATAATCGCCGCCAGCCATCACACTGAACGTGCGGTTTTCCAAGTCGGTAGGGACGCTGCGCTGCGCCGACCCTACCTGTCGCCAAAAATCGCGCCAGATGGAATCCAGCAGTATGCTCAAGCGTCCGGTCGAGCCGCAGCCAGTGAAGAAAATTTTCCCGCCGGACTGGATTGAATCTAAAATGACAGCAGCAATTTTCTCCGCGCGACCGGACGCGGCAAACTCGCGGAATTTGTTCACAACATCGCCATCGGCTTGTAATAACAGTCCAAGCGCAGCGGCAATATCCGTTTTTGCCACGTCGCTCAGATTCGCCGTGACGGGATGGGAGGATTCGGTGACGAGCGCGCCGAGTTTGAACTGGCCGCTGATCTTTAAAAATTCTTCGGAACGTTTTTGCGAACTCGAACTCATGGGCGATGAGTTAATGCGATTGTCAACCGGCTGTCACGCCGATAGCTTGTTCGCCGTGCTTTCCACCCAACAGATGGCGGCGCTCAACGCGGCAAACTGCGAAGTCGCGTTCGACAACCGCACGCGCCAGCTTTTCGCGACGGATGCCTCGCCGTATCAGATTGTTCCCGCCGCCGTTGGTTTTCCAAAGAGCACCGTCGAAGCCGCGCATCTGATTCAATCGGCGCTGGCGGCTGGTATTTCCGTGACCCCGCGCGGCGGTGGCACTGGCCTTTCTGGCGGTGCCATTGGCGACGGACTCGTGATTGATTTTGCCCGGCACAACCGCGTCATCTGGGATTTCAACAAGGAAGCTCGCACCGTCCGCGTCGGCGCGGGCGTGGTGCTGGACCAACTGAACGCGTATCTCAAACCGTTCGGTTTTTGTTTCGGGCCGGACGTGGCCACGAGTTCGCGGGCGACGCTCGGCGGAATGATTGCGAATGATTCTTCGGGTGCTTACACCCCGATCTTTGGCACAACCGGGCAGCATGTCCGCGAAATTGAAATTGTCATGGCCGACGGCAAGATTACGCGCATTGGCGCGCATCTGGAAACGCTTCGCCGCCAGCGCACCATCGTGGAAGATCTGGTGGCATTGAACGAAATGCTCATCAGCGAACAATTTCCGGCGGGACTTTTGAAACGCTGGCCGGGCTACGGCCTCGCGCGCGCCGTCAAACAACCGAGCAATCTGATTCCCATAATCTGCGGCAGTGAAGGCACGCTCGCGGGAATTTTTTCGGCGGAATTGAATCTGGTTCCCCTGCCCGCCGAACGCGGAGTGGGCGTGGTGTTCTTTGACTCGATCACCGAGGCGATGGCGGCCACGCAAGAAATTTTACCATTACAGCCGGCGGCGATTGAGCACGTTGACCGTCCGCTCTTCGACCAGACACGCGGCCAACGGGAATTTCAAGCTGTGCGCGACCTGCTGCATCTGGACGCGCACCCCTGCGAATCCATTTTGCTTGTGGAATTTTTTGCGGACGCAAAAGCCAAACTTGCGGAGCTGGCGAAAATGAAGATTGGCCAGCGCCGTTTGATTTTGAAAACGAGCCGCGAACGCGAGCTGGTCTGGGCGATGCGCAAGGCCGGGCTTTCGCTGCTCACCAGCCGCAAAGGCAACGCGAAGCCTGCGTGTTTCATCGAAGACGCGGCGGTGCAACCGCGCGATTTGCCGGCGTATGTCACGGGCTTGCAAGAATTGATGCGGCGCGTTGGTGTCGAGGCTTCATTTTACGGACACGCGGCGGCGGGACTACTGCACGTCCGTCCCGTGCTGGACTTGCACAGCGGCGAAGATTTGAAAAAGTTCCGGCAGATTGCCGATGAGGTCGCCGCACTGGTCGCACAGTTCAAAGGCTCGCTCGCAGCGGAACATGGCGTGGGCATTGCGCGCACGGAATTTTTGCCCGCGCAAGTTGGTGCGGAAGTTTACCGGGTGATGCGCGAAGTCAAATCCGCCTTCGACCCGAATAATCTTTTCAACCCCGGCAAAATCATCGGCGATGGCCGTTACCAAATCGACCATCACCTCCGTCAAGGTGCGGATCGCAATCTCGTTTTGCCTTTTGATCCCAAACTGGCGTTTGCCGCGCGAGACGAATCGTTCATCGCCAATCTGGAACAATGCAACGGCTGCGGTGGCTGCACGAAACAGACGCCGACAATGTGCCCGACTTACCTGGCGACGGGCGAAGAAGGCATGTCCACGCGCGGCCGCGCCAATCTCATCCGCGCGGCGCTGGAACAACGCGAAATCGCCGACCCGCTGCGCAGCGAGGAATTGGAATACGCCTTGAGCAATTGCCTTTCCTGTCGCGCCTGCACTAACGAATGCCCGTCCAACGTCAACTTGCCGCTGCTTAAAGCCGAGTTGCTCCATGCCCGCACCCAACGCACGCACAAAAGCCGGCTGCAACGGCTCGTCAGCTCATTGGATATGATGGGGCGCGTCGGTTGTGCGTTGCCGGGAATTGCCAATCTCCTGTTGCGCTCGCGCTCGGTGCGGCATGTCATGGCCAGAATGTTCGGTCTCACCGATCAGCGGCCGATGGCTGAATTTGCCCGCGAACGTTTTGATCATTGGTTTGCCAAACATCACAACCACGCCCAACCCAAGCGTGGTAGCGTGATTCTCTGGGACGACACCTTTGTGCGGTATCAGGAACCGCACATCGGCCGGGCCGCCGTCGCCGTGCTCCAAGCCGCCGGTTATGCCGTCACTTTGCTGGCCAAACGCCAATGCTGCGGTCGCCCCGCCTTCAGCGTCGGCAATCTTGACGAAGTGGAAAAACTCGGCGCTCTCAATCTCGCCCTCCTCGCCGCCACGGCGGGAACCACGCCAATTATTTTTCTGGAACCGTCCTGCTACTCCATGTTTGCCGAAGATTACCGGGAATTAAATCTGGCCGGCGCCGGCGAAATTGCCGCACGCAGTTTTCTCTTTGAAGATTTCATCGGCCAACTGCTCGAACGCGAGCCGGACGCGCTTTTCTTTAAACCGCAGGACGAACGCCTTGTCATCCACGCCCATTGTCACACCAAGGCATTGACGGATCCCGCCGCCATGCAACGCCTCGCCAATCGTCTGCCCGGCCGCAGCGCCACCTTGCTGGACACCGGCTGTTGCGGCATGGCTGGTGCTTTCGGAATGATGGAATCCAAATACGATTTGTCCGTAAAAATTGCCGCGCCGCTGATTGCGCAACTGAAACAACAACCTTACGGCACGACCACCGTAGTTTCCGGCACCAGTTGCCGTCATCAAGTGCAACATCTCGCCACCGTCCGCACCCGCCACATGGCTGAAGTCATCGCCGAAGCGCTCGGCTAAGGGTTTTCATTCTGGCACAAATTTTCCAGCGCGGCGGTTAATTGCGGAAACTGAAACGGAAAGTCCGCCTCAAGAAATTTTGCCGGCACACAACGCTGGCTGACTAAGGCGAGCGTCGGCTCGGATTGCATCAGCCATGAGCCGAGCCGCACGGCAAATTCCGGCGCGGGTGGACTCCACGGACGATGCAACACCCGGCGCAACGCGCGCATGAAGTCCGCATTCGTCACCGCGTCCGGCGCGACGGCGTTGAAAGTTCCGGTGAAGTTTTCCTGCTCCACGACTGTAACAAACATCTGCACCAAATCCGCGAGGTGAATCCAACTGATATATTGCCGCCCACTGCCAGCCGCTCCGCCGAGAAACCAACGGGTCAGCCGGCTCAATACCGGCAAAGCGCCACCCTCACGCCCCAAAACGAAGCCGATTCGCAGCGTCACCTTGCGCGTGGTTGGAATGGTGGCGGCGGCGAACGCTGCTTCCCATTGGCGACAGATTTGCGCCAGCGTGTTATCGCCCGCCACCAAATTTTCATCGTAAGCCAAGTTGCCGGTGTCGCCGTAAAATCCGGTGGCACTGGCCTGCACCCAGACACGCGGCGGAATTTTGATTTGTCCTAGGGCACTGGCTAGGGCGTTTACGGAATCCACCCGCGAGGCGGTGATGGCACGCACATTATCCGGCGTGTGCGGACAATTAATGTTTTTACCAGTGAGATTGATGAGCGCCTCCGCCCCGTCAAGAAAAGCAATCCAATCACCGGAATTTTTTCCATCCCAAAACACTTCTTGAACACCATCAGTGCGCGTGTGCGGCGTCCGGGTGAAAATGACGACTTCAAAACCGCGCGCGTAAAATGCATGCGCCAGCGCACGGCCAATGAACCCGCTGCCCCCAGCAATAACAATGCGTTTCGGATCCATGGTAAATCAAGTTTGTAATGTCAGGCGCGGTGCGTTCGCGTCTGAAAGTGGATTAACTGTGAAGCTATTGGCTTCCAACTGCCGCAACCAATCGGTAATCAAACGCAAAACGATTTTTAAATCCAACTGTTCATGCGGCGAAGGATATTTTTGCAGATTGGCCTGAGCCAGTTTGAACAAAGCGGCCGCCGGACGAATCCGGTTTTTTTGCAGATGAACGAACGCGCCGGTCAATTGGATCAGTCCCTTGTAAAAATCACCGTTCGCGCCCCGCCGATACGGCAACCATAAATCCTCCAACACATCGTGCGCTTCGTAGAAAAGTTGCCGATTGAAACAGTCAAAGTAGCCGAGATAGTGCGCGTCCAGTTTTTGTCCCTGAAACGATTCAATCATCGCCGCGATGCGGTCACTTTTATGGCTCACGGTTTGGGATGGAATATTTCCATTAAAATTCCGAGGCCTGAATCAACTCGTGGCGGTCAGCCGGCTGGTGCCGGAGCTGGCGTGCCAAGTCCGGTCAATTTGGGCGGCACGGGTTTGGGCGGATTTTCCGGCAGCGGCGTGCCAGCAGGGGCACCCATCATGGGACCGACATTCGCGGGAGGCTTGGGCGGCGGCGTGAATGTGCCGGTGCGGACAATTTCCTCAACCTGCGCGCCATCGAGCGTTTCGTATTCGAGCA
>JBAXIY010000154.1:0-5771 GCA_037138135.1 Verrucomicrobiia bacterium
GGCGTGCTTTACGGCCCGCACGCCGCGCCGGATTTTTTCACGGAAGAATTCATCGCCACTTTTTTCAGCACTGATTGGAAAGTTCATTACAATTCCGATCGCACGGGCATCCGGCTCAACGGCCCGAAGCCGGATTTTGCGCGCACGGACGGCGGCGACGCGGGGCTGCATCCCTCAAACATCCACGACAACGAATACGCCATCGGCACGATTTGTTTCACGGGCGACATGCCGGTGATCCTCGCGAAGGACGGCCCGAGCCTTGGCGGTTTCGTGTGTCCCGCGAGCATCATCAAGGCGGAATTCTGGAAGGTTGGTCAGTTGCGCCCCGGCGACACCGTGCGTTTCGTGCGGATGCAATTCGCCGATGCGCTGGAAACGGAACTCAACGACGACGAAGCCATCCAACAGTTGAACGGCGAAAAGTTTTCGCTCGCGCCGACGATCATCACCAAAAAATCGTTGCCGCAGAACCCCGCGATCTTGCACAGCCTTCCGGCGACGGCGAATCATCCTGGCGTCGCGTATCGGCAGGCGGGCGATAAATATATTCTCATCGAGTATGGCTCGCTCGTGCTGGATTTCGCGCTGCGTTTCCGCGTGCATCTGCTGATGGAGTGGTTCGCAAAAAATCCGGTCGAAGGTGTCATCGAACTATCGCCCGGCGTGCGTTCCTTGCAGGTGAATTACGACAGCCGCGTGATTTCGCCGGAGAAATTGATCGGCATTTTGGCGAAAGCCGAAAGCGAATTGCCTGCCGTCGAATCGCTCGAAGTGCCCACGCGCATCGTCCGGATGCCGTTGTCCTACGACGATCCGGCGATCCACACGGTCATTGAAAAATACATCCAAGGCGTGCGTCCCAAAGCGCCGTGGCTGCCAAGTAATATCGAATTTATCCGCCGCATGAACGGTCTCGACAGCGTCGAGCAGGTGATGAAAACGGTGTTCGATGCGAACTATCTCGTGCTCGGTCTCGGCGACGTTTATCTCGGCGCGCCGGTCGCCGTGCCGGTGGATCCGCGTCATCGCTACGTCACCACGAAATACAATCCCGCGCGCACCTTCACCATCGAGAACGTCGTCGGCATCGGTGGCGTTTACATGTGCATCTACGGTATGGAAGGCCCCGGCGGCTACCAGCTTTTCGGTCGCACCGCGCAGGTCTGGAACACGCATCGCAGCACCAAAGATTTCGAACCGGGCAAGCCTTGGCTGCTGCGTTTCTTCGATCAGGTAAAATTCTATCCGGTCAGCGCGAAGGAACTGTTGGAATTCCGCAAAGCGTTTTTGCACGGCCGCGTAAAGTTGGACATCGAGGAAAGCACGTTCAGCTATCCGCAATACCGTAAATTTCTCGCTGACAACGCCGTGAGTATCACTGAGTTTCGCGACAAACAGCAGAAAGCATTTACCGAAGAACGCGAACGCTGGGTCAAAGATGGTTCCATCAACTTCACCAGCTCCACGGAATCTGCACCGACCACGGACGAACTCGTCGCTCCAGCGAACTGCGAGCTCATCGCCTCGCCGATTACCGGCAATATCTGGACCGTGCTGGCAAAGGAAGGCGAACGCGTGGCTGCTGGACAAAAAGTCATCGTCGTCGAAGCGATGAAAATGGAAGTCGGCGTGGAAGCCCCGTTCGCAGGCGTCATCAAGAAGATCGCTGCCGCGCCGGGCAAACTAGTCAACGCCGGTCAGGCGCTGGCCATCATCGAAAAAGAGTAGGTTTGAATGGAGTGGATTCAATCATGAGTAACGAGAACATTTTATTTGAGGAAAATTTACCTGGTGGCGGATTGTGGTCCTGGCGTCTGCGTCGGCACACGACATTGCGCATCACGGATCTCGAGGGCGGTGCGAACGTGGGCCTCATGGCTTACAACGCGGATCAGCCGCTGGACCGGCTGAATCTTCCTGACACGCTTAAGGCGCAATATACGGCCAAGCTGACGCGCGGTCATGTGCTGATGAGCGACATGGGCCATGCGCTGCTGTCCCTCACCGCTGATTCGGTGGGCTGGCATGATCCACTCGGCGGACATTGCAACGCGGCGGCGGTTGAGAAAAAATACGGCGTGGCGACGTATCAAACGAAACGCAATGACTGGTATCGCAATGCGCATGATAATTTTCTCATCGAGTTGGGTAAGCACGGACTCGGCAAACGCGATCTGGTTGCGAATGTGAATTTTTTTAGTCGCCTCGACGTGGATGCCGAAGGAATGCTGCAGTTTCATGCGGGCAATTCCGTGGCGGGCGCAGGTGTCGATCTGCGAGCCGAGATGAATGTGCTCGTGGTGCTGAATACGTGCCAGCATCCACTGGATCCGAATCCAAAATACGCGCCCAAGCCAGTAAAGTTGACCGTGCTGAAAACTCCGCCGCCGGGGCCGGATGATTTCTGTCGTAATTTCCGCGGCGAGAACCAACGCAGCTTTACTTTGACGGAACGACTTTTTCTCGGAGCCTGATTATGAGCACGTTTATTTTGACTGAAAGCAAACTGCAGCCAGCGACGGCGGTTTATGATATCACCTTGCCCGCTGGCGACGGCTGGATGCACGAGATCAAACGCGGGCAGACGTTTCGTATCGTGGACCTTGAGGGCAACCAAGCCGTGGACACGCTGTTTTATAACGCGCACGACATGAGCGACCGCTATTCCGCACAGGATACGATTCGGGAACAGGGTTCGCTTTATTTGACGACCGGCACAAAGTTGGTTTCCAGCGAGGGAAATATTTTGGCGACGATTGTGGCTGACACTTGCGGTCGGCACGACACCGTCGGCGGCGCTTGCGCGGCGGAAAGCAATCAGGTGCGCTACGCGCTGGATAAGCGCTGGATGCACAGCTGTCGCGATACGTTCATGCTGCAAATCTCGCGCTGGGGTCGCGGCGTGACGAAATGCGACCTCACGCACAACATCAATTTTTTCATGAACGTGCCGGTGACGCCGGACGGAAAACTTTCTTTTGCGGATGGCGTCAGCGCGGGCGGGCGCTACGTTGAGGTGCGAGCGGAAATGGATTTGATTTGCCTGATTTCCAACTGTCCGCAGCTGAATAATCCCTGCAATGCCTATAATCCGACGCCGGTGCGGCTGTTGATTTGGGATTGAGCGCTGGAAATTATTTCTGGCTTGTTTTTTTCTTACCCTTGCCGAGTTTAGCCAAATTGGACTGGGCGGTTGGTGTAAAATACAACTTGGGATTGACCCGCATAAAGCCGACCTTAGTGACCTTGGTTTGTATCGCGTTTAGCTTTTAAATCATTTTAAGTGAAAACCTCCAAAGGTCATAGCATGCGGGGCTAGGTGGGCATCAGAGTTGTGAGCACAAGTCCTGCTTGGTTTAATTATTTACATATCTTACGGCACAGGTTGGAGCGAAATAAACAAGGCACTCTGAATAAACAGAGTGCCTTGGTGATTAAGATTTCCGTTAAATCACTTCATTTGTTTTTTAGCCGCCACTCGTTTGGCCGTCTTGATGCCGATAGGTCTTGTCTGCTTACCTAGATGGCCGCTAGCTCCTGATTCAGGTTCGCAATCCGCTCTTTGAGTTCAGCAGCTCGCCTAAGTTCAGTGCAATGAGCTTGATTCAACTTATAAAATTGAAACTAGAATTACTTGGTGCCAAGGATGGCATCCTTCGCGGCTTTGGCCACGCGGAATTTCACGACACGCTTGGCTTTGATCTTAATGGCTTCGCCGGTGGCCGGATTACGACCCATGCGCGCGGCGCGGTTGACGAGAACCAGCTTGCCCAGCCCAGGGATGGTGAAGGTATTTTTGGCGTTCTTATAGGCCAGTTGAACGAGGGATTCCAGGACTTCCACAGCCTGTTTTTTGGTGAGGTTATTTTTAGTGGCGAGTTCCGCCGCGATTTGTGATTTTGTCAATGCTTTTGCCATAATGTTTTAAGTGTGTTTTGTTTTGTTGTTAGTCGAAACCCCATTAAATATGGGTAGGAAGGCAATGCCAAGCTGATAATCTAATTTTTATGAGGAAATTTGCAGCTTATAGAAGGATGTCGTTAAAGCTAATTGCCTTCGGCCAACTGAATCTGCGGGTTGAGTGGATATCAACACGAACAGTGCGAAGGTGGGAGTATGGTTATATGCCTGTCCGCCAAATCGAGTAAGGCCAGCAAGGACAACTTTGCAATACCATTGGGGTTATTAAATTAATATAGGATAATCGATGGAATTTCATGGCCATACCAAGCGGAAGAAGCTCCGGGTTCCGGTGATGGGGATATTGGCATTCACCGAACCGCCGTTGGTTGTCAGGGTTCCGAGCCATAGTGTCCAGTTTGCCGGCGTTAGGTTCGTGGTATTGTAAAGTCTGAAGGCCGCATTGTTCCAACTTAACGCCATCTGGCCATTGGTCATCGCCATGTTCGTAATGGGAGTTTCCGGCACGCCTGTCGAGTCATTGCTAAACATCAACGACTGGATTTCTGCCTGCCTCAGCGCGCGGTTGTAAATTTCGACGCCATCAATCATACCGTTCAGTCCGCCGCCGCCATACGAGTTCAAACCAATCCTCAATTGATTGGTGCTTACGGTCGGGGCGGTCAGGATGCCGTCGGTGGTAATATTAATGGCATCCACGTAAATCGTGGCATTGGTATTGATGATTACCACTGCTAGGTGGTGCCAATTCGTGCCTAGATTCGCGTTTGTCGCATTAGCCAGACCGCCGGCACCGCCACGCACTCGTAGTTCTCCCGTCGAGGCAAGGTATAACATTTCATATCCCGCGCCGCTGATGTCCGTATCTTTCTTGGAGATGATGGCCCCGATGTTTGCTGTCGTGCTATTCATCTTCACCCAAGCGGTGAGCGTAATCTGCCCGGTGATCTGCAAGTCGGTTGTGTTTGGGGTGGAAATATAATTGGCACCCGTAAAATTGACCGCGTTGCCATAGCGTCCAGCAACCCACGCGGGACTGCTCACCAACGTGCCCAAGTGGTTCCTGCCCGCAGCATCGACCGTGGTTAGACCGGTGTTTTCATCCAGCTTCCAGTGGAGAATCAAACTTGGATCGTCTGAGGTGTTCGCAGTGGCTTGGGTTGAATTGACCGATTGCCCAATCAAATTGAAAGCCGTTATGACGTAATAATACCTTGTTACCGGCAGCAAACCGGTGTCGTTATAATTCGTCACACCAGCAGCGAGATCGCCGCCCACCTGTGTGTAAGGACCGCCGTTGGTCTGTGAACGCCACACTCGAAACCCCGTCTCGCCGGCCACATCATTCCACGTCAACTTAATCTGGTTGGTGGAAATGGCTGTGGCAGTCAGGTTGCCCGGCGGATTGGGTATTTGAAATATTTGAGGAGTCGCCACATTGGTTCCGACAATAGAGATTTTGGTCCCGGCAAAATTGGTCACCAGCACTCCGGCATAGCGAAGGTTCAGGAAGTCCACTCCACTCACCACGCCATTACTGTTGGATTGTAGCGAGCCTTCTGATGAGAGGGTCGCCGTTGTGGAGATATTTTCAAAATGAAACCCATCTAGCACATCGCCAGGATCAGCTAGAATTTTAACCAGAACCCCACCTCGATCACCCTCAATCCGAAGGTTCCGAATCGTCATGTTTAATCGAGTTCCTCCCACATTATTATTGGTTGCAGTCGTAGGTTGGTGAAAATGTATGAGGGGTGCCGAGAGGTTCGCGTCGTCACCGATGATGTCATTGTTGTCCCAAAGACAATTTGTGGTCGCCGCGCTGCCAACCTGGGTCAGGGCGATGA
>JBAXIY010000155.1:0-5658 GCA_037138135.1 Verrucomicrobiia bacterium
AATCGGCGAACCAATCATGCTGCGGATGCTGGTGTTGTGGCTGACGGCGATGAGTTGCTACGGCGTGCAGGCGTTTCTGGAACGGCAACGGCTGGCGACGGAAGAGGCGGACGAGTTTGCTGCGCGCGAAAACCAATTGCATTCCGCCGGCCGGCTGGCGGCCGAATTTGCCCACCAAATCAAAAATCCGCTGGCGGTGATCAATAACACTGTCTATTCCTTGCGCCGCTCGCTACGCCACGCCAACCCGGTCGCCGCCGAACAGCAGCTAGAAATCATCCAGGAAGAAGTCGCCCGCGCCGACCGCGTGATCACCCAGGTCATGGGCTATGCCCAATTGAGCGAAGGGCGCGTGGAAAAACTCGATGTGGTGAGAAAAATCAATCAGGCCATCGAACAAGTGTTCCCCACCGCCGTGCCAACGGAAATTAAAATTGAAAAAGAGCTCGCCGCACATTTTCCGGCGCTATTGATGCAGCGTGCACACCTTTCGGAAATCCTAGTGAACCTGCTGCAAAATGCCCGCGAAGCTCTGGGCGCACAGGGAAATATCCGAGTGGAAGCGACCGTGCGGCGTGATCATGCAATTGAAATTTCGGTGGCCGACGACGGCCCGGGCATCGCTCCAGACAAGGTCGAACAGATTTTTGAAGCCTATTTTACGACGAAAACGAAGGGCACCGGCCTCGGTCTCGCCATCGTGAAACACAACGTGGAACTCTACGGCGGCGAGGTGCGCGTCGATTCCACACTTGGAAAAGGCGCCAAATTTACAGTAGTCTTCCCCACCAAAGCTTTGCCCAAACCCTTTTTAAAATGAATCTGCCGCTGCCATCGGTGCTGGTTGTGGATGACGACAAAAACATGCGTCGTTCCCTCATGACCATGCTGACGGATGAAACTTACACCGTGCGCACCGCCGAGTCTGCCGAAGAGGCGTTAAGCCTGCTGGTTCAGGATAATTATTTCATGGTCATCACGGACGCGCGGCTGGGCGGCATGAGCGGTTATGATTTTCTCAGAAAGATTCACAGCCAATGGCCGGAGTTGCCGTCGTTGATGATCACGGCTTACGCCACGCCCAAGCTCGCGGTCGAAGCCATCAAGGCTGGCGCGATGGATTATCTCTCCAAACCATTCGAACCAGAAGAATTATTTCATGCCGTTGCGCGGTGCGCCGAGCGTTACCGGTTGCTCACGGAAAATGCGGCGTTGCGCGCCCGCACCGGCGAGTCGTTCAGCCTCGAACAAATCGTCGGCGACTCACCGAAAGTTCGCGAGCTACGCCAGCTCATCCGCACCGTCGCGCCGACGGACGCACGCGTGCTGGTGCTGGGCGAAAGCGGCACCGGCAAGGAACTCGTCGCCGGCTCGCTGCACGCCTTGAGCAAGCGGCGGAATGAAAATTACGTCCGCATCAACTGCGCGGCCATCCCCGAAACGCTGCTGGAAAGCGAATTGTTTGGCCACGAAAAAGGCGCATTCACCGGCGCGTTGAAACAAAAACCGGGGCGCGTCGAGGAAGCGGACGGCGGCACAATTTTTCTGGACGAGATCGCCGACATGGGCAAGCCGCTTCAGGCGAAACTGCTGCGGTTTCTGGAAGACGGCACCTTCACGCGCGTTGGCGGCACGGAAGAATTGCGCGTGAACGTCCGGTTCATCGCCGCCACCAACCGCGACATCGTGCAGGCGATTGATGCGGGTGAATTTCGCGAAGACTTGTTTCACCGCCTGAACGTCGTGCAATTTCATCTGCCGCCGTTGCGTGAACGCGGCGATGACGTGCGGTTGCTGGCGGAACATTTCCTGAAAATTTTCCGCGCGACTCTGAATAAAAACATCACCGAATTCACGCCCGCTGCGCACCAGAAACTGCTCGCGCACCGCTGGCCCGGCAACGTCCGCGAACTGCGGAACGTCGTGGAACGCGCTTTGATCCTGGAAACTAGCCCAAAAGTCCAGCCGGCCAGCCTGCCGGATTTCATGCTGGAAGCACGGCTGCAAAAGCCCGGCGCGGCGACTGCCGAACCGGACGAATCCATTGAAGCCGCGCTGGAGCGGATGGAGCGGGAATTGATCCAGAGCGCGCTGGAGCAGAATAATTTCAGCCTGACACGCGCCGCTGGACAGCTTAAGCTCACCCGACATTCCTTGCGTTACCGGATGCAAAGGTTGAACATGAAAACCGACACCGGTGAGACTGACTGATGAACTTATTTGATGAAATGCCCACCAGCGGTGCCGCCGCCGACTGGATGATTTTTGTCGCCATTTTACTGGCCGTCGGCATTGGCGTGGGCTGCTTTGTCCTCTGGCTTTTGGTTTTCCGCAAAGGTGCCAAAAAACGCAAACGGTTGCGCCGTCAGCGGGGACACCGCAAACACAATCCCACGTTGGCCGAAACCGGCGGTCTCCCGCCCATACGTCCGCCCAACCAGCCGCCGCGCGGCGTGTAACTCATGCAGCACAGCCGCGCGCTCACCAAAAAAAGCGCCTCCAACCTCGCGTTGGCTTTCATCCTCCTGCCCCGCGAAAAACGCGACGCCATGTCCGCCCTCTACGCCTTCTGCCGCGCCGTGGACGATGTGGCCGATGAGGATTCCGTGCCCACGGAGAAACGCCGCACCGAACTCGCCGCGTGGCGCGCCGACATCCGCCGCGCCTGTGAAAACCAGGAACCGGAATTCATTCTCAACCAGGAATTTCGCCCCGTCATTCAAAGGTTCAAATTGCCCTTCGCCCTATTCGATGAACTCATCCAAGGCTGCGAGATGGATTTGGACACATTGCGTTACGAAAATGACGCCCAGCTTGAACTTTATTGCCACCGCGTCGCGTCCGTCGTCGGCTTGTTGAGCATTGAGATTTTCGGCTACCAAAATCCCGCGTGCCGCGACTACGCCGTTTATCTCGGTCAGGCACTCCAGCTAACGAACATTCTGCGTGACGTGAAGAACGATGCCGACCGCGGACGAATTTATCTGCCGCTCGCCGAGTTGAAAAAGTTCAACGTCACCGAAGCCGAGATTCTGGCGGGAAAGTATTCCGACCGGTATTTCGCCCTCGCCAGCAGCATTGCCGCACGAGCAAAACATTTTTACGCCCGCGCCCAAAAAACATTGCCGCCGGAAGACCGCCGCGCGATGGTCGCCGCCGAACTCATGGGTAGCGTCTATTGGCAATTGTTATGCAAGCTCGAGCAGGAAAAATTTAACGTCTTCGGTGCGCCGGTGAAATTAAGCAAACCACGCAAGCTCGCGCTCATCTTTCAATCCTGGGTGCGCCACGTCACCGGTTCCAAGGCCGCGAGCTACGGCTGAACAGTTCACTAGGCAACTAGCTTCGCCAGCACTGCCGCGAGTTGTTGTGCCGCAAACTTGGTTTTCTTCTGCAATGCCATCAATGCGCCAATCTTCCCCGGCGACTTGGCGATGGCGAGGAACAGTTTTCCGAAATGAATGCTCTTGTCCGCCTTGGCCAGCGCGTTGAAATCCAGCGGCAAATCCTCGTGCGCCGTATCCGAAATCACGCGGACGGTGACGCAGGGAATATTGTATTCCGCGCAGACCGCGTGGATCGCGGCGGATTCCATCTCGACCGCATCGGCGCTTGTGGTGAAGCGTAAACTTTTCTTTTCGGCGACGGTCGTGGCGATGCGGTCGGCGCAGTGAAACGTGGCGGGCTTGGCACCGGCGGCGAGGAGCCGCGTGGTGAGCGGCGGATTCGCGATGGGCAATTCAAACACCACGTCGCCCAGTTTCAAATCGGGATGCAAGCCGCCGGCGAAGCCGCAGGTCAGCACCAAGTCCGGCAATTCGGTGGCGAGCCACGCGCGCAGAGATTTCTCGGCGTTCGCGCGACCGATGCCGACGATGAACGTGGACAAATCCGTTTTGCCCGCCGCGATTTTCCGAAACGGCGCGGCTTCTTCTTTCAGGGCGAAGCAGATGAGCGTGGACATTTTATGCCGCCACACGCAGTGCGTGGTTTGGTTTTTTGCGCCGATTGCCAGCCATTCGTAAAGACAAGGTTTCAGCCGCTTCGAGCCATTGGAGCCGTTCGCGGAAAGTCAAACCACTGTCCAGCATCCGGTCAAATTGACGGCTACCTGCGGGTGTCGCCCATTTCCAATCTGGCTTGACGTGAAATTCTTTTTTCATTGAATGCTTTTTAACTCGCGGATGTCTTCCAAATCCTGCGGACGACCGGCGGCACGTTTCATCCTCAAAAGCGTTTTGAGCGAAACCACCGGCGCGACAATTTCTGGCGCGATTTCCTGCGCATGCACCTTGGCCAATTCCTTTGCAAAATCAAACGGTTCGTAGATGAATATATCAATCGGCGTGCGCTGATGTTTATCGCTCCATAGTTTCAGCGTGATCATGTTTTTTTCGCGACGCCAGCGCGCACGGATTTTTGCATCGGCAAAAACTTCCAGCTTTTCGGGAATCGCCAGTTGAAACCCCGCTTTGGCCAGCACCTTGAGCGCGCGCAAAATGTTTGGCCGCTTCAATTGCAGCACGATGTCCATGTCCCGCGTCAACCGCACGAAGCCATGCGCGTTGACGGCCAGCCCGCCGACGATGAGATATTTTACTCCGGCATCGTTCAGCATTTTGACGATGGCTTCAATGCTGCGGACTTCCATCATTCAAAATTAAGGTGACGGCTTTTGCTTCGCAAGTTTGGATTAGCGAGCATTCGCGCGGCCGATGCCGACGATGAACGTGGACAAATCCGTTTTGCCCGCCGCGATTTTCCGAAACGGCGCGGCCTCTTCTTTTAAAGCGAAGCAAATTAGAATAGACATGGATTGCTACCCGGCCAGTGTGACATCTGAAAGGCCGAGCAGCAATCCTGCGGGAAAAATTCCGCGCTCGCCAGACGCCGATCCGCCTAGGCGGTCGGCTTCTGCTTCCGCACCGGCGCTTTGCGTTCGCTTGTGCGCACGCCGCCGGCCTGATCGTATTCCGCCGAATCCGGGCCGAAGAGACCGCGGATGGCACTCAAGGCCCGCGTGTTCAGGCCGGTTAAATCCTTCGCCGCATCATCCTTGTCATCCACCAGTTTGGTGAGCTGATTGCGGACAGTTTCGATTTGATCGACCAGATCGGACACCTTTTTCTCCGCCGCCTGAAAGTCGGCATAAGTGACCTTGGGATTGTTCGGATCGCCGTCCTTGCCGAGCACGATGGTCGTGTTCTCTGCCCAGACCTTGTCAATATTGGCCGCATCGGTCAGCGCCTTTTCTGCACTTGGTTTTGATGCCATAATAAGTTTCTTTCTGCCGCCCGCCTCCCGTTCATCGGAAAGACCACGAGCAGTTGGCAACCAATAAAATCCCACCCCGATTTATCGCCAAGAAAAAAATGATTACGCCCGCAGATTTTACAATTCCGTAACAAACCCCGATTAACGCACGCCTAAACCCATTAACCGCCCGTTAAACCGATACCACGCGACACCCCAAGAATAAAACCGCTGAACCCAAGGATTAACGCCATGCTAAAGCGATTAGCACCGTGCTAAACCGATTAACGCGCCGCTAAATAGATTAGCAACCACACCCAAACAATTAGCGCCCGGTTAAAGCGAAGGGGCAGACGGTGGAAACGATTAGCGGCGGGTTAAAGATTCCGACCACAAACGATGAAG
>JBAXIY010000156.1:0-5645 GCA_037138135.1 Verrucomicrobiia bacterium
CAGGGCCAGTTGCACGATGGCAGCACGAATGCCAACGGCGCTTACACGATGATCTTTACTCTCTACAGCGCCCCGACTGGCGGCAATCAAATCGGCGGCAGTAGCACGAACCAGCTGACCTTGGTCAACGGCCTGTTCACCGTGGATCTGGATTTTGGCAATGCCTTCGACGGCCACGCCCGCTGGCTGGACATCACCGTCACCAACGGTGGCGTAACCCAGACGCTGACGCCGCGTGTGCAACTGTTGCCCGCACCGTATGCTCAGTTTGCTAACGCCGCCGGTAGCGCGGCCAACATCGCCAATGGTTCGTGGTCGGCCACCGTCGGAAATTTTCAAAGCTATTCGAATATTTTTAGCATCGCGGCTAATAATTCGTATGTGCTGGCTTTGTCCACGAACGGCGTGATGGTCAATGGCGGATTGCAGGCCAGCCAGCTCGGCATCGGCAACGACTACAACATTGGCGTGGATTACAACGGCGGCCTCGCACTCTACACCGGCAACAGCAATGCCGATTTGACCATCAATAATCTGACATTGAACGGCGACACCATTCATTTCCCTGCCCAACAAGGCGCGAACATCAGCGTGAGCACCAATGGCGATTTCACCTTTGACGGCAATGTAAAAATCACTTCGCTCGGCAACATCACTTTGCCTGTGCCCGGCGGCAGCGTTGCCATCAGCGCCAACAATCAAGGTATCAACGTCAACGGCATTACCCTCAACACGAATGGCATCATCCTGCCCGGCTCCGACCGCAACCGTTCCATCACCACGACCACGAGCGGCATCGTGTTGGACGGAGTCACGGTCAGTGAGAACACCGGCGTCACTCTGCCGAACGCCGCCGGAAACCGTGTCATGCTAGCTGAAAGCACCGGCTTTTATTTGAATAGCAACGTGCGCGTCGGTGGCTACGTCAATGCCACGGCTTTCAACACGGTCAGCGACCGGAACTTAAAAGAGCAATTTCAGTCGGTGAATCCAACTGATGTGCTGGACCGTGTTGTGAACCTGCCAATCACCAGTTGGAATTACAAACAAGACGCTGCCACGCGTCATATCGGGCCAATGGCACAGGATTTTTACGCCGCCTTCAACGTCGGCTCGGACGACCGGCACATCGCCACCGTGGATGAAGACGGTGTAGCGCTGGCGGCGATTCAAGGCTTGAACGAAAAACTCAAAGCCGAGGCCGCCGCAAAAGATGCTCAAATCAAAGCTCTGGAAAAACGTTTGTCCGATTTGGAAACTTTGATGAAGACGGCGGGAGAAAATAAATAAGCTCCATGAAACCTCTGCTCATCTTACTGTTGGTTTGCGTTTCCGGCGCGACTTACGCGCAAAGCAGTTCGCGCTTCTCCATCACTCGCAGCATTGTCGCTGGCGGTGGCGCCACCAACAGCAGCAATCGCTTTCAATTGACCGGCACCGTCGGCCAACCGCTCGCGGCGGTTCCGAGCAGCGCACGCTTTTCCATTCAAGGCGGCTTTTGGATTCGTCCGGCACCAATTTTCTTCGCCCCGACCAAACAAGGAACGAATTTTTTGGTTTCCATCCAGTCGGAACCGGGCAAGACCTACACCGTTCAATATCTGAACGCTTTGGGCACCGGCTGGCAAAATCTCTCGAACATCCTCGGCGACGGCAGCATCATCACGGTCAGCAATGGCGCGGCGGGTGCCTCGCAAAAGTTTTACCGGCTGATCGAACAGTAGTTCTTACGCTTTTCCCGCCGACCACGCCGCCAGTTCTTCGCGCAGTTGTTCCACCGGCAGACCGACGACGTTGCTGTAGGAACCGGAGATTTCGGAAATAATTTTTTCGCCAGAATCTTGAATTGCGTAAGCGCCGGCTTTGTCGAGTGGTTGGATGCTCGCGAGATAATCACGAATCTGCCGCGCGTTCAGCGGATGAAACAAGACGTCCGTGCTGACGGCAAAAATCCGTTCACGATGGTGGCGCAGGTGCATCAGACAAACGCCCGTGACCACTTGATGATGGCGGCCTTGCAAGCGCGCGATCATCTTGCGCGCTTCCGCCAAATCACGCGGCTTGCCGAGAATTTCATTATCGAGAAACACCAGCGTATCGGCGGCTAGCACCAACGCATCGGGAATCTGCTTGGCCACGGCGCGCGCCTTGCGATGAGCGTTAAGCTGGCAGATTTCCAGCGGGGAAAGATGTTCGTGGGCAACTTCGTCGGCGTGACCGGGCAACACCCGAAATTGCACCGGCAACAATTTTAGCAATTCCGCGCGGCGCGGCGAGGTCGAGGCCAAAATGAGCGGCGGCAATTTCACAATTCCATCCTAGCGCAATTGGCGATTCTGTCGAGTGTGCGAAATTGAGGGCTTGAAACTTGAAACTTGAAACTTGAAACTGCCTGATGCAAAGCGACCGCCACATCGTCAACCTCGCGCTCATCGGTTTCATGGGCACGGGCAAAACGTCCGTGGGCCGGCACGTCGCCGAGCAGCTCGGCTTTGAATTCATCGACACCGACGAACTCATCCAGACACGCACTGGCCGTATTATCGCGGACATTTTTGCGAAGGAAGGCGAACCGGCTTTTCGGGCGCTGGAAAAACAGGTCGTGAAAGAACTTTCCACCCGCGAGAAAACCCTCATCGCCACCGGCGGCGGTCTGCCCACGAATGAAGAAAATCTGACCGCGTTAAAATCCTTTGCGCTCGTCATCTGCCTCTGGGCCTCGCCGGAAAAGATTTGGGAACGCGTCAAGAACCAGTCGCACCGTCCCCTGCTCCACGACGCCGACCCGCAGAAAAAAATCCGCGACCTGCTCGCCGTGCGCGAACCTTTTTACCGCCAGGCCGATGTCCTCATCAACACCGACCTCCGTTCCGTGCGTGAAGCCGCTCAGCAGATCGTCCTGCAATACAAACTCGCCACGCGGGAAAAAAGATGAAGGCGGACATCCGTCAACGCGCCGCCGAACTCGGTTTTGACGACTGCCGCTTCACCACCGCCGCCCCGCCCGCCAGCGCGGATAAATTTCAAAGCTGGCTGGCGGAAAAGCAGCACGGCGAAATGCAATGGCTCGAACGCAATGCCGATAAACGCGTCGAGCCGCAAAAAGTTTTGCCCGGAGCCAAAAGCGTCATCGCGCTCGCCGTCAGTTATCAGATAGAAAACCCATCTGCCATCTGCCATCTGCCATCTGCCGGGCTAGTGGCTCGCTATGCACAATTCACCGATTACCACGAGGTGCTGGCGGAAAAACTCGAGGCGTTGACCGGTTTCATTGATTCGTTGGCCGGCGACAAGGTGGCCGACCGCAAGGTCCTTTGGTATGTGGACACCGGCCCGATTTTGGAGCGCGATCTTGCGCAACGCGCCGGACTTGGCTTTGTCGGCAAACACACCAACCTCATCAGCCGCCGGCTCGGCAACTGGATTTTTCTCGCGGAAATTTTGACAACGCTCGAACTGGAACCGGATGCGCCGGAGAAAAATCATTGCGGCAGTTGCACCCGCTGTCTCACCGCGTGTCCCACGCAGGCCATCACTGCGCCCTTTCAACTGGATGCGCGCAAGTGCATCTCGTATCTCACGATTGAGCTGAAAGGTTCCATCCCCGTCGCGCTGCGCCCAGCCATCGGCAACCGCATCTACGGCTGTGACGATTGCCTCGCCGCCTGCCCGTGGAATAAATTTGCGCGCGCCGGAAATTTATTGAAGCCGCACGCGCGAACGGATTTGGCGCAGCCGGATTTGATTGAATTGCTCCAACTGGACGCCGCCGGTTTCAAAGCCCGCTTTGCCAGAACCCCCATGTTGCGGACGAAGCGGCGCGGCCTGTTGCGCAACGTCTGCGTGGCGCTGGGAAATGTCGGAGATGAAAAATGTCTGCCCGTGCTGAACTTGGCCGCCCAAGACGCGGAACCGCTGATCGCCGAACACGCGCGTTGGGCTATCCAGCAAATTGAAGCGCGAACCGCCCGTTAAGCGTCCGCCAAATTCCCGCTGCGCCGCCGTTGTCCGCGTTAGTTTTTCCCGCCGAAAAATAATTTTAATTATTTTTTAGCTTGGACAGCCTTTGTCCTACCTCGTCCGGCAAAATCGGAGGCGTGATAATTAAAAAATCAGCCGCCTCGACCCGCCCCATTTCCGGCTCACCGGCAGTCCGGTTTTGGCGTTTTGGTGCGTCGCCCGACCGTCATTTTGCCCGATTTGACGAGCCAGCGCCCATTTTGACCGTCAATTCGGACGCTGGGGAACGCCAACCCGCGTTTCGACCGTCAAAAGTCGCGCCCGGAAACCCTAGCGTCCGTTTTGAGCGTCAAAATCCACGCCCAGCCGCCACAACGCCACTTTTGACCGTCAAAACCTGCGCTAGAGTCGCCCAACCCGACTTTCGACCGTCAAAATTCACGCTTTGCGCCGCCAGCCGGAGTTTTGACCGTCATTTCGCGCACAAAAACCCGCCAAACCGGTTTTTTATCAAGGATTTGGCCATTTTAACGGTAGGGACAGCGCGCTGCGCTGTCCGCAGCGCCGAGCGGAGCGTCAGGCGATGCTTTCCCGAACATTCGCACGCGCTCACTCTGGCGACGGTGTGCTTCCGCCCTTTCCGAGCGGGGACGCCGCAGCGCAGCGTCCCTACCAGCCCGATTTATTGGACCAACATCATTTTCCGGATTTCCTCCGCCGCTGAAGCGGTGCGGGGATTTGCAACATAAACAAAAACAACCAAAGTGAGATAGTATATGGCTAGTAATGAAATCCCTATGAACCTCGACCAGCTTTTTACGCTGGCCGAAGACGCCGCCGATGGTTTGCACACCTATGAGGTGGCCATTGGCATCAAACAAAACAAAGAAGCCGATGTGCGGCTCGACCTGACCGCCGCCCGCAACGGCAGCACCGACTACGACAACAGCCGCAGTGCCAAGACCGCGTTAAGCACCGCTGCCACCGTGGCCGATTCCAACGGCAAAGCCTACCTCGGCGCCGCGCGCAAAATCCTCGCGCTCAAACTCGGCGAACAATGGTCGGATCTGTGGTTGCCCACCGGCTTCCCCAATCTTTCCACCGCCGTGCCCGCCACCAGCGAGGAACGCCAGTCCCTGCTCTTCGCGCTCAAGGATTATTTCACCGCCAATCCTGCGAACGAAGTGGCCGCCCTCAACGTCACCGCCGCCCAAGCCGGGCTGCTGGCCAACGCCCTCTCCGCCGCCCGCAGCGCGGTGAACGATGGCATCAACCTCTCCGGCCAGAAAAAGAACCTGCGCGATGCCGCCGTGAGCCAGCTCCGCAAACGCCTACGCGGCTTGGTGAATGAACTCGGCCAGTTGCTCCACGACGATGATCCCCGCTGGAATGCGTTTGGGTTTAATCCGCCCGCCGCGCCCAACACGCCCGACGTGCCGGATGCCCCCATCCTCACCGCCGGAGCGCCGGGAACCATCCTCGCCGATTGGCCGGACGCCCGCCGCGCCGATCATTACCGCGTGTGGAAACAAATCGTGGGTGTGGATGCGGATTTTGTGGCCGCTGGCAGCCCGACCGACAGCGACCTGACGCTGACCGGCCTCGCGCACGGAGCCACGGTAAAAATCTGCGTGAGCGCCGTGAACGCCGCCGGCGAAAGCCAGAAGAGCGACCCCGCGCAAATC
>JBAXIY010000157.1:0-5582 GCA_037138135.1 Verrucomicrobiia bacterium
CCTTTTCCAGATTTTCCGCGCCCGCAGAAATCTCGGCGACCGTGCCGACGGTTTTCAATTCACCTTGGTGCACGATAGCCACGCGGTCGCAAATCGCCTCGACTTCGCCCAGTTCATGCGAGGAGAAGAAAACGGTTTTGCCCTCGTTCTTCAACCGCTGGATAATCTCACGAACTTTCATGCGCCCCAGCGGATCGAGGCCACTGGTCGGCTCGTCGAGGATGAGCAAGTCAGGATTATTGATGAGTGACTGCGCGAGGCCAACACGTTGCTGCATGCCTTTGGAATAAGATTTGATAGGGCGCTTGGCGGCGTGTTCGAGTTCGACAAGCTTAAGCAAACTGGCGATGCGTTTGTCCGTTTCCGCGTGGGCGAGGCCAAAAATTTTGGCGTAAAAACGGAGCAACTCTTCGGCGGTAAGAAATTTATAGTAGTAAGTCAGCTCCGGCAGGTAGCCGATGCGCTGCCGCGCGATGGGTTGGCGGACATCAATGCCAAACAAGCTCGCCTCGCCGCTGGTGGGCGGCACAAACCCGAGCAGGACATTCATCGTGGTGGTTTTGCCGGCTCCGTTGGGGCCGAGGAAGCCGAAGACTTCGCCCGCGCGAACTTCGAGATCGAGGCCATTCAAGGCGACCTTGGTGGCCTGCCGCAAATCGCGGCTGCGATACTCGACGCGCAGTTTCTGGGTTTTAAGAATAACACTCATGAATCTCGCGTAATCCTGACGGCGCTTGGCAACGCCTCGAACCGCCAGCACAGTGACAATAAAAAACGCTTGGTTTAATCGCAACCAAATTCACGGCTGGCGGAAGGATTCGCGCCATGGCTGCTGCTTTTGGTAAAGCTCCAGCCGCCGCTGCATAATCACAGCGTCTTCCGGCTGACCGCTGGCGCGAATCATCGTCATGGCTTGCTGTTGGATTTGCGCCGCCTCGGTAAAACGACCGCATTCTGCCAGTGCCATGGCCAACGTGTCCAACACGACTGCTTGCGCGGTTCCGGCTAACCGCGCAGCGTTGCTGGCGTAGGCGAGTGCCTGCGCGCCATTACGGGCGGGAGCGTTTTCATTGGCCGCCAGCACGCGTGCGGTGTAGATCAACACTTGAAAATTGTCCGGTTCGATTTGCAGGGCGCGGTTAAAGTTTTTGACGGCTTCTAGGTCGTGACCTTGACGAAGTAACAGCCGCCCTTTCTGAAAATAGGCGGGCGCATAGTTGGCATCCCATTTCAACGCCTCGTCAAAATGCTGTATTGCTTCGTCAGAACGCCCCAACTCGGCCAAAATAATTCCCAAGCTGTCGTGATATGCCGGCGACTTAGGATTCAATTGCAGGGCAGCTTGACTGTATTCCAGCGCGGCGGCGGGCTTGCCTTGATCATTCAAGATTCGGCTGATGTTGTTGTAAGCCTCGACGCGGCTGGGCGAAATCCGCAATACCTCTTGGTATTCAGCCATGGCTTCGGCCTGACGATTTTGTTCCTGTAAAGCCTCGCCCAAATTGAGATGCGCGAGGGTATTGTCCTTGGTCACGGCCAAGGCGTGGGTAAATAGCGTCTGGCTGTCACGCCAATAGGACAACTGCTTTTCGGCCAGCAGTAAAAAAGCCGCCAGCAATATGCCAGCCAAAACCCCTGCCGCACGCGGCGAAAAACGCTGTTGCTGGACGAAGTCTTTTATCAGGAAGGTAGCTGCCAGAAAAATTCCGATGAGTGGAAAGTAGGTGTAGCGATCTGCCATCGCTTGATCGCCCACCTGCACCAAGCCAATGACCGGCACGAGCGCGCCCAGATACCATAGCCAGCCGACCAGTAAATACGGCCGCCGCTGACGTTGCCTCCAGACGAGAATCGAAGCAGCCAGCAAAACCCCCGCCGCACCGGCTACCTTCCAAAGCGGAATAAATTTCGGCAACGGATAAAAAACTGAAAGATGCGCCGGCCAAATCGCCTTGGCCAGATAGGCAACGTAGGCGATAATAACATTTTCCAACCGCAATCCCATCGGCACCTGCTGCAACGGAACCATGGCCGCATCCTGCTGGGCAATTACGGTGAGGACACACGCCGCGACCGTAAGTAATAAGAACGGCCATTTCTCCAGAATAAGTTTAAGATTAAAGGTTGAAGGTTGAAGGTTGCGCGGTTCCGAACCTTCAACCTGTAATTTGCAACCGGCCAAACGACAAAGTGGCCAGTAGTCCAGCAGCACCAGGATAAACGGCAGCGTGACCAGCATTGGTTTGGCCATCAAGCTCAACGCGAACGCCACCAGACTCCATGCAAAATAGACTTTGGACTTTGGGCTTTGGGCTTTGGCCAGCTCCACGTAACGCACATAGTTCAGCATCGAGATCAGCGCAAAGAAAAGGCTTAAGACATCCTTGCGTTCGGAAATCCACGCGACAGATTCCACATGGAGCGGATGCCACGCGAACAGCGCGGCGATTAAAAATGCCGGCCATAAGGCGCACGTCAATCGGAACAGCAAGGCGAACAGTAATCCAGCGTTGGCGGCGTGGATTAAGATACTATCCAAATGATGCCCGCCCGCGTTCAGGCGAAACAATTCGCAATCAACCATGTGCGAAAGCCAGGTGAGCGGATGCCAGTTACTGACGTTGATTTTTGAAAATGCCCAGTGAACGCCCGACCAGGTCAGCCCGTTTTGCACCGCTGGATTTTGCGTGACGTATAAGTCGTCATCGTAGTTGACGAAACCATTTTGCGTCGCCGGCCAGAAAGCCAGTATCGTAACCAGCGCCAGCAACAAGCCAAGAATGCGAGGACGAGACATCGCGGGTAATTAAATCATTTGCTCCGGCCAAGAAAGCAAAAAGGTCCGGAGCTTGCGCCCCGGACCATGGTGGAGAATCAATTATTTATTGGAGTTGGTGCGGCGGCGTGAGCGTGCTCAAGGTGCAGGTCGGATTCGTGCCGACTTCAGTGCAATCATAAGTGCCGTTCGCCGGGCAGATCGGAATGCTACCGCCCGTCGTCAACTTGATAAAAGGTATCAAGTCGGTGGGATAGCTGATGGGCGAACCCGTAGTCTGGCCTTTTTCCAACGCAAATTGGTTGGCCGCCGAATCAATCTGGCGAAGGTTGTTAATACAGGCATTGCATTGCGAGGTGGTGCGTGATTTCACGAAGTTCGGAATAGCAATCGCCGCCAACAGGCCGATGATGGCCACCACAATCATGATTTCCACCAGGGTGAAACCGGCGGAACGGATTTGTTTATTTTGTTTCATATGTATTTTTGTTTTTTGTTTGTTTTTTATGTTATTAGACCGCGACCAAAACGACTGTGTCTCAGCATAAGGCTCAGGCAAAGCGCAAATATTCATTCATCCAGATTGGGGCTCGCCTCATTCCAACATATGTGCCGGAGAGACCGTATTACTCAACGAACATTGGGACTGTGGATTGGCTCCAACCGGCAGCAGGGAATAAGTGCCGCGCGCAGGACAGGGCGGAATCAAGCCAGCGGTGGTAAGCTTGACGTAAGTCGCCACATCCGTCGGGTAGTTGATGGTCTGGCCCGGCCCCAGATTATTGGCAATGGCAAATTGCTGACAGCCAGCTTCAATTTGCCGCAAGTTGTTGATGCAGGTTGTTGCTTGTGTTTTGGCCCGCGATTTCACGAAATTGGGAATCGCAATTGCCGCTAAAAGACCAATGATGGCCACGACAATCATGATTTCCACGAGCGTGAACCCGCTGGAACCATTGTTAGTTCGGTTAGTTTTCATTTGTTAATCGCGTCGTGAACTACCGCCAGACGGATTTTATTAGGACAATTTTGTTCACAGATTGTCTGGCGGAAACGCTACCCTCCTTATTAGCACAACCGATGCCACTATTCAATTTTCAAAATACTTCCTCTATAAAATCAAAAACCCCGAAGCCTAAGCTTCGGGGTTTGGAATTAAACCTCTAATCTTACTGGAGCGCGTGCGGCGGCGTGAGCGTGCTCAAGGAGCAAGCCGGGTTCGTGCCCACGTTGCCGCAGGTGTAGGTGCCGTTCGCCGGGCACGGAGGAACTGAACCAGCCGTGGTCAACTTAATGTAAGGCGTCAGGTCAGTCGGATAGCTGATGGCCGATCCGGTTGTTTTGCCTTTTTCCAACGCGAACTGGTTGGCCGCAGCGTCAAGCTGGCGAAGGTTGTTGATGCAGGCGTTGCACTGCGAGGTGGCGCGCGCTTTCACGAAGTTCGGAATCGCAATCGCTGCCAACAGGCCGATGATGGCCACAACGATCATGATTTCTACTAGGGTGAAACCCGCTTTACGGATGTTTTTGGTCTGTTTCATTTTATTTGCTTTCTTTTTGCGCGGCGGAACGTCGCATCAGACGGGTTATATGATTACAACTTTGTTCCCTTGATTGTCTGACGCAACCGCGTGCTGGAACAATAGCACTACCAATGCCAAATTGTCCAGCCATTTTAAAAACCCAGCTTTTTTGATGAAAACATAGTAAAAACCACCCGCCAAACTGAGCTTCAAATAGTCGAAAACAATGCCGATTGACAAAACTGGCTGTCATCAAGACACACACTGTCCTGTTATCACACAGCGCTAGGCTGTCCGGCTGCCACCCAGTCAGCTAGAACCAAAGCCGTCGCTGAAACAATCCTGCCGGCGGGAATAGAAAGATCAGTGGCGCGCAGTCGCGACAGCATTTCGGCTTTTTCCACGCCCGTCACCACCCAAAGAATTTTCCGCGCCCGATTGATAAGCGGATACGTCAAGGTCATTCGCCGCCGCCCCTGATAAATTCCCGTCAACGCCACATCTTGATTTACCACGTCCAGCACCGGATCTCCCGGAATCAGCGACGCTGTATGACCATCCGCGCCCAAACCAAGATGAACCAAATCCAGCACCGGCGGCGAACTCGTAAGTTGCGCCAGCGTTCTGGCATATTTTGCCGCGGCAACTTCCAAATCATTTTCCTCAACCGGCATCGCATGGATTTGTTCGCCGCGCAATGGCGCGTGCGCCAGACTTTCGCGTAGATGCGTCAGGTTCCGATCCGCATCGCCGGCAGGCGCAATCCGCTCGTCCACCTGCACAATTTGCACCTGTGCCCACGGCATGTTTTCATTCGCTAAGGCGCGGAGCATTTGCCACGGCGTCTTACCACCGCTTACGGCTATGACAAATTTCCCACGTTCCGCCACGGCGAATCGTGCCTCCGCAGCGATAACTTTCGCCGCTTCACGCGCCACCGCTTCAGCGTCTTGGAAAATTTTTATTTCCATTCGAAATAAAATTGGCTCACGCCCGCGATTTCATTTTGCGATAGCGGCGAATTAAATTATTCGTTGAGCTATCGTGCTTGAGCGGCGGCAGAATTTTATTTTCCAATTCAGGAACGATGCGTTGCGCCAGCGCCTTGCCGAGTTCCACGCCCCATTGGTCGAACGGATTCACGCTCCAGATTGCGCCCTGCACAAACACGATGTGCTCGTAAAGCGCGACGAGTTTTCCGAGCACTGCCGGCGTGAGTTTATCCGCAAGAATTGTGTTCGACGGACGATTGCCTTCAAAAACTTTGTGCGGCACGAGCGCAG